>DASTDD010000193.1:0-11722 GCA_035710545.1 Steroidobacteraceae bacterium
CGACCATCGAGTTGTTTCTACGGGAGCTGCGCATGGCCGCGGATCTCGCCCGCAACGGCACGAACGCAGCTCGGGCCGAGCTGAATTACTGATCTACTAATACTCGCCGTATAAGGCGACTTAATGGATAAGATATAAATAATTCGCCATTACGGGCGACTTGAAATCAAGAAACTGATTCTATACAATTCGCCCTATAGGGCGAGTAGTGATGCGCCCGCACACCTACCCACCTCCCGAGGGCGATTCATGAGATTCGATTCGGCCCTGACCGACAGCGCAATCCTGCAGGAACTGGGCTCCCGCCTCGAGCGGCGCCGCATCGATGCCAGCCTCACGCAGGCAGCGCTCGCGGAAGAGGCTGGCATATCCAAGCGCACACTCGAGCGCATCGAGAGCGGTGCCAGCACCGATTCCGCCATGCTGTTGCGAGTGCTGCGTGCCCTGAATCTGCTCGACGGCCTGGAGGGCCTCATCCCGGATACGCCGCAGAGCCCGATGACGCTGCTGAAGCAGAAGGGCCGCGAGCGCAAGCGCGTCAGTCAACCTCGCAAGTCGGACGATCGCCGCTCACACCGGCAGCCCGTCCCCTGGAAATGGGGCGAGTAGCGCATGGCCCATGTCGCGGAGGTCCGTCTCTGGGGCCGCACGATCGGAGCGGTCTCACTGCAGGATGCGGCGACCAGCGCCGCTTTCCAGTACGACCCGGCATTCGTCCGCAGTGGCATCCAGCTATCGCCCCTCGTGATGCCGTTGTCCACACAGGTGTACAGCTTTCCCGCGCTGCCTGCGATCTCGTTCCACGGCTTGCCAGGTCTCCTGGCGGATTCCCTCCCGGACAGGTTCGGCAATACGCTGATCGATGCGTGGCTGGCCACACAGGGTCGGCGCCCAGAGAGTTTCAACGCGGTCGAGCGGTTGTGTTACATCGGCATACGGGGTATGGGAGCCCTCGAGTTCGTACCGCATTCGGGCCCTGCCCTGCGCGCATCCGCCCGCCTCAGGTTGGATTCCCTGGTGGAGCTGGCCTCGGAGGTGCTCGAGCATCGCAACTCACTGCAGCTCTCCTTTGCTCCCCGTCGACGGCACGAAGGCCTGGAGGAAATTCTGCGAGTCGGCACCTCCGCAGGCGGCGCCCGGGCGAAAGCCATCATCGCCTGGAATCCCCGGACCAATGAGGTCCGATCCGGACAAGTCCCCGCCCCGGAGGGATTCGGCTACTGGCTTCTCAAGTTCGACGGAGTCAGCGCGAACCGGGACAAGGAGCTCGAGGATCCGCAAGGCTATACCCGGATCGAGTACGCATATTCACTCATGGCGCGGGATGCGGACATAGAAATGAGCGAGTGCAGGCTCCTGGAGGAGAACGGACGAAATCATTTCATGACTCGACGCTTCGACCGCAACCTCGACGGCAGCAAGCTGCACATGCAGTCCCTCGCCGCCCTGGCTCACTTTGATTTCAACACTGCGGGAGCGTATGCCTACGAGCAGGCCTTTGACGTCATCAGGCGACTGGGGCTGCCCATGCGCTCCGTCGAGCAGCAGTTTCGCCGGATGCTCTTCAATGTCGTGGCGCGCAATCAGGACGACCACGTCAAGAACATCGCTTTCCTGATGGACAAGAGCGGCGCGTGGTCGCTGTCGCCGGCCTTTGATCTGACGTACGCATTCAACCCGCGGGGCGCCTGGACGGCCCGGCATCAGATGACCCTGAACGGAAAGACCGACGGGTTCGAGCCGACCGATTTCAGAGCTGCCGCGCAGGCGGCGGGATTGAAGCGGGGTCGCGAGACCGAGATGCTGGCTGAAGTCACGAAGGCCGTGCGCGAGTGGCCTCGCTATGCCGACCAGGCGGGCGTCGTCGCGAAACAGCGCGATCACATCACCAGGACCCTCAGGCTGCACCTTGGCGCTCGCCCTGCAGCGAAGGTGCGATGACCGCGCCGCGCGCGGTGCCGGCGGCTTAGCTGCCTCTCTTCGCAGACGGAAACTCGCGGACGTTCGAGTCACGCGCGATCTCGGCGTCGACTGCGCGATGCAAGGCGACGACCTCGCCAGGCTCATCCGAGGGCTCCCACGGATTCAGGATTTCCACTTTGGCGGGATCGACGAGCGCGGACACCGCGCCCGCGCTGACGATTCGCATGGCCGCCCACCAAATGGGACGAACGAGTCCCTGCCACATGTCCTGTTGCTCGTTGTAGCGGGCCACGGCGATGCCCGCTGCATGAAAAGTGGATCCGCTGAATGAGAAGAGCTCGAGCGGCTCGGACAGCAGTGTCGGCTCACGCGAAATGCCGAACAGCAGGCAGCATCCGCCGGCTACCGAGACCCGGGAGTAGCAGCGACCGCGATGCTTCCAGCTGTTTTCACAGTAGTTCGCGATCAGGCCATGGTCGAGGTGGCTCCAGAGAACGCCTCCGCTTACACGCAGGTCGGTCAGCTCGAGCGTGACCGTCTTCTCCGCCTTTCCGTAGAGGGTGAGCAAAATCAACGCCGGTCCTCCATTTCCCGGCCTCGAGGCAGCAAGCGTCGTGCCCTCACTGTCGCGCGCCGGCAACGTTGGACCCACGCTAGCAATGACTGTGCAGTTCTGCCCCGGATCAGTGGACCGAGGCAGGCGCGCCGGGCGCCAGCCGACCATACCGCTTCAGGATGGCCTGAAGCTCGTCGTGCGGCAGCGCGAAGAAGCGCCGACCGTCCGCACCGGTCATGGTCCTCGCGGCGACCAGGGCGTTCACGACGGCCTCTTCGCTCGCCTCCACGACCCCCTTGAAGAGCGGGTCCAGGTCGGGGTTGGGCACTGGAGCGATCGCCGCCGGATATCCCTTGTCCGGATCGTTGGCCACTACCGCGGTGGAAAAGCTGACCACGAGGTCTCCGGAGCCGTTGCCGGAGTAGGAACCCAGACGCCCCAGCCCGAGCGCGGCCCGACGTGCCAGCCGGTTGAGCTGCGTCGGAATCAGGGGCGCATCGGTCGCCACGACTATGATGATGGAGCCGCGGTCCGGCGGCACTTTCCCGGCCGCGCCCTCCCCCGTACATTTCGGTCGCTTGCCCGCAGGAGAAAGCTCCGTCACATAACACGGCAGCCACCTTGCCGACAGAGCAGCTCCGACCGGCGCCCCGGCAATGCGCAAAGTGGTCCGATCACCGGTGTTGCATTGAACGAGAACGCCAACGGTGTAGCGCTTGTTGGCGGTGTCAACCAGGCGCGATGCCGTGCCAATCCCTCCCTTGAAGCCGAAGCACACCATTCCGGTCCCGCCGCCCACGTTACCCTCGGCTACCGCGCCCGCGCGCGCCGCCTCGATCGCCTCCACGGCATCGTTGGCCTGGACGTGAAATCCACCGAGATCATTCAGCCACTCGTCGTCGGTCTCGGCGACCACCGGAGTCACGGCGCTGCCAAAATTCCTTTGCGACCATTGCATGATACCGGCGTAGACCTGTCCGATGGCATTGGTGTTGGAGATGCCGATGGGGCCGCTGACCACACCGAAGTCCTGCAGATAGGACTGTCCGGTCATCTCACCGTCCCCATTGAGGTTGAAGAAGCCGCCATAGACCGGTGTGATGCTCTTGCGGCCGCGCGGGAGCACGACGGTGACTCCTGTCCTCACCGGACCGCTGCCGACCCTCAACAGCCCTTCGCCGCTGATGCGCGTGACCTGCCCGACCTCGACGCCTGCCACATCGGTGACCGCATCATGGGGACCTGGGGTCCCTTCGAAGGGCACGCCCAGCGCCCGCGCGCGCAAGGCCGGCTGCGGCACGCCGTCCGAGGCACAAAGTCCCGGCATGACCGGCAACAGCAGACCGAGCAGTGCCCATTCGATGAATCGGTGCATGCGGCGATTCTGCCGGAAAACCCCGCAGCGGGCAGCCGGCTTTGACGCAGCCGCCAACTAACGGGATGATCCCGCGTCCAAAACGGGGAGTCTCGCATGCGAATGACTGCGCTACGCCGACTGGTTGCCGGTGCTTCCGTATTACTGCTGGCAGGCCAGGTGAATGCGGCCCCGGGCCCCCACCCTCTCACGCCCGAGGAGCTGCTGCGAGTGCAGTCGGTCGGCAATCCCCAGGTCTCTCCCGATGGGTCATGGGTCGCGTATGTCGTGAGCTCGAATAACCTCGAAGCGGATCAAGCACGCAGCGCGATCTGGATGGTGAGCTGGGACGGCACTCAGCGCCTCGCTCTCACCTCAGAGGCCGAAGGCACGAGCAAGCCGCGCTGGAGTCCCGACGGCCGCTATCTCGCCTTCATTGCGACCCCGGCGGGATCGGAGAAAGCCGAGATCATGCTGCTCGACCGGCGCGGCGGCGAGCCCCGGCAGCTGACGGGGGTGACCGCGGACATTGCCAACTACGCGTGGTCGCCCGACGGCAAGCGGATCGTAATTGCGATGGACCAGGCCGAGGAGGAGAAGACCCCGAAGCCCATCGTCATCGAAGCCTGGCATTTCAAGGAGGATGGTGAGGGATATCTCTCCAAGGGACACGAGCGCCACCTCTACGTGCTCGACGTGGACAGCAAGCGGCTCGAGCCACTGACCAGCGATCCCGCATACAACGAGGATCTGCCCGCCTGGTCACCGGACGGTACCCGCATCGCCTTCGTGAGGACCGGGGAGCGCCCCGTCGACCGCGACGGGCGCGAGGAGATTGCGCTCATCGAGCCCACACACGGCGCCACACCCCACCCGCTGCTGCGCCCCTATGCTCCCAACAATCAGAGACTGGCGTGGAGCCCGGACGGCAAGCTGCTCGCCTATCTGCAGGGGATCGAGCCCAAGTACAACGCGTACATCCAGGATCAGCTGTGCGTCCTGCCCGCGGCCGGCGGCACGCCACGCGTGCTGACGGACAAACTCGATCGCGCCGTGATGTCGTATGCGTTCCTCAACAACTCGACTATCGGGATTGCCGTCGAGGACGACCGCGTGATCTACCCTGCGCAAGTCGAGGTCTCGAACGGTGCCATCACCCGCGACGCCGCCAGCGAGCTCTCGGTCGTCTCCGAGCTGAGCTCCGCGGGCGGCCATACGGCCCTCATCCGCACAAGCGACGGCACACTGGGCGAAGTCTACGCACTCGAAAACCGACAATTGCGCAAGCTCACTCCCCACAACGACACGTGGCTGTCGGGCGTGACCCTGGGCCGCGCCGAGGACATCCAGTTCAAGAGCAAGGATGGAGCGCAGATCCACGCAATCGTGGTCAAGCCGCCTGCCTTCGAGGCCGGCCGGAGGTACCCCACCCTCCTGTGGATCCACGGCGGCCCCAACGGCCAGGACGAGCATTCGCTCGGGCTGGACGGGTACGAGTTTGAGCCGCAGATGTTCGCTACGCGCGGCTTCGTCGTGCTGCGCGTCAACTACCGCGGCAGCAGTGGGCGCGGCAGCGCGTTTGCCAAGGCGATCTACGCCGACTGGGGCGACAAGGAGGTTGCGGACCTGATCGCCGGCGTGGACTACCTGATCTCAGCCGGCATTGCCGATCCCGACCGGCTTGCCATCGGCGGCTGGAGTTACGGAGGCATTTTGACCGATTACACGATCGCCTCCGACCGCCGCTTCAAGGTGGCCGTCAGCGGCGCCGGCAGCGCCAACCAGATCTCGATGTTCGGCTCCGACGAGTACATCCTGCAGTACACCCACGAGCTCGGCGCCCCCTGGACCAACACCTCCTTGTGGCTGAAGGTCTCCTATCCGTTCTTCCACGCGGATCGAATCCACACCCCGACGCTCTTCCTCGGCGGCGACAAGGACTTCAACGTCCCCGTGATCGGCGGCGAGCAGATGTATGAGGCCTTGCGAACGCTGGGGGTACCGGCGCAGCTCGTGGTCTACCCGGGCCAACACCACATCCTGACCCGGCCCAGCTTCGTGAAGGATCTGGCGCAGCGAATTCCCGCCTGGATCGACCGCTATCTAGCGCATTGAATTGCGACCCCAGGGGTGACCCCGTCGATCTCAACGGGGTCACAGACATCGCCACAGATAACCACGGCAATCTGTTCAAGCTGACGATGGCCCACTGAGGTCGAAAGGCGACGGATCGATAGCCGCGCTGCGGCAGCCGCTACTTCTGTGCGCGCCTCGCGTGCATGGCGTCGAGTGCCCAGCGCTCACGGTCCCGTGCAGGCGGAATCAAGCGGTTCCGAATACAGATGACGGAACGCACTCCCAGCGCGCGCGGCAAGCTCCGCAACCACCACGGAGCGATGGCACTCGGCCGGATCGCGCTCGAAGCACATCAGGGTCACATTTCCTTCGAGCGTGCGCGCGAGCTCATCGAGCAACGCCGTCTGTGTCGCCAGATGTGCGCGGTACTCGGCGAAGAAACTCTCCAGATTGCGATCCTGGCGATGTCGATAGCGGATGCGCCGGGGCGTTCCGAGGGACTTCTCGTGTCGGTATGCGATTCCCGCCGACTCCAGCGCCTGCGACAGGGGCGTCTTCGAGAAACCCGCGCGGCGCGAGATCGGCAGCTCGCGGATGTCCAGCAGCAGGGTTACTCCGGCCGACTTCAGCGTAGCGAGAAATGCCTCCAGACTCGCCCCCTGGTAGCCGATGGTGGTGAGCTCTCCGAGTTGCATGATGTCCCGCCGCCTACTGGCTCCGTCGCGCCTCCACGGTCATGAATTCGCTCCACGCGGTGCGATCCTCGGACTTCTCCCCGAGCCACGTGAAGCGATCGCTGGAGACGCTCGTGTAGGTGGCACGCGTGTAGGTATGTCCCGTCACCGGCTCCTCGAATGTGTAGATGACCGATCGGCCTGCGACCCGGACCCCTCCGAGCTCGGGCGAGGCCAGTTCCACCCAATTTCCCGCCAGCGCGTTCAGCCAGCGGATGTGCCAGAGCCGCTTGCCGACCTCGTAGGAGCGGAAATTCAGGCCGTACACGATCAGCTCGCCCGATGAGCCGGTCATCCGATACTCGTCGGCGATCGCGTAGCCGTCGAGAATGTAGCGCCCGGACCAGCTGGCCGGAAATACCTGGCGCTCGCCGCTGGGCAGCAGGAGCCTGGCCTCGCACTGCCAGTTGCCGATCAGGAACGCGAAGCGCGACAGCTCCGTCGGCGCATTCGCATTCGCCCGACCAAACTCACGCTCGAGATCCATGGATCGCCCCCTTTTTTCTCCCCCGATCCCGGTCAAGCGGTCTGGAAATCTCAGGTGCCGCGCCTAGGCCGGATTCTCCAGACTGAAGGCCTGTCGATTATCGTCGTAAGCGAACGCCTCTGCGTATCGTCCCCAGCTGATTATCGTGCGCAGGGTCTGCTCCGCCGCCTCCTCCGCCATGTAGTCTTCGAGCTCGTCGAAGAAGCGGCTCTTGGGCGCCGACTTCCCCTTGCGCTCATCGAGCACTCGACGCACGTGCGCGGCGAGCGGCACGTACGTCAGCAGGTGCCTCGAGAACAGCCGCTTGCGCTCGTCGGTCTCATCCCGCACGAACTGCATGCCCGCCTCGGTCAACCGGATGTCGCCTCGCTCGATCTCCGCGAAGCGCAGCATCTGCAATGCCTCGGCAACGGGCAGCAGATCACCGGCCTCCATGTGCAGCGTCTCGGCGATCTCCGGCAAGTCGGCCTTGCCGCGGAACGGCTCATCCGCGAGCGCCTCCATTAGACCCGACAGCAGGTTGGAAGAGACATGGGTGAGCACGGTGCCGATGCCCGTGCCCGGAAACCGTTCCATCCGGGCACCCGGGCGCTGCTCGCCGCTGGGCCGGGTCGTCATCTCGGCGTACACGCGGTCAACCAGCGCAATATAGCGGGGGTCGAGGGCGCGGCGGGGCTTGGGCAGATCGATGCTGATCTCGCTCACCACGCGGCCCGGATGCGTGGAGAAGATCAGCAACCGATCGCACATCTGCACGGCCTCATCGATGTTGTGTGTCACGAGCAGCACCGACTTGATCGGCAGCTGACCCTCGCACCACAGATCGAGGAAATCGTTGCGAAGCGTCTCGGCCGTGAGCACGTCGAGCGCCGAGAAAGGCTCGTCCATCAACAGCACGTTCGGGTGCACCACCAGCGCCCGCGCGAAACCCACCCGCTGGCGCATGCCTCCGGAGAGCTCACGTGGGTAGGCGGACTCGAATCCGTCGAGCCCGATGAGGTCGATCGCCGCAAGCGACCGCCGCCGCATCTCAGGCTCGGGCACTCCCATGGCCTCCAGCCCGAGCTGCACGTTCTCGAGCACGGTGAGCCACGGGAACAGTGCGAAGCTCTGGAACACCATCGCGATTCCGGAGGCTGGGCCCGCTACCGGCGCGCCCAGATAGCTGACAACCCCGGCGGTGGGCTCATCGAGGCCGGCGATCGCGCGCAGCAGCGTGGACTTCCCCGAGCCGGAGCGCCCCAGCAACCCGACGATCTCGCCCGGCCGCAGGATCAGGTTGACGTTCTCGAGCACGACGAGCTCGTCCCCATCCGGCTTGCGGAAGGACTTGCAGACCCCCTGCACGTCGAGCAGCGGTGCGAGGTTCAGTGCGGGATTGGCATTCACGGCGCTCTCCGTGCCGGGCTCGCGGGCAGGCAGTCGAGTTTGCCCGAAGTGCGGCGCGAATGGCAGCGCCAGCAAAGCCGCAAGGCTGTCGCGCCGCCGGAGTCGCTAGGCCTTTTCGGCCAGACAATCGAGGTGCACGCCTCGCCAGCCCGACAGGTGCTCGTAGCGCGTGATCTCGAATTTCGCGAAACCTGCGTGCGCGTAGAGTTAGGGGACCTCGGCTCCCGGCAGACGGCGCGGCGGACGGCGCGGCAGAGGGCGAGGCGGACGGCGCACGGCGTTCATGCTCCGCCCGAAACTTTTAGGGACCTTTCAACTGATGCGGAACTTGCGCTCCGCCCGGGCATACAGGGGTCGCCAGAACAGGCGGTTCAGAGTGACCACGAACAGGCTCAGAACCACGGTACCGAGAACACTGCGCTGGAAGTCGCCTGCCGCGCTCGCTCCGGCAATGTAGGCGCCGAGGCCGTGTGCCACGAGCTTCTCCCTACCCCACGAGGCTACCTCGGCCGCGATGCTCGCGTTCCAGGACCCGCCCGAAGCGGTGATCGCCCCAGTCACGTAGAAGGGAAACACGGCGGGCAGCGCCACCCGGCGCCACCACAGCCAGCCGCGCACGCCCAGATTCTGACTGGCGTACTTCAGTTCCGGCGCAATGGCCGAGGCACCGACGATCACATTGAACAGGATGTACCACTGCGTGCCCAGGATCATGAGCGGGCTCAGCCAGATATCCGGAGTCAGTCTGAACAGCACGATGGCGGACACCACGATCGGAAACAGCAAATTCGTCGGGAAGGCCGCCAGAAACTGCGCGATCGGCTGGACGATGTTCGCAACCCGAGGCCGGATGCCGACCGCCACGCCCACGGGCACCCAGATCAGGCTGGCAAGGGCAATCAACACCGCAACCCGCAGAAGCGTGATGCATCCGAGCACGATGACGTGGCCGATCTCCGCGAGCTGCACCTCTCCGAGCACGAAGCGCAGGGTTCTCCAGAGCGCCAATGCTCCGATGAGCACCAGCACCGCGTACCAGAGATAGTCGCCCCAGCGGGAGCGGCGCTGCACCGCCCGGCGAGGTGGGCCGCTCACCGAACGGGGTGGCTTACTGCCCGCCCGCAGCAGAGCCGCAAAGGCGCGTGCCATCAGTCCGAGCAGGCGCGAGCGGCGCATCATGGTGAGCGCCCAGGGCCGATTGGAGGTGAAGCCGGCCTCCTGCTCGAGGCGGAACCAGTCTGCGCTGGCAATCAGCGGACGGAACAGGAACTGGTCGTAGAGCAGGATCACCACGAACATGGCAGCGATCGCCCAGCCGATGGCCGCGAGGTTTTTCTGCTCGACGGCGAGCGCGATGTAGGAGCCCACGCCGGGCAAGGTCACGGTCGTATTGCCGACGACGATGGCTTCCGAAGCCACCACGAAGAACCAGCCGCCCGACATGGACATCATCATGTTCCAGATGAGCGCCGGCATCGCGAACGGCACTTCCAGCCGCCAGAAACGCGTCCAGGCGTTGAGCTGGAAGTTGCGCGCCGCCTCCACCAGCTCGTCGGGGATGCTGCGCAGCGAATGATAGAAGCTGAAGGCCATGTTCCAGGCCTGACTGGTGAAGATCAGGAAGATCGCGGCCATCTCCGCGCCGGCCACCCGTCCGGGGGTCAGCTGCAGGAAGAACAGGATCGTGATCGAGAAACTGAGGATGGGTACCGACTGCAGGAAATCCAGCAGCGGCACCAGCACGATCTCCGCCCGGCGGCTCTTGGCCGCCAGGGTGGCGTACGTGAAGGTAAATACCAGCGAGGCGCCCATGGCGATGAGCATCCGCAGCGCCGTGCGCGCGGCGTAGCCGACCAGGGCCGAGGGGGCGAGCGAGATCGGCGTCGCCTCCAGGCGCGCCAGGGACTGGGTGAGCCCGTGCGCCGCCTCGGCGAGATAGATGAAAAACACCACCACAATCAGGAAGGCGAGCACGTCCCACTGTCCGGGGACGAGCCGGCTTCGCAGCGCGGAGAGGGGTGGCAGCTCGGGCAGACGCATATCCGCTCAAGTTTGCCCGAAGTGCCCGAGTCTTGGCACGCTCGTGAGGGGCGCATTGCATTCGGTCCGCCTCATCCGACAAGGGGCTACAATGCGGTTCCCGAGCCGCCGAACGTCACACCAATGCGTCTGCTGATCGTTGAGGATGATCATGAGCTGCGCGAGGCGTTGACCGCCATGCTGCAGCAGTCCGGCTATGAGATTGACGCCCATGTGGATGGGCGGATCGCCTCCAACACCCTCATGTCCAAGGAATACGACCTGGCCATCGTGGATTTGATGGTCCCCGGGGTCAGTGGGCTGGCCCTCGTGCGCAGCCTGCGACGCCAGCTCTCGGGCCTGCCGATCCTGATCGTGACCGCACGTGACTCGCTGGAGGACCGCGTCTCGGGACTGGATGCCGGAGCGGACGACTATCTCGTCAAGCCCTTCGAGATGCCCGAACTCGAGGCGCGGGTTCGCGCGCTCCTGCGCCGCAATCGCGGCGACCGGGAAGCCGAGATCCGCGTCGGGCCTCTCATTCTCGTCCCCGGCGAGCCGCGGGTCTCGCTCGGTGGGACCACTGTTGATCTGCCCGCCAGCGAGATGGCCCTTCTGGAGACACTCGCCACCCGCCTCGGCCGCGTCGTGAGCAAGGAGGCCATCGCCGACCGGCTGAGCCGCGGGGGTAATCCCCCTTCGGACACGGCGATAGAAATCTGTGTCCATCGCCTGCGCCGGCGCCTGACCCCGTACGGTCTGAAGATCCGCACCCTGCGTGGGTTCGGCTACCTGCTGGAGACGACCGTCGGTGAATGATCGCAGCCTGCTGGTTAGGCTGCTCGCACGACTCGGCTCGGTACTGGTGCTCCTGCTCGCCCTCGATGGGCTCGCGTGCTATCTCACGGCGCTGCACTTCGCCAACCTCGTCTACGACCGCTGGCTGATCGATTCCACGCGTTCGCTCTCGCAAGCGGTGAGCTCCGAGCACGGCCTCATCCATTTCGACGTGCCCCGCGTGGCGCTGCAGATCTTTCAGTTCGACGAAGTCGACAAGACCAGTTTCCAGGTCTCCACGCAGCGCCGCGGCTTCGTGGCGGGAGACTCGGCTCTGCCTGACCAGAGTGCGGTGCCGATCGATGGCATTGGGCTGAGCGACGGCGTGCTGCACGGGCGGCCAGTCC
>DASTDD010000194.1:0-16790 GCA_035710545.1 Steroidobacteraceae bacterium
GGATTTCCAGATCGTGAACTACCAGCATCATCCGGCCATCAAGGCGGCGGTGGCGGTCTGATCATGGCGGACGGACGCCATGAGGGCATCGATCTGCTCGAGGTCCGAAGCTCATCCGTGCATGGGCTCGGCGCCTTCGCAGTGCGCAGAATCGAGAAGGGCACGCGCATCATCGAATATGTTGGTGAACGCGTCTCGCACGAAGAGGCGGACCGGCGTTACGAGTACAAGGACGCGAACGACAGTCACACGTTCCTGTTCATCGTGGATGAGGCGACGGTGATCGATGCGGGTGTGCACGGCAACGAGGCGCGCTTTCTCAATCACTCCTGCGAGCCCAACTGCGAGTCGGTCATCGAGGGCGGCCGCGTGTTCATCGAGGCACTGGTCCCCATCGCCTCCGGCACCGAACTGACCTATGACTATCAGATCCAGCGTGAGGACGACGATCCGGATGATGTGGACGAGGTTTTCGCCTGTCGCTGCGGATTTCCCGCCTGCAGGGGAACCATGCTCTGGCCTCCCAAGCGCAAGTTGGGGTCCGCACCCGGCCGCAACAAGCGGAGCAGGGCGGCCCACAGCGAGGCGATGCCAGGCAACGCGCCGCACGGCAACGGGCTGCAACCCCAAGCCACGCGCCGCGAGGCCGAGCAGAGCGACCGCTCCTTCTCCAGGAGGGCCCGCCGGCGCCCTTGAGGCACCGGCTCGCGCATGCAGAACGAACGCCGCTGGAGCCTGCCGGCTGTCATCGGGGCGACCGGGATCGTCTATGGAGACATCGGCACGAGTCCCCTGTACGCCTTCCAGACGGCGCTGGATGAGATCGGCCGGTTCGAGCCCGATGCGATTCTGGGGGTGCTGTCGCTGATCTTCTGGAGCCTGCTCCTCTCGGTCACGCTCAAATACGTGACCGTGATGATGCGGGCCGACAATGACGGGGAGGGCGGCATCCTGGCGCTGTTCGCCCTGGCACAGCGCAAGCTGGTGGCGGCCAGCGGCTGGACGACGGTGGTCATAGCGCTCGCGCTGGCGGGCACGGCGTTCTTCTTCTGCGACGCGCTGATCACTCCCGCCATCTCGGTTCTGAGCGCCGTCGAGGGCCTGGAGCTGCTGGATCCGGATTTCACGCGCGGCGTGGTGCCAGTCACGCTGGCCGTTCTGGCGGTGCTGTTCGCGATCCAGAAGCGCGGGACGGCGCGTGTCGGCAGGCTCTTCGGGCCGGTGATGATCACATGGTTCGTCGTCATCGGGGCCACGGGCCTGATCGCTATCGCACGGCACCCGACGGTGCTCGCGGCAATGGATCCGCGCTACGGGATCTCGCTTCTGATCACGCATTCGGTCATCTCGCTGGCGATCATCGGCGCGGTGTTCCTGGCGCTGACCGGTGGAGAGGCGCTCTATGCCGACATGGGACACTTCGGCAAGACGCCGGTGCGGATTGCATGGTTCGCGCTCGTGTGGCCTGCACTGGTGCTCAACTACTTCGGCCAGGGCGCGCTGCTGCTCGAGCGCGGCGCACTCGTCCCGCAGACTCTGTATTCGATGGTGCCCCCGGCGGTGCTGCCATGGATGGTACTGCTGGCAACAGCGGCAACCGTGATCGCATCTCAAGCGGTGATCTCGGGGGCGTTCTCGGTTGCGCGCCAGGCCGTGCAACTGGACCTGCTGCCGCGGATCCGCGTGTTACAGACTTCCGCGCTCGAGCAGGGTCAGATCTACGTGCCCGTCGTCAACATGCTGCTGTTCCTGGCAGTGGTGGTTTTCGTGGTGCGATTCGGTTCCTCGAGTGCGCTGTCGGGCGCCTACGGTGCGGCGGTCGTGGGCACCATGTTCATCACCGACATCCTCGGCGCGTTCGTCGCAGCCACGCAGTGGCAGTGGTCGCGCTGGTCGGTGGCGGCCGTGTTCGTGCCGCTGACCGCCATGGACTCGATATTCGTGGTCGGCAACATGACCAAGCTCAGCACCGGCGGCTGGATCCCGCTGACGCTCGGCGCGGTGCTGTTCTTCGTGTTCTGGACCTGGCGAAGCGGCCGGATGGAGTTGCGCGCGGCCCTGGCCAAGATGGCGGTGCCGAAGAAGGACCTCGCGAAAGTCATCGACGGTGCGCAGCGGGTGCCCGGCACCGGAGTATTTCTCGCCAGTGACCGCGACCTCGTCCCCTCCGCGCTGATCCGTAACATCGAGCACAACAGGGTCGTGCACGAGAGGGTCATCATCCTCAACATCGAGATCGCGCATACGCCCCGCCAGGATCCGGTCAGGCGAGTGGAGATCGAGGAGCTTCTTCCGGGGGTGTACGAGATCACGGCGCGCTTCGGCTTCATGGAGACGCCGGATGTCAGTCAGGCGCTGAAGTCGTGCCGCACGCGGGGTCTGCGCGTGTTCTCGGAGGACAGCTCGTTCTTCGTCGGGCGACACATGGTCCGCGCGCGTCCGCTGCCGGGCTGGCGAGGCCTGCAACGGCGCCTGTTCGCCCGCATGCAAAGTCACAGCACGCAGGCGGCGGAATTCTTCCGGATGCCCTTCAAGGGAGTGGTGGTGCTCAACACGGCGGTGGAGATCTGAAGACACGGATCTCACTGGTGGTCGCCATGGCGCGCAATGGCGTCATCGGACGCGACAACACGCTGCCATGGCATCTTCCCGAGGACCTGAAGCACTTCAAGGCGGTGACGCTCGGCAAGCCCATCCTCATGGGGCGCCGGACGTACGAGTCCATCGGCAAACCTCTGCCGGGCCGGACGAACCTGGTGCTGACACGCAACGCTGCGTGGCACACCGATGGAGCAGTGACCGTTCACTCGATCGGGGAGGCAATGTCGCTGACGCAAGCTGCCCCGGAGCTGGCGGGCATCGGCGGCGCCGAGATCTTCCGGCTGCTCCTGCCGCAGGCGGCCCGGATCTATCTGACACGCGTGCACGCGGACATTGCCGGAGATACCGTCTTCCCCGCCCTCGATACCGAGCAGTGGGTCGAAAGCGAGGCGCGCATGTTCGAAGCCGATGCACGCAATGCGTACGGCATGACGTTTGTGACGCTGGACCGCGCGGGTCCGCGAAGCTGACAGCCACACCGCGCCTAAGGCAGCGGCGGCAGACTCGCGTGGATCAGCTTCCGCGCCAGGGCGGCGTCGAGGGCGCCGGGGACCCGATCGAGCTCGAGCAGAATTTGCGCCTGGATCTGCCCGCGTCGCAGCGCCTCCGCGTACGCAATCTCCGGATGAAAGGCGACCATCGAATAGCGGGGAATGAAGCGGTCCGGGAAACTCCGCTCGAGCTCCAGGGCAATGGCTTGTCTGCGCACGAAGCCCGGATCCCGCACCGTGTCGCGCATCTCGATGTAGTTCTCCAGCGCCATCTGCGCGATCGCCTCGGTGTCGGGGCGACGCAGTTGCTCGAACTGGCGGAACAGCGCGGGCCAGTCCCGAGACCCGTCCCACAGGGAGTCGAGCACGAAGCAGTCCTCAAAGCCCGCGTTCATGCCCTGACCGTGGAAAGGCACGATCGCGTGGGCCGCATCCCCCAGCAGCAACAGTTGCCCTCCCCAGTGCCACGGAGTGGCATGCACCGTTGCGAGCTGGCCAACGGCGTTTGCGTGAAACTCCTCCGTCAGCCTGGGCATCAGCGCGAGCGCATCGGGAAACTCCTCCCGGAAGAGTGCCAGGACCGACTCCGCGCCGGCGAGCGATGCGAAGCTCCTGGGCCCGTGGCGCGCGAGAAACAACGTGGCCGTGAAGCTGCCGTCGGTGTTGGGAAGGGCAATCAGCATGAACCCGCCGCGCGGCCAGATGTGCAGCGCGTTGGGATCGAGGGCGTGCCGGCCGTTGACCGGCGGAAGCGTCAGCTCCTTGTAATCGTGGTCGAGCCAGTCCTCGCGAACCTGCAGCCGCCCGGAGGCGGCCAGACTCGAGCGTACGGCGGAGCCCGCTCCGTCGGTGGCCACCGTCGGCGCGCTGGGTATTTCGTATTCCTGTCGGGAGATCTCGTCGCGAAAGCGCAGGCGACCGGTTGCCGCGTCGACTGCCAGGCACGTGTGGCGAAAGTGGGGAGTGACAGCCGGCTGACGGGCCGCTTCTTCGATCAGCACACGGTTCAGTGCTGCGCGGCTCACCGAGTAGATGACCTCGTCCGCTCGCTGACCGTAGGGCTGCAGGGACACGCCCCCCGTTCGCTCGTGGATCATCCGGCCGCGCATCGGTATCAGGAGCGGCCGGATCCGGTCCATGACACCGGCCTGCTCCAGGGCGCGGATGCCCCGCGCAGCCATGGCCAGGTTGATCGAGCGGCCGCGTTCGCTCTGCGTGCTGCGCGGATCGGGTCGTCGATCATATAACCTGACGGCGCATCCACGGCGCGCGAGCGTCACCGTCAGCAGCGCTCCTGCCAGGCCGGCACCGACGATACTCACGGGTTGATCGGGAGAGATGCGCAAGAGAACGCCCGCTGGCGGCCGATCAGGAATGCTCGCGCAGCACCTGCGCGAGCCGCTCACCGAAGTGAAATACCTCCTCGTAGCTGTTGTAGAGCGGCACGGGCGCGACGCGGATCGTGTCGGGCTCGCGCCAGTCACACACGACGCCGCGCGCGGCCAGCGCGTCCAGGACGCGGCGGCCGCGGCGGTCTGGCCCCGCGATCCGGATCGACAGCTGACATCCTCGGGCTGCCGGATCGTGCGGCGTGATGAGGCGGACGTCAGGATGAAGTGGGCTCAGAAGGTGCTCGAGGAACCCCGTCAGGGCCAGCGACTTTTCCCGCAAGCGCTCGATGTCCGCCGCCGCGAACACCTCGAGAGAGGCGATGAGCGGCGCAGCGGACAGGATGGGAGCGTTACTGATCTGCCATGCGGCCGCCCCCGGCTCCGCCACGAACTGCGGCTCCATCCGGAAGCGCGTCCGCGCCTCATGTCCCCACCAACCCTGAAGCCGAGCGGCCGGCACAGACTGCAGATGGCGCTCGTGGATGAAGCATCCGCCAATGGCTCCGGGTCCGGCATTCAGGTATTTGTAGCTGCACCAGACCGCAAAATCGACGCTGCAGTCGTGCAGCCGCAGCGGCAGGTTTCCGATGGCGTGGGCGAGATCGATTCCGGCGATGCAGCCGGCGCGCTGTGCCGCCCGCACGATCTTCTCGATGTCAAAAGCCTGGCCCGTACGGTACTGAACACCCGGCCACAACACGAGGGCAATCTCGCCGCCGTGCTCAGCCAGACACGCCTCGAAAGCCTCCTGCGAGAGTGTGTCCTCGCCTGGCCGTGGTGCGAGCTCGATGAGCGAGACCTGCGGATCCTGACCATGCCATGCGAGTTGCGAGGCGACGGCATGGCGATCCGAGGAGAAGGCTCCGGACTCGATGAGAATCTTCACGCGCCGCCCGGCTGGCCGGTAGAAGCTCGCCAGCATCAGGTGCAGGTTCACCGTCAGCGAATTCATCGCGACGACTTCCTCGCGCCGGGCACCGCACAGGGACGCAAGCCCCGCCGCCATATTCCGGTGGTAGGGGATCCAGGGCCGGGTTCCCTCCTCGTGACCCAGGACTCCCGCGCGAGCCCAGCGATCGAGCTCCTCCTCGACGATGCGCCGAGCCTCCGTGGGCATCAGCCCCAGAGAGTGCCCGCACAGGTAAAGCAGCGGTGTGCCGTCCGGGCCAGTCGGCAGGGCGAACCGCTCGCGAAAGCCACGCAATGGGTCGCGCTCATCGCAAGCGCGCGCGTAGCTGAGTGTTGGCTCGTGTTTCATCGGTAGATCGACTCGCCCGTCATGGCCGCTCCAGGGCATAGAGTACCGGCTTGCTCGGCACGGCATCACCGCCGATGGCCGGTGCCTGGATCTGCAGCAGGTACGCGCCATCGGCGATCGTGTCGGGAATGAATGCGAGCTCGGTGATGGTTGCGGCAGATCGCGCGGCAGCCTGCAGAGCGTGCGAGCCCGGCGGCAGGCCGAAGAAGACGCGGTGGGCCGTCAGCCGGCCCTCATCGTGGGCGCGGTCGATCGAGGGCAGGTCCACGACCAGATGCTCGATTCCCCGGTCCACCAGAGAGCAGGCCGCCTCGCGGGAAAGGTAGGGCGCTGTCAGGTCCGTGTAGTCGCGCTGCCTCTTGTCCGGGTCGTTCGGAAGGGTTCGCACAATCAGCGCCCGCGGCTCAAAGGGCACGCTGCCGGGCCAGCGCTCCTGCAGATCGCGGGCCGTGACCAGCAGGTCGCCGGCCTGCGGTGCCGGATCCGACGACTCATCCGTCCGATGCGCTTCGGCGGGCGCGACGCTCACCAGCACGGCCGGCAGCAGACCGGCCGGTATGAGGCGATACGCATCGAGCGGTGCGCTGGTCAGATGCCCGACGCACTCGGTATGGGTGCCGTTGCAGTGGGGGATGAGTGTCAGAACGTTGCAGTTGCAGCTGGCCCCCTGCGCGACCGAGCCTGAGAACCCCGCCACGGACCAGGGACGCGTCTGCGCTGCGGGCGCTCCGAAATGACGTGGCTGGGCCGAGAAATCCTGCCCGATCGCAATGCCCAGGGGCCGCGACAGGTCGATGGTGAGGGCCTCAGGCTCCCGCTCGATCCTCGCCCTCAATCGGCGCGCTCCAGAACGGTGCCGCAGTTCGAGCAGGTGCGCCGCTCGCGACTGGCATAGAAGCGCGCAAACACCGGAGCGAGTTTCTCGATGTCGGTCACCTCGAGGAATTCCTGATGCAGCAGCTCGCCGCAGCGCTCGCAGTACCACTGGAAGCCATCCAGCTCGCCGGGGCGGCGGCGGCGCTCGACGACCAGCCCCACGGTTGCCTCGCCCCGTTGCGGCGAGTGCGGCACCAGCGCGGGCAGCAGGAGAATCTCCCCCTCGCGGATCGGCACATCCACCGCGCGGCCCTCCTGCATCGTCTTGAGCACGATGTCGCCCTCGAGCTGATAGAAGAACTCCTCGCCCGGGTCGACGTGAAAGTCCTTGCGGGCGTTCGGCCCGCCCACGACCATGATCACGAAGTCGCCGTCACGGAAGACTCGCTTGTTACCCACCGGGGGTCGCAAGGTGGCGCGGTTCTCGTCGATCCAGCGCCGCAAACTGAACGCCTGAAGAGGTGACATGCCATGTCCTCGATTGGCTACACCCCTATGTTACGCGCTGAAAACCTGCCTCACGAAATCGTGCTTTGCGCAGGTGTGAGCGCGGGCCTGGCGTTAAGATGCGCCATTTCCGCTGCAGGGGCCCCGGGGCGGGGCCACGTGAGGAGCGCCGCACATGACGCGAGATTTCGTGGGCCGACCCGATCGTCCGGCGAGCCTCGCCGTTGCGGCCTTCCTCGCGGGAGCCTTGTTGACGCTCGTCTGCGGCTGCAGCCACCTGCCGCGACCGCACTGGCCCTGGCAGCACCGGCAGGCTCAAACTCCTCAGGCCGTGCACGAGCTGGACGTGAGCTCCGCGGGTGGTGGCGCGGAGGTGAACCTGCCTCAGTACTGGAAAGGAAACACGCTGGTCGTCGATCTGCAGCCAGCGGGCTCTAGCGGGCAGGTAATCATGAAGCCGCGCGCGCACACGCTCTGGCCGGTGCGGATTGCTTTCCGCGTGATGCCCGGCCAGTTCGGGGCGCTCGAGGTTCGAGCCAGGCAACGCGTGGTGCTGCCGATCACGCCCGCGGGAGCTCAGCCGATCGATCTCGAGCTCCCGCCCGGAGCATTCGTCATGAAGTCGCCGGAAATGACGGTCACATGGGGTTCGACGGTCGCCGCTGCGCAGTGAGCCATTGGCGCGGTGCCCGATCACTCGTCGGGTGACTGATACTCGCGGCACGGAAGCATCACCGGGCGGTGCTCCGCGTCGAGGTTGAAAGCGGTCAGCGAGCCGCCCCAGACGCAGCCCGAATCCAGGCCCACGACGCCGCTGCGCTGTACGAAACCCAGTGCCGACCAATGGCCGAAGATAACGCGCGCGGGTCGCGTAAGACGGCCGGGCACCTCGAACCATGGGCGAAACGGCGAATCCGCGGGCGGCGGCTTGCCTTTGAGCTTCAGGTCCACGCGGCCCTCGCTCGTGCACACCCGCAACCGGGTCAGAACGTTGATCGTGAAGCGCAGGCGCTCAGCTCCGGCCAGCTCTTCCGTCCAGCGGTCGGGCTCGTCGCCGTACATGTGATCAAACAGCGAATGCGGGTCGGCGCGCAGGCTCGCTTGCACTTCGAGTGCGAGCGCAAGTGTCTTGTCCACCGTCCATTGCGGGACGACTCCGGCGTGCACCATGAGGTCGGCCTCGCGAGCGTTCCCGTGCGCCTGCACGTGAGCCAGCGGGCGCGAGATGAGCCATTCGAGCAGCGCCTCGCGATCGGGCGCGGACAGGATCTCGTCCAGGGTGTCCGAACGGCGCTTGCGGCGGTCGCCATGCGCCAGCGCGAGCAGATGCAGGTCATGGTTGCCGAGAACGACGATCGCGTTGTCCCCCAGGTCGCGCACGTAGCGCAGCACATCGAGCGAGCGTGGCCCGCGATTCACCAGGTCGCCGACGAACCAGAGCTGATCGCGATCGGCGCGAAACCTCACGCGCCCGAGCAGCGCGAGCAACTCGTCATGACAGCCCTGAATGTCGCCGATGGCGTAGCGCGTCACTGCAGGATCCCCGGCATGGCGAGCCGGAAAGCAGCGATGGGCGCATCGAACCTCGTGCCTTCGTCCGTCTCCATCTGGTAGCTGCCCTGCATGACCCCGACGGGGGTTTCCAGCACGGCACCGCTGGAGTACCGGAATCCCTGGCCGGGCTTCAGGTGCGGCTGCTCGCCAACCACGCCATCGCCGCGGACCTCCTGCACCTTGCCGTTCGCATCGGTGATCACCCAGTGCCGGGTCAGCAGCTTGGCGGGCACCGATCCCTCGTTGCGGATCGTGATCGTGTAGGAAAACACGTAACGCCGCTCGCCCGGATCGGACTGCTCGACGAGGTAGGCCGTCTGCACGTCGATGCGGATCGGATGAGAGTTGAGATCCATGGCAGCGCCGTCCGGACTCAGGGCCGACCGACCCGGACGGCGAGCACGTCGCACGGCGCCGCGTGCAGCACCGTGTCTTCCGTGAAGTTCACCAGTATCGAGAGCCCGTGCCGCTCCCGACTGCCCAGCACGATCAGATCCGCGTGGCGTTCGCGCGCGATGCGCACGATTTCGGCTTTGACATTGCCGGACTCGACCCGGCAGGCCGCCGGCGGCACGCCGAGCTCGTTGCCGAGCACGGCGAGGCGTTGCCGGGCGCGGTCGAGCAGCTCATCTTCGATCTGCACGGAGGGCATGAGGGTCTCCCCCATCGGCTCCACGGGCACGAACTCCACGACGTGCAGCAGCTCCACCTCGGCTCCCACGGCGGCGGCGAGCGCCCGTGCGCGCCGACCGATCAGCATGCTGTCCTCGGTGAGATCGACCACGAGCAGGATGCGACGATAGTCGGACATGGTATGACCCTTCATTCAGCGCAGGTCGACTTCGTTTTCCAGGCGGGATCTTACAATCTTCTGCGCCAGCGCATTGAAAGCCTCGGGGGGCAGCGTGCCCGGACGTGCGCCGGGGTCGATGCCCGCCGCTTCGATCTCGGCGGCGCCGAGGAGTCCCCGCAGGGCGTTGCGCAGAGTCTTGCGGCGGTGGCTGAAGGCCGCGGCCACCACTTCCCCGAAATGGGGGCCTGGCGAAAAGGCGCGCACGCTGCGCACCGAGAGTCGGACAACCGCCGACCACACCGCCGGCGGGGGCTGGAACGCTCCGGGCCCAACCTCGAACAGCGGCACCACATCGACCCATGGCGCAAGCATCACGGTGAGCCGTCCGTAGTCGGGCTCGCCGGGGCGGGCTGCGAGGCGCGCGACCACCTCGCGTTGAAGCATGATGTGGAGGTCGAGGATTGCGCCCGTGTTTTCGAGCAGGTGGAACAGCAGGGGCGTGGAGATGTTATAGGGAAGGTTGCCCACGACGCGCAGCCGGCTGCCGCGCTCGCGCGACAAGGCGCCGAAGTCGAATCGCAGCGCATCCCCCTCGTGCAGCGTCAGCCGCGGCTCGCTGCCGAGCTCGGCGCGCAGCAGCGCCAGGAGGTCGCGGTCGATCTCGATGGCATCCAGGGTTGCGCACGGGGCAGCGAGCAGGCTCCGCGTGAGCGTGCCGCGGCCGGGGCCGATCTCCACCAGACGATCGTCCGGGCCGGGATGCACCGCTGCCACGATGCGGGCGATCACCGCCGGATCGTGCAGGAAGTGCTGTCCGAAGCGCTTGCGGCGAGGTGGCCGCCTGGAGGCTGCGGAAACGGGCATCAGCGGCTTCGGGCGATGATCTCGGTGGCGAGCCCGAGGGCCGCGGCGAGGCTCCCCGGGTCCGCCCTTCCGGTTCCTGCAAGGTCAAGCGCGGTGCCGTGGTCCACCGAGGTGCGCAGAATCGGCAGACCCAACGTGACATTCACCGTCTTGTCGAATCCCGCGTGCTTGATCACGGGCAGGCCCTGGTCGTGGTACATGGCGAGCACCGCATCGAGCCCGGCCAGCACACCCGGGACAAACGCGGTGTCGGCTGGCAGCGGTCCGCTCACCTGAATGCCGCGGTCGCGCAGTTGTTTGATCGCGGGCGCAATCACCCTGATCTCCTCGTCACCGAGATAACCGCCTTCGCCCGCATGCGGATTCAGGCCACAGACACCGATGCGCGGTGACTTGATGCCCCACCACTTGCCGAGGTCCGCCGCCAGGATCTCGGTGATGGCACACAGCGACTCAACCGTGATGGCCGCACTGACCTCCTTCAACGGCAGGTGAGTGGTCGCCAGCGCAACGCGCAGGCTATCGGCAGCGAGCAGCATGACCGGCCGGATTGCGTGGGTACGCTCGGCGAGATACTCGGTGTGACCCGTGAAGGGGATGCCGGCATCATTGATGATGCCCTTGTGGACCGGCGCGGTCGTCATGGCCGCAAACTCGCCGCGGACGACGCCGTCGACGGCGCGATCGAGCAGACTCAGCACATAGCGCGAGTTGCGCTTGTCGAGCCGCCCGGGGACGCTCGTGACCGCGAGCGGATGATGCAGGACTGACAGTGTGTCCGGCTGATGCGGCCGGGAGGCGTGCGGATCGTATGGATGCAGCCTGACCGGCCACCCCAGATGGGCCGCTCTCGAGGCCAGCAGCTCCCGGTCAGCCAGGCAGACCAACTCGCAGGGAAAGCTGCGGCGCGCCACGGCCAGGCACAACTCCGGCCCGATGCCGGCCGGCTCACCCGAAGTCAACACGATGCGCGCAGGTTGCAACGATCCTCCGCGCGCGGCGCGCTACAGCTTCGTCTCTACGTACGCTTCGTCCCTCAACCGCCGCAGCCACAGCTCGGTCTCTTCGTCCGCCTTGCTGGCGCGGATCGCTTCCATGGCCTGATGCCGCTTGAGGTCGTCGGTGTTGTCGAACTGGCGGTGCCCGAGCAGCTGGGCGATATGCCAGCCATATTGCGTGTGAAACGGCTCGCTGATCTCGCCATCCTTGAGCTTGCTGACCACCGCCTCGAATTCCGGAACGAAGGTGCCGGGGCTGGTCCAGCCCAGGTCCCCACCCTGGGCCGCCGAGCCCGGATCCTCCGAGGTGATCGAGGCGACGGCGCCGAAATCCTCCCCCTTGAGGACGCGCTGGCGGATCTGCTCGAGCTTCTGGCGTACCGTGGCGTCGTCCGCGAGCTCATTCGTCTTCATGAGGATGTGGCGGACATGCACCTGGTCCACGATGGCCTTCTTCTCTTCGTTCCGGATGTCGTTGACTTTCACGATGTGAAAGCCGCTGGGGGTGCGCAGCGGTTGGCTGACCTCGCCAGGCTTGAGCTTGACAATGATGTCCGTCAGGAAGGTCGGCAGCTCGGTGCCCTTGCGCCACCCGAGCGCCCCGCCATCCAGCGCCGTCTGGCTGTTGGAGTAGGCGATGGCGAGCTTGGCGAAATCCTCACCGCCCTTGGCTCTCTGGTAGACCTCATCGGCGCGCTTGGAGGCCTGCTCGAGCTGCTCGGGAGTCGCGGTCTGTCCCACGGCGATGAGGATGTGCGAGACGTTGTATTCGTTTTCCTCCGACGGGGCGCTGGCCTGCTTGGTCAGGAACTGATCGATCTCGCGCGGCGTGACACTGATGCGCTGGAGCACATCGCGCTGGCGTAGCAGGCCGAGCGTCAGCTCCTTGCGCATCTCCTCGCGGTAAGAAGCGTAGTCGATGCCCTGCTGTGCGAGCGCCTCGGGGAGCTGGGACAACGGGATGTTGTTCCGCTGGGCGACCTCAGTCAGCGCGTTGTTGAGCGCATCGTCCGGCACCTTGAGTCCGGCGTGGGCGGCGCGCTGGGTCTGGATTTCCTGCAGCACCAGCCGCTCGAGCACTTGCTGTCTGAGGACGTTCTCCGGCGGCAGCTCGAGCTTCTGCGCCTTCAGGCGCTCGCTCACGGCCGCCACCTGATCGCTGAGCTCGCTGTCGAGCACCACGCCATCGTTCACCACGGCCACGACCCGATCCAGGAGCACGCCCTTGGTGGCCAGCTCGCGGGTCTGGGCATGCGCAACCCCCGCTTCCCGCAGGGCGAATATCTGAGCGCCCAGGACGAGAGCCGCTGCAACCAGGGTCGGAATAAGCCTCATGAATGGTCCTTGTCGTTCGGAGCTCAGGGGCTCCGGAATCTTTGGGTGGCGCTTTCCGGGGGTGTATAGCCCCGGATGGCTTCCGTCAAGAAGGCATCGGACGCCGATCCGACACTCGCCAGACCCGCGAGTTCCAGTTGCAGCCAGACCCCGGTGTCCTGGGAGCCGGTGGTCGCCGGGGCCACTGGATGCGAGCTGATGAAGCGGCGGGCCCCGAAGCGCGCCCGCCAGCAGCACGCACGGTACTCGAAGCCGGCGAATCGCTCCAGCGCCTCGCCGTCCTTGATGGAATAGACCCCCCGCACGAAGACGTTCCAGGAGTGGCTGATGGGCCAGGCCCCGGAGATCTCCGCCTGGTCGAGGACGTCACGCTGGTAGCGGTAGCCGACATTGATGATCGACTGCGGGGTGGGCTTGTACTGGATATTCACCTGCGAGCGCTCGCTGCGCTGGGTCTGGGGATCCCACTGCAGGCCGAGGTCCGCGCTCCAGTCCTGGAAGGCCGTGAGTGCCAGCTGGGCCACGAAATCGGAGCGGTGGTCCGTGCGGACTTCCTCCCCCGGAATGACCACCCGCGGATTCGTGAAGTAGTAGATCTGCCCGAACGTGGCCGAGAGGAACTGCTGGCCGTTGAAGGCATTCAGCAGGCGGCTGGTGACCCCCAGGCTCACCTGGTTCGCATCCCCGACGCGATCGGCCCCCACGTAGCGGTTGTTGCGGAACAGCTCGACGGGATCGAGATCCGGCACCGCAGTGTCGAACAGGGGCAGCTGATCCTGGTTGCGATAGGGAGCGTACAGGTACAGCAGCCGCGGCTCGAGGGTCACACGCCGCTGATCATGCGAGCCGGCCTCTCGCTCGAACATGAGCCCGGCGTCGAAGCTTGCGATCGGGAGGGTTCGAACCGGCGAGCGATCCTCCCCTGGGTCGGTGTTGTCGAGCTCGTACTGGGTGGCCCGCCAGGCGATGCCGGGCCGCACGAACCAGCCGGGCGACCCGAAGTCGAGCAAGGCCTGCGGCATGAGGTCCATGCGCCAGCCGGTCACACACGGGTTGACACCCGCCACGACCGGCTGGCAGCTGCCGGCGCGGTCGAAGTTGATCGAGCGGTCGAAGTTGACCAGCTCCGACTCGAAGCCGTAGCGGAAAATCTGCGCCGGCCCCAGGGCGAAGTCGGAGCTGACCGCGATGCGCGGCAGGCGCGCATAGGGCTTGTCGAGCGGGGAGCCGCCGAGGGCGGGATTGATCAGCGTGGTATCGATGGTCTGGTAGTGCTGCATCTGGGCGTCGATGTTCCAGTGCTCGTCGCGATAGGTCACCGCCGCCTGCTGCTGAACGAAGGCGGTGCTCGTGCCCTCCGGTCCCTGTGCGAAGTCCTCGAAGTAGGTGGTGTCGCTGACGTTCTCCGCATCGATCGAGAAGCGGAACTCATCCGGCAGATCCATCACGTTGGTCAGCTTGACGCGACTGCGGCCCGCGTGCGCGACGTCATCGTACGGCAGGTAGTTCCACGTCAGCTCGCCGTGATCTTTGGGCTCCAGGAAGCGCAGGTCGCCGCCGAGGTCGGCGCCCCGGCGCGAGTAGTACATGGGCTCGAAGGTGAAGTCGGCGTTGGGTGCGATGTTCCAGTAGTAGGGGACGGCGAGCTCGGCGCCGCTGCGGGAGCTGCTGCCGATGGTCGGAAAGAGGAAGCCGCTCTTGCGCTCGTTGCCGAGCGGAAAGGAGAGCCACGGCAGGTACATTATGGGCACACCCTCGAAATCAACACGCGCGTCGCGCGCCTCGCCGATCCGGCTGCGCGTGTCGAGGGTCACACGGTCCGCGTGCAGGCTCCAGGCTTCATCGTTCTTCGGACAGGTGGTGAACTTCACGCCCTTCAGATCGATGACGCCCTGAGGCGTCAGGCGCATCGTCGCCGCGGAGCCGCGCGCCGCGCGCTGGCGCAGGTCGAACTGCGCGGAGCGGAAGTCGGCGCCCTCGGTGGGAGAGTAGTCGCCCCCTTCGCCGGTCACGTGCACGACCGGGTCCTGGTATTCGACGGCACCCTCGGTTTTCACCGCGTTGGTGTTGCGGTCGAAGTCGGCCTGCTGCGTGCGGATCTCCCGGTCGCCCTGCCGGACCACGACATTTCCCTGCAGTGCCGCCTTGCCGCCGGTGCCCGTCGCCCGGTCGGCGGTGATGTCGATCGGCCCCTCCTCGATGCCCGGCTTGCGCTCCTTCAGGGCGAGCTTGCCCTTCGCGCCGCCGGATTGCGTGGCCGGCTGCGTGGCATCCGGACCAGGCGCCGTCGGTGCTTCCGCGGAAACCTGTGTCGCGCACGGCGGAGGGTCCGCCGCCCACGCGCTGGAGGCGAGCGTGCCCAGCGACAGGATTGCAGTGTGAGGAAGTCGCCAGCGCAGCATGAGGGGCGGCATTATACTGGCCCGCTCCTGCACCGCGGGTGCGAAAACGCCTTCGTCTCATGCATCACAATGACATCC
Organism: Steroidobacteraceae bacterium; assembly: GCA_035710545.1. Classification (GTDB taxonomy): domain Bacteria; phylum Pseudomonadota; class Gammaproteobacteria; order Steroidobacterales; family Steroidobacteraceae; genus 13-2-20CM-66-19. The sequence continues at coordinate 15,089 of DASTDD010000194.1, forward strand.
GGCTCGCGCTGCTCGAGCGATGGTTGTCGAATGAGCTCCACTGGCGTCCGGAGCGGATCGAGCCCGCCTCGAGTGACGCGAGCTTCCGTCGCTACTTCCGTGCTTTCCGCGGCAATGAGACGCTGATCGTCATGGACGCTCCTCCGGACAAGGAGGACGTGCAGCCGTATTTGAAGGTCACGGGGCTGCTCGAGGGCATCGGAGTACATGTCCCCCACGTGCACGAGGCGGACGCCGCGAGGGGGTTGCTGCTGCTGGAGGATCTGGGCAGCGTGCAGTATCTGCAGCGGCTCGATGCGGGAGACGATCCGGAGTCTCTCTACGGCGATGCGCTCGCCGCGCTGGCGGCGATCCAGACGCTGGGCCAGGCGGCTGCCGGGGTGCTGGGTCCTTATGATCGGGGGGCGCTTGCGCGCGAGCTTGCCTTGATGCCTGAGTGGTTCTGCCGGCGGCACCTGCAGTTGGAACTGACTGACACGGAAAACGCGGTGCTCGCGGCGGCATTCGAGTTTCTGATCGTCGAGGCGCTCGCGCAGCCGACGGTGTTCGTGCATCGCGATTATCATTCTCGCAACCTGATGGTGCTGAGCGAGCGCAATCCGGGCGTAATCGATTTCCAGGATGCGCTGCGCGGCCCGATCGGTTATGACCTGGTCTCGCTTCTCAAGGATTGCTACATCGGCTGGCCGCGCGAGCGGGTCGAGCGCTGGGTGGCGGGCTATCGGGCACTGCTGCGCTCACGTGGCGGCCATGCCGGTGCGGACGATCGGCAGTTTCTGCGCTGGTTCGATCTGATCGGCGTGCAGCGACACATCAAGGTGCTCGGCATCTTCGCGCGCCTCTGGTACCGGGACGGCAAGCCTGGGTATCTGCGCGATCTGCCGCTCACGCTCGAGTACGTCCGCGATACGTGCCGGCGCTATCCCGAGCTTGCCGAGCTGTCGCAGCTGCTGGAGTTGCGGCTGGCTCCGCAGCTCCCGCGCGCGAATGCGCGGGCGACCGAGCCGGGCAGGCGCGCCGCCTCGACGTCCGCCGCCTCAACCTCATGAGAGCCATGGTGCTCGCGGCCGGCCGCGGGGAGCGACTCCGTCCGATCACGGACACGACGCCCAAGCCGATGGTGCCGGTTGGCGGCAGGCCGCTGATCGAATGGCATCTGGAGGCGCTCGCGCGCGGCGGTTTCCGCGACATCGTGATCAACCTGTCCTGGCTGGGCGAGTGTATTCGAGCGGCACTCGGGGACGGTGCCCGCTATGGCGTGGATATTCGCTACAGCGACGAGGGGCCGACCGCTCTGGAGGTGGGCGGTGGAATCTTCAAGGCGCTGCCGCTTCTCGGTCCGGGGCCCTTCCTCGTGGTCAACGGCGACACCTGGACTGACATCGACTTCGCAGCCCTGGCCGCGCGTGCGGAATCCGGCACTGCCGCGGCAGGCACGGCGCGAATAGTCTTCGTGCCAAACCCTCCACAGCATCCGCGCGGAGATTTCGCGCTGGAGGGCGAGCGGGTGGTCGAGCGAGAGTACGACCGTCTGACGTACACGGGAATCGGCGTATACCGACCGGAGTTCTTCGCTGGCTGCACGGCCGGCAAGTTTCCGCTCGCGCCGTTGCTGCGGCGGGCGATTGCGACCGGGCAGCTCAGGGACGAGTTGCATCGGGGCGAATGGTGGGATGCCGGGACCCCCGAGCGGCTGGTGGCG
>DASTDD010000195.1:0-9039 GCA_035710545.1 Steroidobacteraceae bacterium
GCATCAGATCGGTCGATCCCAGTCCGGCACAGTCGAACGGGGAGCCGCCCACCTGCATCAACACTCCGGGACAGTCCGGCATGGTCTGAGGCAAACTGAACACGGTGGCTCCCCAAACTGGCTCCCAGCTCTCATACCCGTCCTTACCCTGCGCCGCAGCGGTCATGAGGGCCGGGAAGCGCGCAGGACGCGGCGCCGCTGCGCCTGCAGTGTCTCCTGGTACACCGGGCTGTGCAGCCACGGCGATGACCCAGGGGCTTGGGCCGCTGGCGCTCTATCAGCCCTGAAGACGATACTTTCGAGGTGGGCCATCTGGGGCTGGCGGTAAGGCGCGCTATCGCGCAGCGCTTCCTCACGGCGGCCACGGTCTGTGCGCTGGCCTTCTCCGTTGGAGTGCTGGCGGCTGGTCCGATCTACGCAGCGGGCGCCGAGCAGGCGATCGTGTACGCGTCCATGCGCAGCGCGAATCCGCTCACCAAAGACACGTTCGTGAGCCTGCTGACCTGGCCGGGCTTCGATCTGCTGGATGCCTCCCGGCTGGTTCGCTCCGGGCTCGCACCGCTGCACATCTCGCAATGGACGCTGCAGGAGGAGTCCGGAAACTCCATCGTCTCGCTCGGCCACCGGTCGGCCGAAGCTCCAATTGCCTACCGCGACGGCCTGTTCCGGAAGCTGCCGCTAGTCGAGGGCCGGGACCCATCCAAGCCGGACGAGGTTCTCGTTCCTCAGTCGCTGGCCGCGGCCCTAGGGCTCGCCCCGGGGTCTCGCATATCCCTCAGCCAAAATGCGATCACCCATGCCACTGTCAGCGGCATCTATTGGCCGGCGCGAGGTAAGGATCCTCTCGTCTATGCGGATCATCGGCTGCTCTCCGACCCATCGCACGAGCCCTTGCTGACAACGCGCACTGGATTCGCTGCGCTCACGCGTTCGTTCGGACAAACATCCGACGTTGCCATCGAATGGGACGCCGAGCCTTCATTCACCGGGCTTACTGTCGCCGATCTGAGGGCTCTCGTACCGCGGGAGGAGCAGTCGAGCGCACAGGTACGCGCAACCCTCGGCGGAACAACCGTCGTGTCCGACCTGGCGTCGCTGATCCCTGGAGCCGAGCGGGCGGTCACCGCAGGGCTGGCGCCGATCTACGTGATCGTGGGAGAGGTCGCCCTTGTGGGCTTGGGCGTGCTGCTCGGCATCGGCTTGCTGAAGCTTGAACGTCAGTCGTTCGAGCTGGCGGTCCTGACAACACGGGGGGCCCGCACGGGCGAGCTTGCGGCGATGCAGGCAGCGGAGGCGGCCATCGCCGCTATCGCGGCCTTGCCTGTTTCGCTCCTGGCAGCCCTAGGGCTGGCACTCGTTGCACGTGCTGCCCATGGCCCGGCGCTGCCGGGAACGCCGTTTCCGATCGGCCTCGACGCGGCAGCCGTCCAGGTCGCACTTGGCGGCGTGATTCTTGGTGCCCTGGCCCTGGTGGTGGTATCGCTCCCCCGGCTTCGCCACACGGTGATCCAGGAGCGCCAACGGCTCTCCAGGGGCAAGCGCGGCATCTGGGCACGGCTCCCGTACGAGCTCGTGCCCCTGCTGTTGGGCGCCGCAGCGCTGACGGAGCTGCATCGCCACCATCTTGGCGGCCCGGGAACCGGGCTCGATCCGTTCGCGGTTGGCGCTCCGACGCTGCTCCTGCTCGGATTCGCGGCGCTTGCCGCGCGCCTCTTGATCGCCGGCGCAAGAAGGCTCGACCGGGTGACAAACAAGGTTCGTGAGCCTTCTGCCTACCTGGCGTTGCGCAGGCTGTCGCGGTCGGGCTCGACCGCTTGGCTCGCGCTGCTGCTGGTCCTGTCGGCGGCCCTGTTCTCCTTCGCAACCTCCCTCCGGACGACCGAGCTGAGCCGCAACCAGGACGCGGCGCGGGTGCAGGTCGGAGCCGACTGGAACCTGTCCGTCGCCTGGCCGGCCCAGGGCATGGCCTCTGCGAACAGGCTCGGTTCCAGAGCCACCTTGGCCTTCTACGGAACGGCCGCAGCCTCATCGGCGTCCGCCCTGCAGTTGGCGACGGTAATTGGTGTCGATCCAGCGTCCTACGCGGGAGCTGGATGGTGGCAGGCCCGGGACGCGAGCCTGCCCCTGCCGTCTTTGCTGTCCCGGCTCTCAGCTCCGCCAATCGGGATGGCCCTGCCGACGGGCGCGCAGACCCTGCAGCTTCGGGTGAGCGCCTCGGGCGGGCCGGGCTTGCGCCTGTGGGCTGTGCTCTCGTCGCCGAACGACATCTTCTTTCAACGCGCTCTCGGCGTGCTGCGGCCCGGAACCGTAACGTACCGGGCGCGCATCGAAGGTGCATCTCGGCTCCTTTCCATCATGGTCAGCGGCTCGCCGCAGGCGGTGGCGCCCCTGTTTCGTCAGCCCAGGGTTCGTCTTGCCTTCGAGCACCTTGTCCTGCTGGGAGCCGACGCCACGCGGGCCGTTAACATCTCGGCCTGGCGCGGCCTGCAAGCCGGTGGAGCTACCGTCGGCGTCACGCCTCTTAGGGCCGGGGGGCTTCAGGCGGCGCTCTCGGTGTCCAGCGGCGGACCGCTCGCAGGGATCGCTCCTGCGTCTGCGGCCGTGCCGGTGTTGATCGGCGGAGTCGGGCGAGGCCGCGCCCTCAGGCAAGCGACCCTTCAGGTCGGCTCCCTCGTCCTTCCGGTCCGGGTAGCGGGGACGATGAACGCCTTCCCCGCCGCCACGGAGCGGGGGCTTCCCTTCGCCGTGATGCCCGTGCGGGCTCTCATCGAGCGCTTCCAGCAGGCACTTCAGCCACCCGGAGGTGGCGTGTTCGTAGTGCTGTCGATGGGAGCCCCGAGCCCAGATGCTTGGACGAGGCGCGCCGGGCTCCAGGTCACCGCGGTCTCCAGTGCGGCGGAAATTGAGGCCCAACTCGCGTCGCATCAGGAGAACCTCGCGATCGGCATCGAGTTCGCCGCGGCAATCGCGGGCATGGCACTCGCGATGCTCGCACTCGTTCTGTCGGCGTACTTCGGAGGGCGCCGTTACGAGTACGAGGCGGCATCCTTTGAGGCACTAGGCGCCAAGCCCAGGAACGTGGTTTCGACGCTCGCATTCGAATACGGCGCCATCGTCCTCTGCGCCGCGGCAGTCGGAATCGGGGTGGGATTTGGCTTGCTGGCCGTCACGCGCTCCTACCTGACCGCACCCGCAGGTGGACCTGCGGCCACAGGTCTCCTGGTCGACTGGCCGGCGATCGCGGCCGCCTCAATGATCGCCGTTGCTTCACTGGCTGGCACGCTCCTGGTCGCCGCCACGAGAATCCGCCGCCTCTCACCCGTGGCAATCCTGCGAGGCGAGCCCGAATGAGCACCGACGGAGAGCGTCATTACGGGCACGCCCGCCCCGCCGGACGGTCCGTGCAGACTGACGGAGACAGCTCTTCTTTCATCCGGCTGGACCGGGTCTACAAGGTCCACCGAGTGGGAGATGTGGGCATCGCGGCGCTGGGGGGCGTCTCGCTGGAGATCGCACGGGGTGAGTTCGCGGCGATCGTGGGGCCGAGCGGCGCGGGCAAGTCCACAATCCTGAACCTGATCGGCGGCGCCGACACGGCCACGGCCGGCCTAGTGGCGGTGGGGGGCAAGGATCTCTCCCAGCTCGACACCGCCGGACTATCGGCATACCGAAGAAGGACGGTCGGCTTCCTGTGGCAGGGGACGACCAAGAACCTGATCCCCTACCTCACTGTCGCCCAGAACGCAGAGCTTCCACTGCTGCTCGCCGGCGTTAGGCCGGGTGCGAATCGTCGCCGGAGAGCCGCCGGCCTGCTCGAGCTCATGGGATTGGCGCAGCGGGCGAACCACCTTCCCGCGATGCTCTCCGGCGGTGAGCAGCAGCGGGCAGGCCTCGTCGTCGCCCTGGCGCACAAGCCGGCCGTCGTGCTCGCCGATGAGCCAACCGCGGAGATCGACGCCGAAGGCGCGGACCAGGTGGTCCAGGCGCTCCGAGCAGCATGCGCCGGGCTCGGGGCGACAGTCGTCATGGCCACCCACGACCTCGTCGCGGCCTCCCAGGCTGATATCACGTTCCGCCTGATCGACGGCAGGGTGAGGGGTCCGGGCGGGCGGGCAAGCCTGGACTCATCAGGGCATATCGTCCTGCCGCAGGCCGCGGCGTCGCTGCTTGGGCAGGCCTCATCCGAGCTCGAAGTAGAGCTGGAGGGAGACGAGGTCAGGATCCGGCGTTTCCAGGAGACGATCGGATCCCAGCCAGGAGCATCGGCCGGACGAGCCGCAACGGCGGCTCGATCGCGCACCCCCGCAGCCCCGATAAGCGCAACCCCAAATGCTGCCCCACCCCCCGACCGCCGCCGCCGGACGCGTGAGGCACCTTTGGTTGCTGCCGAGCATGTCCACCGCACGTATGGCCACGGGGGGACGAGCACGGTCGCCCTGCGAGACGTCTCGCTTCAGCTCGCGCCGGGCGAGCTAGTGGTCGTCATGGGGCCGTCAGGCTCAGGAAAGAGCACCTTGCTCGGCCTCGCCGGAGGTTTCGAACCACCTGACAGCGGAGTCGTGATGTGGCACGGGCGGTCGCTTGCCGATCTGTCCACAACCGAGGTGGCGCGCATAAGGGCGCGCGAGTTCGGCGTGGTGTTCCAGTCCCTTGGCCTGTTCCCGGCTCTGACCGCGCGCGAGAACGTCTACCTGCCGCTCCTCATCTCCCGAACCGGCCCGGATTCCGCAGCCGCGGCTGCGGAAAGGTGGCTGCGCCGTGTTGGCCTAGAGGACCGGGCGGAACATCGCCTGTTCGAGCTCTCACTCGGCCAGCAGCAACGAGTCGCGGTAGCCCGGGCGCTCGCACCTGATCCCGTCATCGTCCTCGCCGACGAGCCCACAGCCGAGATGGACCACGAGGCGGCGACCGTCGTAATCGAGGCATTGCGGGAGGTCAGCCTACGCGGCGGTGGCGTGATCCTGGCCTCTCATGATCCCCGCGTTCTGCTGGCAGCTGACCGGGTCTTGTTGCTCCGGGCCGGGTGCCTGGTGGCGGAGGGATCGCCCGGCGAAGTGGCTGAGATCCTCACTACCGAGTGACCACGGACTGCAGGTGCACCACGCACAACTGCACCGTGGCTTGTGCCCGACGAGGCTGATCGCGTCGGGTGGGCCGTCAGCCCGTCACAACGCACGTTGCTCACATCCGCGGCGCCGCGGACTACGGCACCGTCAGCCAGAACTTCGCCGACTCCCCCGGTCGTCAGCAATGCCGGTGGTGCCACTGCTGCAGACGGTGCTGCCGGTACCGCAGAACGGGTCGAGCACTATACGGCAGGGGTTACATCCGGTCTTGATAAGGCCGCCAAGAGCGAACTCAGCTGATAGAACGCCAGAATAGGCAATTGGTTCGATTCGCTCCCGGGCACGAGCAATAAGCCCTGATTGCTGTTATTCGGGTGCGCTTGGGCGCGAACGGTTTGCGTGGCTGGGTTCATAGGCGAGCACAAGACTTAACCCGTGGCAGATCCCGGCCTTGTCGGCTAGGTCGGCGCCGCGGATGCAGCGAGGCTAGCGAAGCGCTCCACGATGGCTCGGATCTGCCCTCGGGTCATGCGAGCCGGGCGGTGATTCCGCGCAGGGTGGCCTCGGCCTGGAGGCTCTCGGCCCTGGCGGGGCAATACGTGCCTTGCCGCCCCACGCACCCGAAGCGTAACGTGCAGATCGTCCCGCTACCTACCGTGGCGGTCCCATGGAGACGGGAGATCCCGAAATGACCAGTAATCACTGGGCAAGATTAAACCAAGGGCTTACCGAGGCCCTTAACCTGGCCGTGCCGCCAATCGCCATTACGTTCTCTGCCGAGCCGACCGAGGGAGTTGCCTCGTTCGCCGAGCCAATGCCCCCCGCCACCGATGACGGACGGACCGGACGTGTGCCTGCTGGGTGCGTCTTCTGGATGAAAGCCGTCGACGCGACGTTCAACACCGCCGCGGAGGATCACGCGAACTGCAGCGTCGGAAGCGTCACCCACGGATTCAAGAGCCTGAGCGAAGTAGCTGACAGACAGGACGTCGCCACGCTGATGTCCAGCGGATGGGTTGACGGCCCCACCATGTCCGGGGTTCCTGCCGTCACCACCCGGCCGGGCAACATCACCTATGGGCCGCTCGCGCAGACGCCGGTAGATCCAGATGTGGTCCTGCTCCGGCTGAACCCGAGATCTCTGATGATCCTCTCGGACGCATATCCAGATCTTCAGATCGGCGGCAAACCGCAGTGCCATATCGTGGCGATCGCTAAGGAACACGGCAACATGGCTGCCAGCGTTGGATGCATGCTCAGCAGGGTTCGCACCGGCATGCCCAACACTGAAATGACATGCGCCATTCCGGCGGCCCAGCTCCCGCAGGTCGTCGAGCGCCTCGAATCAACGGCCAAGGTCGATGCCACCGTCGGGCGGTACGCGGCGGAGGACACGCGCCGCTTCCATTGACCATGCAACACGAGGGCGCGGCAGCCACCCGTCGTGGACGGCTGCGTCATGAAAGGGCTGGCTCACCACCCCCGCGCTGCGGCCAAGGAGTGGTGAGCCAGCTACTTTCGGGATGGGTGAACTATGCGCTGGCCATTGCCCGGCACTGCTCGACACAGGCGCGGCAGGCCGTAACGCACTGCCGACAGAGCTCCATGTCCTCATGCTTGGCACATTCGGCCGCGCACGCCTCGGCCACCTGCGTGCATAGCTGGCACAGCTCGTCTGACCAGCGGGAGCCCCGTGCCAGGAGGGTCACGCAGGCGGCGCAGATTGTCGCGCAGTCCAGGCACAGTCGGGTGCACTCCGCCAGGTCCGGTCTGGTCACGCAGCAGTCGTATGCGCATGCCTCACATGCTTGCTGGCACTCTGAGCATGCATCGAGATAGGCCCTGTGCCGCTCGTCAACCATCGTGATCGCCATGATCGTCCTCCGCTTCCGCAGGTCTCATGAGGCGGTTCGACACGTGACGCGGCGCTGCTCGTGAGGCGCTGTCGCGTTCCGCCAGGTTCCGGTCCGATCCGCTAAGACCGCCCGATTCAAAGGCTACGACACGTACCGTTGGTCGGGAAGGGCCAAATGTCACCGCATAATGGATGCTGAGCGCACTCCGTGCCCGCTGGGCATGGCGACTGCACGTTCCCCGTTCGGCAAAGGTTTCATGCTGTGGATCTGCAGGATCGCTCGCGGTCGGCCTACCAGAGGGAAATCGAGATGAGCGACAGGCATGACGGGGACTCTTGCGCTGCTTCTGCCGTCATTCCGGATAAGCTCCGGGACAGGCCGCACAAAGCCGCTGCTCAGGCCGATCTACCTCCCGCGCTAGCTGAGTTGCACCGGCAGGTCCTCAGGGCGTTTCTGGCCACCGGCGGTGCGCCGGGAGCCGCCGATCTGCGCCGATCGGCCCGCGCACTCGGTCTCGCTCCCCGCGCAGCCTTGCAGCGGCTCGCTGACGCGGACCTGGTCCACACCGACCCGGCCACGGGCGCGATCACTACCGCTTACCCGTTCTCTGGTGTGCCTACCCCGCACGTGGTGCGCGTTGACGGCAGCCCATCGCTGTACGCGATGTGTGCGATAGACGCCCTCGGCATCCCGCTCATGGTCGGCCGGGACGGCGTGATCAGCTCGGTCAGCCCGCTCACAGACCGCCTCATCACGGTGGAGCATCACAAAGGGACCTGGCGGTGGCATCCGGTGTCGGCGATCGTCCTCGTTGCCTTCAGCGAAACCACGGGTCCGTCGGTGTGCTGCAGCTGCCCGTTTATCACCTTTCATGCCACGACGGAGCACGCCGCCGCGTACTTGCGCCAATGCGCAGCGGCGTCCGGGCGGATTGTCACCCAGACCGAGGCAGTCGATGCGGCGCAGGCCGAGTTCGGGCGGCTGCTGACCATATAGCCGGTCCTGTCAGTCGCCGCCCGCTTCTGCCGACGCACTGCAGGCTTTTGTTGCCTGCCGCGCGGGGTACCGGGCCCGCAAGTCGTTCTTCAGAACTTTGCCTGATCGATTCCTGGGCAGCTCGGTCAACCTGAGTAGCTTCTTCGGGATCTTGTGCACGGATAGCTGAGCACCGAGAAAACTGCGTATTTCTTCGAGAGAAAGCGGATAATCTGAAACGATCGCCGCAGCCACCTCCTCGCCGTGGGATTCGTCGGGAATCCCGAAGATCGCGCAATCGGTAACCAGCGGATGTTCTCGCAGGGCGTTCTCCACCTCGACCGTGCTGATGTTCATCCCGCCCTTAATGATCACGTCCTTGAGCCGGTCCGTCAGATATAGGTAACCATTATCGTCCAGATAGCCGATGTCGCCGGTACGTGTCCAGCCGCTCACGAAGACGGCAGTGGTGGCCTCTGCGTCCCTGAAGTAATGCTGCGGAGGCAGTCCACGCCAGCGGAGCCTGATTTCGCCGGCCACACCAGGCGGAAGGCCGCCGCCCGCTTCATCGGTCACCGCCACCCGCGTGGCACCACGAGGCTGGCCGACGCACGCTGGTCGCGTGCCATCGCAGACAAGCGAAGTCCCCGCGTAGCGCGCCTCAGTGAGCTCATACATGTTGACCAGCCGGGCTTCGGGGAAAGCAGCAGCGAGCCTGGGGACGAGGGAGGTCGGGAGATGGGCACAGCCCAGGGACACGACCTGGACCGTTGAGAGATCGTGGTGCCGCCACGCGCCGCTGTCCAAGATCGCGCTCGCGATGGCCGGCACTAGCTGCACGACAGCCGCGCGATGCTCGGCCGCTAGCTGACAGAACCGGTTGGGGTCGAACGTCGGCAATGCAAGCGCCGTCATGCTGCTTGGCCCTAAGGGTTCAAAGAGCCGTAGCTGCCCTCCTGCCGTCGAGACCGCATTCATGTGCAGGTAGACACCGCCCGCGCACGCGCGCCACCAATGCGGCGGCCAGCCCTCCTGCTGCGTGAGTGGCGCGACTACATGCACGTGCCTGCACGCTACGCCTTTCGGCAGACCAGTCGTGCCTGAGGTATAGAGAACCTCGGCAATATCCTCCGGCAAGACTG
>DASTDD010000196.1:0-10654 GCA_035710545.1 Steroidobacteraceae bacterium
GAAGCCCGGCTCGGCCGGCGGCAATGCGTTGCTCGGCATGCTGGAGATGGACGATCCTGACACGTTGCTCCTGATACTCGCGCCGCGACTCGACCGCGATGCACAGAGCGCGGGTTGGGTGAAGCACGTGGAAACGCGCGGAGCGTGGGTGCAGGTCTGGCCAGTCCCGGCGGACAAGCTCGTCGCGTGGCTGCGAGGCCGGGCGCGGCGCCTGAAGCTGGATATCGCGCAGGAAGGCCTGGAGCTGCTTGCCGAGCGTACCGAAGGGAACCTGCTGGCCGCCCACCAGGAACTCGAGAAGCTCGCGCTCCTCGGCGCCGGCGGACAAGTCAGTGCGGATACGATCCTGTCCGGCGTGGCCGACTCGGCGCGGTTCGATGTCTTTCAGCTCGGCGAAGCGGTACTCGTCGGCGACAGCGAGCGTGCCCTGCGGATGCTGGCCGGCTTGCGGGCCGAGGGCACGGAGCCGACGCTCGTGCTGTGGGCCCTGACGAAGGCGATGCGCGACCTCTGGAGCACGGTGGCCTCCGACGGTAACACCGGCTCCCGAGGGTGGTCGCGCCAGCAGGCGGCCCTGGAGAAGGGCGCGCGCCGCGCCGTGCGATTGCCGTTCGGCGACCTGGTGATCCGTGCGACACGGGCCGACCGGATGATCAAGGGACGCCTGTCCGGCAATGCCTGGGACGAAATCGTGCTGCTGGCCACGGAGATCTGCGGCCGCTCGGTGCTGCGGGCGCCGGAAACCGTGCTGAAATAGCCGTCGCGGCCTCATCCATCCACCACGCACCATCCGGGCCAGACGGGCACGACGATGCAACCCATAGGTCTTTTCGGCGGGACGTTCGATCCGATCCACTACGGTCACCTGCGGACCGCCTTCGAGCTGTGGCAGGAGCTGCGGCTGACGGAGGTCCGATTTCTACCGACGGGCAGCCCCCCGCACCGCGAGCAACCGTATGCGAGCGCCGAGCTGCGGCTGGCGATGGTGAAGGCGGCCGTGGCGAGCCAGGCCGCTTTCCTGGTGGACGATCGGGAGGTGCGTCGCACGGGCATTTCGTACTCGGTGGATACGCTCACCGAGCTGCGCCAGGAGTTCCCTCACCGCTCGCTCTGCCTGCTTCTGGGGATGGACGCCTTCCTGGGATTACCCAACTGGCATCGATGGCGCGACCTGCTGAATCTGGCGCACATCGTGGTGGCACATCGGCCCGGCTGGAAAGCCCCGACCAAGGGCCCGCTCGGCGAAGTCATGGTGGACCACGGCACCGGTACGGTTCGCGATCTGCATGAGAAACCGAGCGGCCGCGTATACGTTCACGCCGTGACGCAGCTCGAGATCTCCTCCACGGAGCTGCGTCAGCTCATCATCTCCGGGCGCGACCCACGCTTTCTCGTGCCCGAGGAAGTCCGTCAAATCATTCGCGACACGGGATGCTATGCTCGTTTGTAGGCGGGCGTGCGGCGCTCGAGGGGCACGCGGGACAGGAGTTTGGATTTGCCCCCTGGAAAAGAGCTCCGGCGCAAGGGGGCTGCATCCAAACTCCTGTCCCCCGTGCCCGCCGCGATCTTCGAGTGAAGTAGGAGGTTGACCTTAAGCACATGATCACCCGTACACGTCCGCGCCGCTCCCCGGATCCCGAGGGCGCCTCGCCGCTGCAGCAACTGCTCACGGCCGCGCTCGATGACATGAAGGCCGTCAACGTCAAGGTGCTGGATGTGCGAGGTCTGACTGACATAGCCGACACCATGGTGATTGCCTCCGGCAACTCCGACCGGCACGTGCGCTCGATCGCCGAGCGGGTTGTGGAGAAAGCCAAGGCTGCCGGATTTCGCCCACTCGGCACGGAAGGCGAGCGCGACGGCGAGTGGGTGCTGGTCGATCTGCAGGATATCGTCCTGCATGTCATGCTGCCCAGAGTGCGGGAATTCTACGGACTCGAGCGCTTGTGGGACCACCCCGAGACAGTCCCGGTCGCCGAGGCTGCGCCGGTGCCGCCGGCGACCGCTCGCAGGGGACGGCGGCGGTAGCGGCGTATAGTCCACGTTCGATCCCCGGGCGGCTGCCCTTCATGCGCAGCCCAGTCGCCACTGCCAACGACAGGCCACGCCGATGAAGATCCGCGTCATCGCCGTGGGTTCCCGCATGCCCGGCTGGGTGCGCCAGGGGTTCGACGACTACACCGCCAGGCTGGGTCCGACGACCCGAATTGCGCTCACCGAGATCGATCCCGGCGTGCGCACGGCCGGCGGATCGCCGCAGAAGGCGATCGGGACCGAGGCGCGCCGGCTGCTCGCCGCCTTGCGTGATCGCGAGTTCGTCGTGGTGCTCGACGAGCGCGGCATCCAGATGAGCACACGAGAGCTGGCCAGATGGCTGGACGCTCGCCGTCGCGACGGCCTCGATCTGGCGTTCCTGATCGGGGGGCCCGATGGGCATGCGCCCGAGGTCCTCGCTCGGGGCGATCTGCGCTGGTCTCTGTCACGGCTGACACTGCCCCATGCCCTGGTTCGTGTCGTGTTGGCGGAGCAGCTGTATCGGGCCCATGCCCTCCTCGGGAATCATCCGTATCATCGCGACTGATGGCCCGCATGCATCCGTCAACGCCCGTACTGTGCCTCGCTTCCCTCTCGCCCCGGCGCAGGCAGCTGCTGGAGCAGATCGGCGTACCCTGTACGATTGCCGGAGCGGACATCGACGAGAGTGTTCGGCCCGGTGAGTCCCCTCGCGAATACGTGACCCGCCTCGCGCGAGAGAAAGCGCTGGCCGTGCGCCGCAGCGGCGAGTCTCTGCCCGTCCTGGCTGCCGACACCACCGTCGTCCTGGATGGCCACATTCATGGCAAGCCCCGGGATCGGGAAGAAGCGATTGCAATGCTCACTCGGCTCTCCGGTCGCGCACACGAGGTATTGACCGCGGTTGCCCTCGCGGATCGACAGGGAGTCGCCGCGCGCTTGAGCGCGAGCACCGTGCGGTTCCGCGAGCTCACGCAGACGGAGTGTGCGGACTACTGGGACACGGGGGAGCCGCGCGACAAGGCGGGCGGATACGCAATCCAGGGCCTGGGTGCCGTGTTCATCGAGGACCTGAGCGGCAGCTATTCCGCAGTCATGGGGTTGCCACTGTTCGAGACCGCGGAGCTTCTGCGCGCCTCGGGTATTTCATACTGGACGGGACGGGCACCCCCGTGAGCGTCGAGATCCTGGTCAACGTCGCCCCGCGTGAGACGCGGGCGGCGATCGTGGAGACCGGCGTTCTGCAGGAGATCTACGTGGAACGCACGAGCAAGCGCGGGCTCGTGAGCAACCTGTACAAAGGACGCGTCTCGCGGGTGCTGCCCGGCATGCAGGCCGCATTCGTGGACATCGGGCTGGAGCGCACGGCTTTCCTGCACGCTGCAGATATCGCTGAAGGTAACGCCGACGACACTGTCGTCCTGCCAACTGTGGACGATATTCGCAGGCTCGTGAGCCCCGGCGATGACATCCTCGTGCAGGTCATCAAGGATCCGCTCGGCACGAAAGGGGCGCGGTTGACGACCTTCATCGCGCTGCCGTCCCGCTTCCTGGTGTATCTGCCGCGGGGGGAGGGAATAGGCGTGTCCGCCCGCATCGATGACGAGGGCGAGCGGCAGCGCCTCAAGGAGGCGATCTCCAGCGCGGTGCCGCCCGACTTTTCGGGCGGCTACATCCTGCGAACCGCTGCACAAGGCGTCCCGGTAGAGAGTCTGCGGGAGGACATGGCATACCTCGAAAAGCTCTGGCATCACGTTCGCGGCCGATCACTGGAGACGGTGTCGGGCTCGATAGTTCACGAGGATCTGCATCTCGCTCTTCGCGTGCTGCGGGACGAGCTGTCGCGCGGCGTCAGTCGCGTGCTGGTGGACTCCCCGCGCGAGCACACACGCATGGTCGCGTTCGCCGCCACGTTCATGCCCGACGCGGCCACGCGTATCGAGTTGTATACGGGTCCCCGCCCGATCTTCGACCTGCATGGCATCGAGGACGAGATCACCAAAGCGCTCGAGCGCAAGGTCACGCTGAAATCCGGCGGTCACCTGGTGATCGACCAGACCGAGTCGATGACCACCATCGATGTCAACACTGGCGCGTACGTGGGCCACCGCAACCTCGAGGAGACGATCTTCCGCACGAACCTGGAAGCGGCCGTTGCGATCGCCCGACAGCTGCGCCTGCGCAACCTCGGCGGGATCCTCATCATCGACTTCATCGACATGCGCGACGAGTCGCACCGCAAGCAGGTTCTCGCGGCACTCGAGCGCGCGCTCTCGGGCGATCGCGCGCAGACCCACATCGTGAGCCTGTCGCCCCTCGGCCTGGTGGAGATGACCCGCAAGCGAACGCGGGAGAGCCTGGAGCATCTGCTGTGCACACCCTGCCCGGCCTGCGAGGGCCGCGGGTTCGTCAAGTCGGACGAGACGGTGTGCAACGAGATCTTTCGCGAAATAGTGCGACAAAGCCGGCAGTTTGCCTCGCGCGAGCTGCTGATACTGGCCCACCAGGACGTCGTCGAGCGCTTGCTCGATGAGGAATCGGCGACACTCGCCGAGCTCGAGGCGCAGGTGTCACGACCGATCCGCCTGCAGGTCGAGGCGCTCTACGGCGTGGATCAGTACGACGTCGTGCCAATCTAGTCATGGGAAAGTGGCCGGACCCAATCGACCCCGACGATGACCGTGACCCTCGGCCGATCCAACGCCCGGGCCGGTGGGTCGGGCTGCGCCCAGTCCTGGCGGTCGCTGCTGGCGCTGCCACGCTCGCGATTTTTCTGCTGGTTGCGTACGAGGTTGCAGTCGCTCAGATCCCGCAGCACCGGGCGGCCCTGGAGCGCCTGGTGCGCGCCCAGACGGGCCTCGACGTGCATTTCAACGAGCTGGGCTTCCGTTGGGGCTGGTACGGGCCCGAAGCTGTGTTCCGGCGCGTCGAGCTCGGTGAGCCGGGGACTTCGAGAGTGCTGCTGCGCGCCCCCGAGCTGGTCGTCGGCTTTGATGCCTGGCGCACACTGAGGAGCGGGCAGCCCGAGGCAGGGCGCATCTCGCTGGTCGCCCCCGACATCGATTTTGCGGGAACCGAGTCCCTGGCCGCCGGCGTCCACCGGACTGGCGGTGCACATGCGGGGTCGGATGCCGGATTTGACCGAATGCGCATCCTGCAACGCTGGCGGGGAGGTCGCATCGACCTCGATGGCGGAACACTGCGGTTGCCCGATCCGGGCGGCTCCGCCAATCCCATCACGCTGCAGGTCCGGCGGGCCTCGCTGCGGCGCTCGGATGCGGAATGGAGCGTGTACGGACTGATCTTTCTGCCGGACCGGGTCGGCCGGCTGGCGAGAGTCGTGCTGCGGGTCAACGGCGACTTGAGCCGGCCCGCGGCCCTGAGCGGATCGCTGCGCCTGGAGGCGCGACGCCTGCTCTTCCCGGGCTGCCGGGATCTGCTGTCACGAATGAGCGCGCTGGCGGGATTCCTGCCGCGTGCCGGCAGCGGAGACATCACCGCGGATGTCGACTTCGCCGGCGGCACCGTCGTCAAGGCGAGCGGCAACATCCGCGCACTGGGCCTCGTGTTCGCACCTCCCTCGTGGGCTCCAGTGCAGGCGGAGCGCGGCGCCCCGGCCGACAGCGCGCAGGAATTGAAGCTCGAGAGGCTGAAGGGCGAATGGCGACTCGCGCAGCTCGGATCCGAGTGGCGGCTGCGCATCGATTCACTCGAGATGGGACCCAACGAGGGTAGCGCTTCGGTGAAGCTCGATGCGGCGGACTCGGGTCGATGGGTTCGCGGGACCGTGGAGGGCGCGGCCCTCAAGCCGATGATGGCAGTGGCCCGGTGGCTGACGCTGCCGCTCGATCTGGCCGGTGTCCAGCTGACCGGCGGTGTGCGCGAGGTGGGTTTCGATTGGAGCGAGCTGCGCGCGCCTGGCGACAGGTTGCAGCTGTCGGCGAGGATGGAGGACGTCGCTCTCGAGCCTGCCTCGGGAGACTTCACCCTGAGGGGATTCAACATCCACGTGAGCGGCAGCGAGAGTCATCTGACCGCGGACCTGCGGGCCCGCTCGGCGCGACTGGAGCTGGCCCAGTCGCGGCAGTACCCGTTGGCGAACATCCAACTCGCCTCGACCGTACGGATCGGCCGAACGCCCGGGGGCTGGCTTGTGACGACCGACGGATTCACGCTGGAGCACGAGAACGCCCGTCTCAGCCTGTCGGGCACGCTCCGGCGTGATGAGGCCGGAGCCGACCCGACGATCAATGCGCGCGGAAGCCTCACTGGAGCTGATATTCCGCTGCTGGAGCGATTGCTGGGAGACAGCACCGCGCAGGCCTTCGGTGCGGCCGCCTCGAGGCTGACCGCCGGGCTCATTCGCAACGCGGAGTTCGGGCTTCGTGGACCGATCGGCGAGTTGCCCTTCGGAGGCCGCGGCGAGGGATTCACAGGCTCGCTGACGTTGCAGCAGGCCATCCTGTCCGGCGGCGGTCTGTGGCCGGATGCGGAGGCGGTCGATGCCGGTATCGAGTGGCGGGGCGCGCGGATCCAGGCCACGCTATCGGGTGGTCACGCCGGCGCCTTCCAGCTCTCGGGTGCTCGCGCGGAATGGGACGCCGGAGGAAGGGGACCCACGCGGCTCAGCGGACGAGTCACCGGCCGCCTCGAGGATGCGCTTGCCTGGGTCGGCACTCACCCGCCCCTGCAGGAGTTTGCGCCCGAAGTCCAGAATCTCGCGGCGAGCGGGGAGGCTTCGTTCGACTTCAACGTCTCGGTGCCGGCCGTCGAGGCGCAGGGGCCTCCCGCAACTGGCGCGGCGCCTCATGGGGCAGAAGTCCAGGCGCGTGTAGTCACCACGCTGCAGGGAGCTCGGCTTCATGCGGTGGCCGGCATGCCGCCGATCGAGGCTGTCTCGGGCTCGTTCACCTTCGATGCAGGCCGCCTGCAGCACTCAGTGCTGACGGGAACGTGGCTCGGCGGCCCGGTCACCTTGCGAGCCGGCGAGCACGCTGACCGGGGAGCGCGGGTCTTCGCGATTCAGGCTCAGGGGGTGCTGAGCGCGCAGCAGCTCGCAAACGCAGCCAGTGCGCCGGCGATGGTGCTGGGGCGTACCGACTGGGCGGGCGAGCTTGCGTATGTGCCTGCAGGGAAATCGCAGCCCGCCAGGTGGCGCATGCGCGCCGACACCAACCTGCTGGGGGTGCTCAGCTCGCTGCCGGCTCCATTTGCCAAGCAGCCCAGTGCAGCCATGCCCGTGCACTTCGAGGCATCCGGGGAGGCGGACACGGCGCAGGCACGTTTGAGTGTTGGTGACGGGCTGCGCAGCGTGATCGCCTTGCGCAAGCGGGCCGACGGTCGCTGGGCCGTCAGCCGCGGCGCGCTGCGGCTCGATGCGGTCCCTGTCAGTATCCCGGAGCAGCCAGTCGTGCTAGTGCAGGGTCACGTTGGCGCCCTGGATCTGCCTGCCTACGTCGTGGCATGGCAGCACCTGCAGTGGGACAGCCTGCCGCGCGTGGAGGTCCGGATCGTGGCCGGGGAGATGCGGCTTGCGGGACAGAGCTTCCCTGATGTCACCTTGCGCGCCGATGGAGCCGACGGCGGCACTGAGCTGCAGCTGCAATCGTCCGAGCTCGCAGGAGAGGTGCTGTGGCCCACTGTGCTTGCGGCCTCGGGCCGGACTGATGCGGCCCCCGTCGCGGAGCCCGCGCAGATCCATCTCGAGCGGCTCGCCCTGGCGCCCGGCGCGACACCCGGCGAAGCGGTAGCGGTCGTTGCCGCATTGGCTCCCGTCACGCGCCTCTCCGTGGACGAGTTGCTTTGGCAAGGCCGTCCGCTGGGGCAATTGACCGCGACGCTGACAGTACAACGTGACGTCGCCCTGTCGGACGATCTGCGGCTGGCGAGCGACACCCACACCGCCCACGGGACACTCCATTGCCAGGGTGCGATGGCGAAGTGCTCTCTGAGTTTCCTGCTGGACAGCAGCGACGTAGGCGCGACGCTGCAGGATTTCGGCTTCCGGCCGGATGTAGCCGCTGCGCAGGCGTCTCTGGGAGGCGAGCTGCAATGGCGCGTGGGCGGGGATCAGCCGTGGCTCGAGCGCCTCGACGGCACCGTCAGGCTGCGGCTCGAGGACGGCGCCACGCGCAACCCCCGCCCGGATGATCCGTCGCGGCCGTTCGCGCTGTTCTCGGTTCCCGCCCTGATCCATGGGCTGGGAGCGGCGGATGCGGCAGGGGCCGCACTGGCTCAGCCGTTGCGCGAGCTGCACTTCGCGCATCTGGAGGCTGACTTCCAGTTGCATGCCGGCGAAGCTCAGACCTCGGACCTGCACTTCGACGGAGACGCCGAGATCCTCATGCGCGGCCATACGGGGCTGCTGGCACGCGATTATGACCAGCAGGTGTGGATCCTGCGAGGTGAGGACCGGCTGCCGGAGGCCATCCGGCGCTTCGGCGCGACCCCCCGGGTCGCCGCGGCCTGGCTCTCGCTGCGCGAGCTATTCGAGGGCCCGGGAAAGCCGGACCCCTCGAAGGCCGTGTTGCGCTTGCAAGGAACCTGGGATGACCCGATGGTAGTGGCTGCGAACTGAGACCATGAGCATGAGTATCGTTGCAGCCATCCAGATGACCTCCGGACCGGAGGTTGCCGCGAATCTCGAGCAGGCCGGCCCGTTGCTCGAGGAGGCGGCACGCCAGGGCGCGCGACTCGCCGTGTTACCCGAGAATTTCGCGTTCCTCGGCCTCAGGGATGCCGACAAGCGCGAGGTCGCCGAGGTGGAAGGTTCGGGACCCATCCAGGACTTTCTCGCCGCACGCGCGCGCAACCTGCGCATGTGGATCGTCGCCGGCACGCTGCCTCTGCGGGCGGGCGGGGACGGGCGGGTGGCCGCCGCCTGCCTGGTGTACGACTCCGATGGCAACCGGGCGGCACGCTACGACAAGATCCACCTGTTCGATGTCGACATCCCGGGGCGCGCGGAAAAATATCGCGAATCGGCACACGTCGCGCCGGGCTCCGCGCCTGCGGTCGTGGACACTCCGGTCGGCAGAGTGGGTCTGTCGGTATGTTATGACGTGAGATTTCCTGAGCTGTATCGTCGGTTGAGCGCCGCGGGGGCGCAGATCCTGTCGGTGCCATCGGCGTTCACCAGTCTGACGGGCCGCGCGCACTGGGAGACTCTCATGCGTGCGCGCGCCATCGAGAATCTTTGCTACCTCATCGCCCCGGCGCAGTCCGGCTTCCATCCCAACGGGCGTGAGACCTACGGCGACAGCATGATCGTGGACTACTGGGGCCGCATCCTGACGCGTCTGCCGCGCGGCCGAGGCTGCATCGTGGCGCAGCTCGATCCGGCGCGCCAGGCCCAGGTGCGCGAGAATTTCCCCGCGTTACAACATCGTGTCCTGGCGGAGAGCAAACTCTGATGGATAGAACCTTCGCGGATGGTGCGGGCGATGCTCTGGGTATCGCGCGCGATCTGATTCTGCGGCCGGGCGGTCTCGATGACGGCCGGCTCGAGCGGGTATTCGGCGAAGTGCTGCGCCACTCGGTGGACTTCGCCGATCTGTATTTCCAGCTTGCGCACGAGGAGGCGTGGTCTCTGGAGGACGGCATCGTCAAGGACGGCAGCGCCAGCATCGAGCAGGGCGTTGGCGTGCGCGCGCTGGCAGGAGAGAAGACTGGCTTTGCCTACTCCGACGAGATCGTGCTGCCGGCTCTCGAGGAGGCTTCGCGCGCCGCGCGCGCCATCGCCCGGCAGGGCGGAGAGGGACGGGTTCAGGCGTGGCAGCAGCGGACGGGTCATCGCCTGTACCTGCCGGCCGACCCGGGTGCCTCGCTCCCGGATCACGACAAGGTGGCCTGGCTCGAACGCGTCGACCGCGAGACCCGGCGCCTGGATCCCCGCATCGTGCAGGTCAACGCCAGCCTGACTGCAGTCCACGAGGTCGTGCTCATCGCCACGAGCGAAGGCGATCTGGCCGCCGACGTGCGCCCACTCGTGCGATTCAACGTCACCGTGCTCGTGGAGCAGGATGGCCGCCGCGAGCAGGGCTACGCGGGCGCGGGAGGACGCTTCGCGCTCGCGGATCTGATGGCTTCGGAGCGGCCGCTCGCGCTCGGCCGGGAGGCCGTGCGCCAGGCGCTCATCAACCTCGAGTCCGTCCCGGCACCGGCCGGGCCGATGACCGTGGTCCTCGGCCCGGGCTGGCCCGGGATCCTGCTGCACGAGGCGATCGGACACGGCCTCGAGGGCGACTTCAACCGCAAGGGAACATCGGCCTTCGCCAATCGCATCGGCGAGCGCGTGGCGGCTCCCGAATGCACGATCGTCGATGACGGCACGCTCGAGCGGCGCCGCGGCTCACTCAACATCGACGACGAGGGCACGCCGACCCAGTGCACGACGCTGATCGAGGACGGAATTCTGCGTGGGTACATCCAGGACAGGCTCAATGCCCGGCTGATGGGCGCGCGCCCGACGGGCAACGGCCGGCGTGAGTCCTTCGCCCACATGACACTGCCGCGCATGACCAACACGTACATGCGGCCGGGGCCGCACGATCCCGGGGAAATCATCCGCTCGGTGCAGCGCGGTATCTATGCTGTCAACTTTGGCGGTGGCCAGGTGGACATCACCTCCGGCAAGTTCGTG
>DASTDD010000197.1:0-2763 GCA_035710545.1 Steroidobacteraceae bacterium
CATCATCGAGCCGCCGCACCGGCATGGTATGCGGAGCGCTCGTCACGCGCTCGGGTTCCTGCTCGGCCTCCCGCTGAATCTGCGCCATGGCGGCGACGAAAGCATCCAGAGTGTCCTTGCTCTCGGTCTCCGTCGGCTCGATCAGCAGACATTCCGGCACCAGCAGCGGGAAATAGGTCGTGGGGGCGTGAAATCCATAGTCGAGCAGGCGCTTCGCGAAGTCCATCGCGGTGACCTCCAGCTCGCGTGCCTGGCGCTTCAGCGTGACGATGAACTCATGGCTCGCCCGGCGAGCCGGATAGGGCACATCGAACCCCGCCTGGCGCAGGCGTGCAAGCAGGTAGTTCGCATTCAGGGTCGCATATTCGCCCACCTGGCTCATCCCCTCGCGCCCCAGCATGCGCATGTAGATGTACGCCCTCAACAGCACGCCGGCATTGCCCATGAACCCGGAGAGGCGGCCGATCGACTGGGGCAAGTCCTTCTCGGACAGCCACCGATAGCGATCCCCAGCGCTGCCCTCCTCCTTGCCGACGATGGGAATAGGCAGGAATGGCTGCAGGCGCGTCCCGACGCCCACCGCACCGGCTCCCGGTCCCCCGCCTCCATGCGGAGTCGAGAACGTCTTGTGCAGATTCATGTGCATCACATCGAATCCCATGTCGCCGGGCCGTACCTTGCCGAGAATGGCGTTGAGATTCGCACCGTCGTAGTAGAGCAGGCCGCCGGCGCTATGCACGATGCGGGCGACCTCCGCGATGTTTCGCTCGAAGACGCCGAGCGTCGAGGGGTTGGTGAGCATGATCCCCGCTGTGCTGGGGCCGGCCGCGGACTTGAGCGCTTCGAGGTCGATGTCGCCTTCGGCATTGACCGGAATCTCCCGCACCACACAGCCGCACATGGTCGCCGTCGCGGGGTTGGTCCCATGGGCCGCCTCCGGGACGATGATCTCGTTGCGCGCCAGGTCTCCACGCGAGCGGTGGTAGGCCCGGATCATGGCCACACCCGCGAACTCACCGTGCGCGCCGGCCATCGGGCTGAGTGCCACGGCCTGCATCCCGGTGACTTCCTTCAGCATCTCCTGCAGCTCGTACATGCAGGCCAGGAAGCCCTGTCCGTGCGACTCCGGCGCGAGCGGGTGCCTGCCGAGGAACCCCGGCAGCATGGCGTACTGATTGCAGGCCTTGGGGTTGTACTTCATCGTGCACGAACCCAGCGGATAGAAATGCGTGTCGATGGAGAAGTTGAGTTGGGAAAGCCTCGTGAAGTGGCGCACGGCCTCGAGCTCGCCCACTTCCGGCAGCGCGGGCGGATCGCTGCGGCGCAGCTGGGCGGGCAGATCGGCGGTTGCCGAGGACGGCGGCTCCTGCGGCCACTGATCGGAGGCGCCCCGCCCGGGATGGGAATACTCGAATATCAGCTTCTCATGCGATCGCATGCGCAGTCCTTCGGTTGGTTGCCGGCGCTGGGGTGAGCCCTGGGGTTCGTTGGATGAGCCGCTCAGGCCGCACGGGCCGCCTGCACCGCCTCTCCCAGGCCCGCGGCATAGAGTTCGATGTCCGCCTGCGTCTTGGTTTCCGTGGCGCACACCATGAGCGCGTGTCCGAGCTCCGGGTAGTGCACAGAGAGATCGAGACCTCCCAGGATGCCGTGCACGGTCAGAGCCTGCAGGACCGGCGCCACCGGACGATCCAGCTGCAGGACGGCTTCGTGAAAGAACGGTCCCGTGAAGGCGGGGCGCACGCCTTTCACGCGGGTCAGCGCCTTTACGAGCTCGACCGTGCGGGCATGAGAGGTCACCGCGGTGCGCTGCAGCCCGACGGGCCCCATGAGCGCCATATAGATGGTCGCGGCGGTCATGAGCAGGCCCTGGTTGGTGCAGATGTTCGAAGTGGCCTTGGCCCGCCGGATGTGCTGCTCACGGGCCTGCAGGGTCAGCGTGAAGCCCTGCTTGCCCGTCAGGTCCACCGTTCGGCCCACGATGCGGCCCGGCATCTGTCGAACGTGCTCCATGCGTGTGGTCATGAAGCCGAGGTAAGGTCCGCCGGAGGACAGCGGGACGCCGAGCGGCTGACCCTCGCCGACCACGATATCCGCGCCCGCCCCTGCGCCGCTGCCCCACTGTCCGGGCGGCTTGAGAACCGCCAGCGAGGTGGGATTGACGACGGCAATGACGAGCATGCGGTGCGCATGCGCCCAATCCGTCAGCGCATCCACGTCCTCGAGCTGGCCGAAGAAGTTGGGTTGCTGGATCACGAGCGCAGTACTGTCCCCCGACTCGAATTTCTGCAACGCACCGGGGCTGAGGCAGCCCGTGGCCGGCTCGTAACCGATCTCCTCGAAGCGCAGTCCCTGGTTGCCCGCTGTCGCGGCCGCGACCTTTCGATAGTGCGGGTTCACCGTCAGGGG
Organism: Steroidobacteraceae bacterium; assembly: GCA_035710545.1. Taxonomy (GTDB): domain Bacteria; phylum Pseudomonadota; class Gammaproteobacteria; order Steroidobacterales; family Steroidobacteraceae; genus 13-2-20CM-66-19. The sequence goes on from DASTDD010000197.1 coordinate 2,410, forward strand.
CATCAGGATCCGCAGCGACTTTGATTTACGATTGGCGCGCACTGCCATCAGGCTCGCTTCAGCCACCGCCGATGCGCCGTCGTACAGCGACGCGTTCGAGACGTCCATGCCCGTCAGTGCGGCCATCATCGTCTGGAATTCGTAGATGAGCTGGAGAGTGCCCTGGCTTGCCTCCGCCTGATAAGGCGTGTAGGCGCTGTAGAACTCGCCACGCGTGGTAATCGCCCAGACCGCGGCAGGAATGTGGTGTTCGTACGCCCCCGCACCGATGAAGTTAAGCGGGCGCCCGTCTGCGCGCGCGCGCTCGCTCATCAGGCGGCCGATCTGCATCTCGTTGAGTGCCGGCGGCACGCC
>DASTDD010000198.1:0-4632 GCA_035710545.1 Steroidobacteraceae bacterium
CGCCCGCAGTTCCGGCCGCGCGACACGGCTCTCTACTCCCGTGTCCCGGTTCCGCGCTCCATCAACACGACGCTGGCAGTGAAGAGCGCGAGGGCGGCGGCGATCATGAGTATGAAGGCGGAGCCGACATTCACGTCGGACACGCCCAGGAAGCCGTAGCGGAACGCGTTGACCATGTAGAGGATCGGGTTGAGGTAGGAGATCTTCTGCGCCCACGGTGGCAGCAGGCTCACCGAGTAGAACACCCCGCCGAAATAGTTGAGCGGTCCGAGCACGAACACCGGCACGAAGTTGACCTGGTCGAAATTCTTGGCGAACAGCGCGTTCAGAAAACCGCCGAGCGAGAAGGCGAGCGAGGTGAGCACGACCGCGGCGATGATGGTCAGTACGTGATGGATGTGCAGGTGCGCAAAGAGCAACGACACGGCGGTCACCGTGATACCGACCAGCAGACCCCTGACCAGCCCCCCGGTGGCATACCCGGACACGATGATCCAGTTCGGCAGCGGCGAGACCAGCATCTCCTCCACGTGCTTGCCGAACTTCGCGCCGAAGAATGAGGACACCACGTTCGCGTAGGAGTTCTGGATCACGGCCATCATGATGAGGCCGGGGGCGATGTACTGTGTGTAGTCGAAGCCGCCCATCGCCCCGACGCGCCGGCCGATGAGGCTGCCGAAGATGACGAAGTACAGGGTCGCCGTGACCACCGACGGCACGATGGTCTGGCCCCAAATGCGAATGATGCGCCCGTACTCGCGGATGACGATGGTCTTGTACCCGGTCCAGCGCACCGCGCCGGCCTTCACGGGCGGAGCCAGTGCGTCCTTGACCGCCGTGTCCATCAGGCCCGCTCCGCCGGGCGCGCGGCGCGCGGCGGGACGCCACCACCGCGTGCCTCGACCAGCCGCATGAAGATCTCCTCCAGGCGGTTCACCTTGTTGCGCATGCTGAGCACTTCAATGCCCGCGGACGAGAGCTTCAGGAACAGCTCGTTCAGATTCTGCTCCTTGGAGATCTCCACCTCCAGGGTATGCGGGTCCACCAGCGTGGCGAGGTATCCCTCGAGCATCGGCGCGCGCTCGAGTACGTTGCGCAGGTTGAGCACGAACGTCTCCGTGTTGAGCCGGCGCAGCAGGCTGCTCATCCGGTCACGCTCCGCAATGCGGCCGCCGTCGATGATCGCAATGTTGCGGCACAGGGTCTCCGCCTCCTCCAGATAGTGGGTCGTGAGGATGATCGTCGTGCCGCGCGCGTTGATCTCGCGCAGGAATTCCCACATCGAGCGCCGGATCTCGATGTCCACTCCGGCGGTCGGCTCGTCCAGGATCAGGAGGCGCGGCTCGTGCATCAGCGCCCGGGCAATCATCAGCCTGCGCTTCATGCCGCCCGAGAGCCCGCGCGACATGCTGTCGCGCTTGTCCCAGAGCTGCAGCTGCCGGAGGTATTTCTCGGCCCGTTCGCGCGCGACGGGCCGGGGCACACCGTAGAACCCCGCCTGGTTCACGACGATGGTGAACGGGGTCTCGAACATGTTGAAGTTGATTTCCTGCGGAACGATGCCGATGCAGGCCTTCGCGGTTTCCAGCTCCCGGTCGATATCGTGTCCGAAGACGCTCGCCTGCCCCGCGCTCTTGTTGACCAGCGAGGTGACGATGCCGATCAGGGTGGTCTTGCCCGCCCCGTTCGGGCCGAGGAGTGCGAAGAAATCGCCGGCCTCGACGTCGAGGTCGACTCCCTTGAGGGCCTGGACGCCGTTCTTGTAGGTCTTCGTCAGGCCACGGACGGAGAGCGCATTCATGCGGTAAGGATCGGGGCTGAAGGGCTCGTTCGCAAGGCGCGGCAGGCGATGGTGCGCATCAGTTGGCGAAATACCGGGCAAGGTACTCCTCGTACGTGCCCTGGTCGCCCGCCTCGATCGCGGCCTGCTTGTCGAGCGACTCCTGCGCCTGAGCGGCAAAGTCCGCGAGACGCTCCTCGTTGGGTGGGTACAGATCCAGGAAGTAGGCCTTGTGCGTCTTGGACATCCGCAACGCGAGCTCGAAGAACGACTCGTCGCTCTGCTGCAGCTCGGCCATGAGTCGCGCGGAGGGGGTCAACGCCACGTTCTCGAGCTTGGCAGTCTGCACGGCGAGCGCCTGGGCGTACGGGCGCGTGGGATCACCCCGATCGAGCACCTCACAGATGCCCGTCATCGAATCGAGCAGCTCCTGCGCCCAGCCGCGCATCGGCACGGCCCGGCCGTCGCGCCATAGAGTCAGGCCCGGCTCGCGGCCCCGCCTCGCGACGGTCACATGATTGAGGTCGAGCGCGCTCTGCTCCGCATCGTCGATGGGTGGGCTGGCTTTCATCAGGCACAGCGCCAGGAAAGCCTCCAGGAAGCGCAGCTTGTTCTGGTTCACACCCACCGGATCGAAGGCGCTCACATCCAGGGCGCGCACCTCGACATATTCCACGCCAGCGCGCTGCAGCGCCTTGGTCGGGCGCTCGCCGGAACGGGCCACGCGCTTCGGACGGATGAAGCTGTAGTACTCGTTCTCGATCTGCAGGACATTCGCGTTGACCTGTTGGTACTCGCCGTCGGCATCGCGGATACCGAGGGCCTCGTAGGGCGGATGCACCGTTGTGATGGCGTGGGTCAGATCACGAACGTATTCATCGAGACTGTTGACCGAGACCCGCAGGCCGGCCTGGTTGCGGTTCCGGTAGCCCACGTCGCTCATGCGCAGGCTCGTGGCATACGGCTCGTAGGCCGTGCCGCCGGCCAGGTCGGCGAGCTGCAGGTTCCTGCCCCGCAGGAATGACTTGCATACCACCGGCGAGACGCCGAAGAGGTAGAGGACGATCCAGCCGTAACGGCGATAGCTGCGCAGCAGCTCGAAGTAGCTCGCAGAGATGAAATCGGTTCCGCGCGCACGCGACTCGCGCACGTCGGCGTACAGCTCCCAGAACGGAATGGGGAACGAGTAGTTATAGTGCACGCCGGAGATGGCCTGCATCATTCGCCCATAGCGCAAGCCCAGCCCGCGCCGGTAGATCGTCTTCATCCGCCCGACATGCGAGGTGCCGTACTCGGCGATCGGGATGTCCTCGTCGTGCTCGATTGCGCAGGGCATGCTCGTCGCCCACAGCAGCTCATCGCCGAGGTGGCGGTAAACGAACTGATGCAGGTCGAGCAGGTATTGCAGCAACTCCCAGCTGGCGGTGAAGGCCGGGGTGACGAGCTCGATCAGCGACTCGGAGTAGTCGGTAGTGATATGGACGTTGGTCAGAGCCGAGCCGAGGGCTCTGGGGTGCGGTGTCGTGGCCAGCATCCCATCCGGCCGCACTCGCAGCGACTCCTTCTCGACACCCTTGCGACCGCCCTGCAGGATCTGGGGCTGGCCGCTGTTGACCAGGGCCGACAGGCGCCGCTCGAAGACGCGATCGATTCCGGGTCTGCTCATGATTCGGCTGCCGCGCGCTGCCAGGGGCCTCGTGCGGGCACAGGCGGCAACTGCGGGCTGCTCATGTTACGGCCGCTACCGCGCGGGGCGATGTCCATATTTGGAGGTATTGACCTGGATGCCATCTTTCGACTTGTTGTGCGGCAGGGGTTGGGGCATCTTGCGGCGGTTTTCGGGCATCTTGCCGTGTCGCGGGCCGTGATGCCACTGGCAAAGGCACTGGATCGGGAGCTTCTCAATGATCGGCATCATCGGCGGAACGGGCCTGTACCAGATGGACGAGCTGCGGGTGACCGACGTGCGCGAGGCCGCCACGCCGTTCGGCTCGCCCTCCTCGCCCATCGTGCTGGGCGTCCTTCAGGACCGCAATGTAGCGTTTCTCGCGCGGCATGGGCTGCATCACAACCTGCTGCCCAGCGAGATCAACTACCGGGGGGAACGTCTGGGCGCTGAAGAGCCTGGGGGTGCGCACGATCCTCGGTGTCTCGGCTGTCGGCAGCCTCCGCGAGGAGATCCGGCCGGGCGATCTGGCACTGCCTTCCCAGTACCTCGACTTCACCAAGGGCCTGCGCGCATCCACGTTCTTTGGCCGCGGCCTGGTCGCGCACGTCTCCACGGCTCATCCCACGTGCCGCAGCACTGCGGCCGTAGTTGCAAGGACGGCACGAGCGCTCGAGCTGCGGCTGCACGAGGACAAGACGTACGCTTGCATCGAAGGACCTCGGTTCGGCACGCGCGCAGAGAGCTTTTTCCTGCGGACAGCCGGCGCGGATCTGGTGGGCATGACCAACGTGCCGGAGGCCTTTCTCGCCTGCGAGGCGCAGCTCGGCTACTGCACGATCGCCGTCGCCACCGACTACGACTGCTGGCTCGAGGACTCGGCCCATCACGTGTCGGTGGATCAGGTGAGCAGCCTGTTCCGCAGCAACCTCGAGCGGGTCCAGGAGCTCCTCGCGCGTGTCGTGGAACAATATACCGATGACGAGTCGCGTCCGTGCCGTCATACGCTGCGACAGGCGATTCTCACGCCGCGCGAGCAGATGAACGCCGATCAGCGAGCTCTGGTGAGCTTTCTCTCCACTTGACTGACAAGTCGGCTCGGGACATGGGTTTGGGTGCAGCCCCCATGCGCCGTAGCTCTTTTCCAGGGGGCAAACCCAAACCCATGTCCCGAGCGGACGGCGCT
>DASTDD010000199.1:0-3339 GCA_035710545.1 Steroidobacteraceae bacterium
GCGACGATCGGCGCGACCGTATTCTTTTGAGCACAGGAACTGCGCACATGAGGAACCGTATCGAACTGCCCGCTGGCTGGCGAAATCGCCCGACGAACCGCACGGCCAGACGTACCGCCGTTACCGCGGTCGCGGTTATCGGCGCGACGCTGCTCGCCGCACTGCCCGCCGTGGGCGCCGGCCCCAGCGGCCCGGCCCCGGCTTTCACCCTGACCCAGCGCGGGGGCGGCAACCTGAGTCTGGCCCAGTACAAGGGTCAGGTGGTGATGCTCAATTTCTGGGCGAGCTGGTGCGGCCCCTGCCGCCAGGAGATGCCGCTGCTCGAGGACATTTATAAGAAGTATGGCAAGCTCGGCTTCACCCTGATCGGCGTCAACGTGGAGCCGGACTCGAACGCGGCCAACGACTGGCTCAAGCAGACTCCAGTCAGCTTCCCGGTCGTCTACGACACGCAGAGCCAGGTGAGCAAGCTCTACGACGTGGAAGGCATGCCGAGCACCGTGATCATCGACCGCAAGGGCAATCTGCGGGTGCTGCATCGGGGCTACAAGCCCGGCGATGAGAACGGCTATCTCGACAGCATCCGCGCGCTGATTCGCGAATAGCAGCCGGCGCGCACCCGGCCGGGAGCAGCTCCATGATCATTCGTACCGGGAATCTGACACGCAGCTCGCGGCAGGACGCACCCGGCGAGCGCCCCCGGGGGCGACTGCCGAGGCTGGCAACCCTGGCGCTGCTCCTCGCAACGCTCGGGGCCGCTATCACGGGCTGCTCGCCGATCGAGCCATGGGTCAAGCCCTACGAGCGCGAGCACTTCGCCGATCCGATCATGGCATTCAACCGTGATCCGGTCTCGAGCGTATACCGCGAGCACGTCTTCGAGTCGCGCGAGGGTGCGCGCGGTGCAACAGGCGGCGTGGGTGGCGGCTGCGGATGCAATTGAGCGGCCTGCAACGGCGGCTTGACGCGGCCCTGCGCCGGCACGCCGGCACGCTGCTGGCATTGTGCCTGTGCGTCGCTCCGGCGATCGCCGGCGTGCTGCCCGAGGACCGTACCGATCTGCTGTATCACCGCTACCAGGGCGGCGGCGTCACGGTGCAGGGCCCCTCCCTGCTCATCCAGAAGAAGCTCACGGACAATCTGGCCCTCACGGCGAACTACTACGAGGACATGATCTCGAGTGCCTCGATCGATGTGAAGCTCGCCGCGAGCCCCTACAAGGAGACGCGCAAGCAGAAGAGCGTGGGACTCGAGTACCTGCACGGCAAGTCGACCTACAGCGCAGGCCTGATCAACAGCGTCGAGCCCGACTATCGCGCGAACACCTCGTACTACTCGATCAGCCAGGACATGTTCGGCGACCTGACGACCTTCACCATGACGTACAAGCGCGGCTGGGACAAGGTCCTCAAGGACGGCAAGGTCAACGGACGGATCGAGAACGTGCCATTCCCGGACGAGCCCGGGGTCCCGAACCCCGGCGGCCTCAGCCAGGACGCCGACCATCGCGGTTACACGATCGGCCTGAGCCAGATCGTGACGCGCAGCCTGATCATGATGGTCAACTACGAGGTGCTGACCGACCAGGGGTACCTGCAGAGCCCCTACCGCGAGATCCTGTACCTGGATCCCACGCAGGGGAGCGGCTTCAGCAAGGCCGATCAGATCTACCCCAACACCCGCACGAGCAACGCCGCCTCCCTGGAGGCGAAGTATTACCTGCCGTACCGGGCCGCCCTCACCGGCCAGTATCGCTACTACCAGGACACCTGGGGGATCCGCGCTCATACCCTGGAGTTCGGCTATACGCAGCCGGCATGGAAACGCCTGATCCTCGACGGCAGCGTGCGCTACTACACGCAGAATGCCGCGAACTTCTACAGCGACATCTTCCCGCGCGCCAATTTCCAGAACTTCGAGGCGCGTGACCGCGAGCTGGCGGCCTTCAACAGCTACTCGGCGGGTATCGGCGCCTCGTGGGAATTCCCGAAACCGCCCGTGCCGTGGATCAACCGCAGCACCTTCACCATGCGGCTCGATCATCTGTTCATCAACTACAAGGATTTCCGCAACGCGCTGCTGATCGATCCGGCGGCAGGCATCAGGCCCGGCCAGGAGCCGCTGTACAAGCTGAACGCAAACATCTTCCAGGCCTTCCTGTCCGTCTGGTTCTGATCAATCGATCCCCTTGCCGGATGGGCAAAAGTCGCCTGCGGCGCTTTTGCTGCGGGGCCCGAAAGGGTTCGACGCATGCGTCTCACCTTTCGGTCCCCTTGCCGGCTTAAGCTGAGTTAAGCTTGCCCAATTGGTCGTCCGTGCTGTCTGCAGCCGGCGACAGCTCGGAGGATTCTCAGCATGCGAAGCCGCACCAGATTGTTCACGGCACTCGCCGCCCTCGTGCTCTGCCTCAACGCCGTGGGAGCTTGGGCGCAAGCACGGGAAGAGGGGCGATTGCTCATGGCGAGCCAGGCACTCGAAGAGTTGCGCAACGGACGGGATCAGTACATCCCGGACAAGCTCCTCGAGCGCGCCTATGCGATTGCCGTCATTCCGGACATGACCAAGATCGCCTTCTTCGCCGGCGGCCGGCGCGGCCACGGAGTGATCGTCGTGCGCGACAAGGACGGCCGATTCAGCAGTCCGCTGTTCATCACCATGACGGGCGGCAGCTTCGGTTGGCAGTGGGGCGTGCAATCAACGGACATCATGCTCGTGTTCACCTCGCGGCGCGGTGTTGAGGGCATCACCGGCGGCAAGATGACTCTGGGCGCGGATGCTTCCGTCGCAGCAGGCCCGGTCGGGCGCAGCGCTTCGGCGTCTACCGACACCAGCTTCAAGGCCGAGGTCTATTCGTACTCCCGCAGCCGTGGCGTGTTCGCCGGGCTGGCGCTCGACGGTACGGCACTGACGATCGACGACGACGCGAACGCTGCCTTCTATCGCAAGCCCGGAGTGATGGCTTCAGACATCGTCTCGGGGAACCTCCGCAGCAACGACGAGAGCGCGCGGCGCTTCCTGGCTGCCGTGAACAACAGCACCCAGGGCGAGTCGGCCTCCTCCGCTCCTCCGGCGACCGCTTCGGCGCCCACGCGTGAGCCCCCTCAAGGGGCGCCCCGCAGTGATGCACCGGCTCCGCGGCCGCAGTCGAACGGCGGCGCGCAGAGTTTTCCGATGCCGGATCCACAGCCGGGGGCGGAGCCGAAGTAGCAGCTCCCCCTCTTGAGCAAGTCAGATGGCGGTTAGCGGCCCAGCGTCGTGAGCCGCCGTTCGGTGGAGTGAAAGGGTCGGCTTGTTGCGTGTGTGGCCGCGCCCTTCGAGCAGGGTTGGGCTCAGTTGTGC
>DASTDD010000200.1:0-16044 GCA_035710545.1 Steroidobacteraceae bacterium
CCACTTCGAGTGTCTGTCCGCTGTCGAGCCGGCCCGCGAGAATGCCTTCGAGCTGCCGTGCGACCAACTCTCCGTGCACACGGACGCTCAGCTGGCTGCTCAGGTGTCTCACACAACGCTGCAGCCGTGATGCGAGCTCACCGTCGGCGGTGACCAGCTCCAAGCCTCCGTCGATGCGCGGCATCGGGCTTATGGCGATGAAGCGGCGGCCGGCGCGCCTCGGCAGTCGCGAGAGCATCGCGACGCTGCCGTCGGCGGCCTGTGGCGGCTCGCCACCCGACTCGCTGGCGGACGACAGCGGGTTCTGGAGATGCTCGCCCGGAGAGCGGTGGCATAGAAAAACCTGGACGGTGCCCGGTGCCGGGCGCTGCCGGACGAGTCGTCCGTCAAGTCGGATCTGATCCGAGGGAGCCACGCGCACCCCGAGCGTTGCCGGCTCCCCGTTGACCGTGATCCGGCCCGCGCGTATCCAGCTTTCCGCCTCGCGGCGCGACGCCAGGCCCAAGCGCGCCAGGACCTTCTGCAATCGCTCGGGCTCTCCGGGTTTGTCCCCGCGGGCGGCACCGGCGCCGGTCGGGGATCTGTGCCGCATGGACTGGCTGACGTCAGTCCTCGAGCTGGCGCGGGCCGGCCACCAGCTCGCGGGAATCGGAGGCGGCCGCCGACAGCTCCTCTTCGTCACCGGCATCATCCTCGGGGATACCCAGGTCCTCCTCGAGCGCCGCTGGCGGTGCCGGACCGGGCTCAGCGGATGCCTCGGTGCCCGTGGCCGGCCCGGAAGCCGACCCCGCCTCGGGAAGATCGAACTGCAGCTTGATTTCGTCGAGAGCCTTCAGCTCCGAAAGCGGCGGCAGCTCATCGAGCGTACGCAGCCCGAAGTAGTCCAGGAAGTCGCGCGTGGTGCCCAGCAGCTCCGGCCGGCCGGGGACATCGCGGTGGCCCACGACGCGAACCCAGTTGCGCTCGATCATCGTCTTCACGATGTTGGGATTGACCGCCACGCCCCGCACCGCTTCGATCTCGGCGCGGGTGATGGGCTGGCGGTACGCGATCAGAGCCAGAGTCTCCAGCAGTGCGCGCGAGTAGCGCGGCGGCCGCTCGGGCCACAGTCTGGAGATCTCGTTCGCCAGGTCGCGGCGGACCTGGATACGGAACCCGGCGGCGGTCTCCTTGAGCTCGATCCCGCGGCCTTCGTACTCGGCCGCGAGGTGCGCCAGCGCCCCGCGCACCTCGGCTGTCGCCGGGCGGCTGCCCTCGTCGAAAAGCTCCACGAGATCGGCAGGCTGCAGCGGCTTGCCTGCCGCGAGCAGCGCTGCCTCGACTACGTTGCGGACATGTGACTCATTCATGAGTGTCCCCTGGCGGCGAAGGCCGCTCCCCCGCGAGCGGCGCCTCCGGCTCGATGATCGGCTCCTCCGCCCCGCCATTCGGGACCGGCCGGTCGTCGTTGTCGGCGACGACCCGCAGCAGGCGGTTCGGTGCGGAGGCGCGCACATGCAGCGGAGCGAAAGGCTCCGCCTGGACGATGTCGATCAGGCCTTCGCGCATCAGCTCCAGTATTGCCACGAACGTGATCGTGACCCCCATGCGCCCTTCCCCGGGTCTGAAGAGGCGGACGAATTCTACGAAACTCGCATGCTCCAGTGTCGACAGGATGTCCGCCATGCGCTCACGGACCGACAAGCGCTCGCGCTGGATGTGGTGGTGCGCGAACATCTCCGAGCGCACCACCACTTCCTTGAAGGCGATGAGCATCTCCTGCAGCGTGATCTGCGGGAGCAGGCGCACCACCTTGCGATCCTTCAGCTCCGCGGAGGTCGACCAGACGTCGCGCTCGAGCCGCGGCAAGGAATCGATGCCCTCGGCTGCACGCTTGAAGCGCTCATATTCTTGCAGTCGCCGCACGAGCTCCGCGCGCGGATCCTCCTCCGTGCCATCGGCGTCGAGCGTGGCCCGAGGCAGCAGCATTCGCGACTTGATCTCGGCGAGGGTGGCGGCCATCACCAGGTACTCGCCCGCGAGCTCCAGCTGCAGCTCGCTCATCAACTCGATGTACTGCATGTACTGCCGGGTGATCTCGGCGAGCGGAATGTCCAGGATGTTCAGATTCTGGCGACGGATGAGGTACAGCAGCAGGTCGAGCGGCCCCTCGAACGCCTCGAGAAAGATCTCCAGCGCCTGCGGGGGAATGTACAGGTCACGCGGCATCTGCGTGACCGGCTCGCCGTTCACCACGGCGAAGGGCATCTCCACCTGCTCGGGCGCCGGCTCGGCGAGGGGAGCCTGCGGCTCCGCGGCCGGCGGACCCGCGGGGTTGGAGACGACGATCTTCAGCTTCATGGTTGTGACTCCGACCGCGCCGTCTCAGCCGGCCCGCAGGTGCATCGCCCGCCGTACCTCATCGAGTGTCTCCCGGGCGGCATCGCGCGCCTTTTCCGCCCCCTCCGCCACGATACCGCGCACGAGCTCGGGATTCTCCTCGAATTCGGCCGCGCGCCGCCGCATGTTGCCCACTTCCTCGACGATCCGCTCGATGACCCGCTGCTTGCAGTCCAGGCAACCGATACCGGCCGAGCGACAGCCTTCCTGGACCCACTGGCGTGTCGGCTCGTCGGAATAGATCAGATGCAGATCCCACACCGGGCACTTCTCCGGGTCGCCCGGGTCCGTGCGCCGCACACGCGCCGGATCGGTCTGCATGGCACGCAGTTTCTGGGTGACCACCTCGGGATCCTCGCGCAGCCCGATGGTGTTGCCATAGGACTTGGACATCTTGCGGCCGTCGAGGCCCGGAACCTTCGGAGTGGCCGTCAGCAGCACCTGCGGCTCGGGCAGGATCGTCACGCCGGTCCCCTCCAGGAATCCGAGCAGCCGCTCGCGGTCGGCGACCGTGATTCGATTGTTGCTCTGGACGAGGGCCCGCGCGCGCTCCAGCGCCTGGATGTCACCGGACTCCTGGAACCTGCGGCGCAGTTGCTTGTAGGCCGTGGTGTTGCGCCCCCCGAGACTCTTCACCGCGCGCTCGGCCTTGGCCTCGAAGTCCGGCTCGCGGCCGTAGAGATGGTTGAAGCGCCGGGCGATCTCCCTGGTCATCTCCACGTGCGCGACCTGGTCCTCGCCCACCGGAACGAACGCGGCGCGATAGATCAGGATATCGGCGCTCTGCAGCAGCGGATAGCCGAGAAACCCGTAGGTGGCGAGATCCTTCTCCTTGAGCTGCTCCTGCTGGTCCTTGTAGCTGGGTACGCGCTCGAGCCAGCCCAGCGGAGTCATCATCGACAGCAGCAGATGCAGCTCAGCGTGCTCGGGGACATGCGACTGCACGAACAGTGTGGACACGCCCGGATTCAATCCCGCGGCCAGCCAGTCGATCAGGACCTCGCGGATCTGCTCCTGCAGGCGGGAAGTATCCTCGTAGCCGGTCGTGAGCATGTGCCAGTCGGCGACGAAGAAGAAGCACTCGTACTCGTACTGGAGGTTGATCCAGTTACGCAGGGCACCGTGATAGTTGCCCAGGTGCAGCCGCCCGGTGGGCCGCATCCCCGACAGTACTCGCCGCGTCGGCGCGGTGGAACTCACCTCGTTCCTCGAATCTGACTATGCAATGGTGTCCTGGAGCGGCTGAAGGAATGGGCGGGGCGCGATTATAGCGCAGGCGCGCGATCGGGCCCGGAGCCCAGCAGCGGCGCCAGGCTGCCCTTCCCACGTCGCACGACGACCGGCGGTGAGGATGAGAGATCAACGACGGTCGTGGGCTCGACTCCGCAGTCGCCGCCATCGAGCACGGCATCGATCTCGTGCTCCAGCCGCTCCTGGATGTCGCGGCCATGAGTCAGGGGTTGCGGGTCTCCGGGCAGCAACAAGGTCGAGCTCATGAGCGGCTCGCCAAGCTCGGTGAGCAGCATGTGCGGCACCGGATGGGCGGGGATGCGCACGCCGATCGTGCGTCGTCGCTCATGTTGCAGGCGCCTCGGAGTCTCACGCGTGGCGTGCAGCAGAAACGTGTAAGGACCGGGCGTACAAGCCTTGAGCACCCGGAATTGCCAGGTATCCAGGCGCGCGTAGCGACCCACGTCCGCAAGATTCGCGCAGACCAGCGTGAAGTGATGCTGGCGATCGGCATGGCGGATCGTGCGCAAGCGCTCGAGCGCGTTCTTGTCATTGATGTGGCACCCCAGCGCATAGCACGAATCCGTCGGATAGGCGATCACACCCCCGCGGCTGACGATCTCCGCGGCCCGGCGTACCAGGCGCCACTGCGGATTGACCGGATGCAGGTCGAAGTATTCGCTGGCCATGGGTCAGCCAAAACCGGGTATCATACGCGGCCCTTTATCCGCGCCTGGCACCTTAGTGCGCACATTTTTCACGTCATGCAGGCTCTGCTGGAGTTAGCGCCTCTCATAGCGTTTTTCGTTGCTTACCGGGTGTGGGGACTGTACGCGGCGACGGCTGTCCTCATGGCCGGCATGCTGCTGCTGCTCGTGGTCGACTACGCGCGCCTGCGCCGCATTCCCGCCATGCATGGCCTCAGCGCGGCACTGGTCTTCCTGTTCGGGACCGCCACGCTGATGCTGCACAATCTGCGCTTCATCCAGTGGAAACCGACCGTATTCTTCTGGCTGGCGAGCCTTGCCTTCCTGGCCAGCTTCTGGCTCGGCAAACAGACCCTCACGCAACGGCTGCTCGGGGCAGCTCTTTCCGGGGAAGACTCCAGAGTGCCGGAGGGCACGTGGCGACGGCTCAACGCGCTGTGGGTGCTGTTCTACGCCCTGCTCGGCGCCGTCAACCTGCTCGTGGCATTCAACTTCAGCGAGCATGTCTGGGTGGACTTCAAGGTCATCGGCCTGCCCGTCGTGAACTTCTTGTTCGCTGGCGGCCAGGTTGCGTGGCTCATGCGGCGCTGGGACGCCGGCTCCCGCGCGCCCTCGCCGCAGCCCTGAGCGCCCACGGGCCAGAAGGATACGCCGCATGCCGTCAACCAAAGTCGAGCAGCTCCGCTTGGCCCTGGAGCGCGGCCTGACGCCGTTGTCGCTGGAGATCATCGATGACAGCGAGCGCCACGCGGGGCACGCCGGAGCACGCGAGGGTGGGCACTTCCGCATCCGGGTCACTGCGGCTGCGTTCGCCGGCCGCTCGCAACTCGAGCGCCACCGGCTGGTCTATGCAGCCGTCGCACCGCTCATGGGCCAGGGTGTACACGCACTCAGCATCGTCGCGCACTCTCCTGAAGAAAACACTTAACTATTATATCTAACCTACTGAGAATACAGTATGAATCACTCTCGAATCCTGCTCCTCGCTGCTCTCCTGAGCCTGGCCGCGTGCCAGCAGAAGGCCAGCGCTCCCGCAGCACCGGGCGCGCCGGCGGCCGCCGACAACTCAGCAGCAGTGGCCACCGTGAACGGTACGGTGATCACGCGCAATTTCTACGACGAGTACATCAAGGCGGTGACCGGCAAGGCCTCCGCCGATCTGACTCCCGAGCAGCGCAGCGACGCGCTCGACCGCCTGGTCCGCATGGAGCTGGTGAGCCAGCAGGCGGTCAAGGACGGGATCGATCACGCGCCCGACACTGCCGCGATGCTGGAGTTGACTCGACTCAATGTGTTGCAGCAGGCAGCCGCCGAGCAGTACCTCAAGGATCGCAAGCCCACCGAGACGGAGCTGCGCGAGGAGTACGAGACGCAGCTCGCGGGGCTGTCCAAGCAGGAATATCACGCGAAGCACATTCTCGTCGCGACCGAGCCCTTCGCGCAGAAGGTGATCCAGCAGCTCGAGAAGGGGGCGAAGTTCGAGGACGTCGCCAAGCGCGAGTCGATGGATGCCTCCAAGGACAACGGCGGCGATCTTGGTTGGTTCACGCCCGACCGCATGGTGAAGCCGTTCTCGGACGCTGTCGTGGCACTGAAGCCCGGCGAATACACGCATAAGCCCGTGCAGACACAGTACGGCTGGCACGTGATCGAGCTGGTCGAGGTCCGCGATCTGCAGCCGCCCGCCTTCGATAGCGTCCGGCAGCGCCTCGAGCAGGTCGTACAGGCCAAGAAGCTCAAGGCCTATACGGACCAGCTGATGAAGGGCGCGAAGATCGACAAGCAGCTGGACGAGAAGAAACCGGACGAGAAGAAAAATTCCTGATAGGCAGCGGCCCGCGCCACCGGATGGCGCGGGCCCCTCCCGCCCGGCGCCCCTCGGGCCGCGGATCGCTTCTGAAGCTCCCGAGCACTGCGCACCGCGAGTCCCTTCACCGCCATCGAGTCACCCGTCATCGGCGTCACCGCCCAGCGGGGCACCGGCCATTGGGGCCCCCTGCAGCCGTCGTGGGACCCTTCTACCGAGACCCAGGGTGCCGTCTCGGGCAGCTAGCCCCCATCCGCCCGCGCTCGAAGCCCCCAGTCCGCCCGCGCTCGAAGCGCTCAGTCCGCCCGTCCAGCTTGCGCGTTCGCCCCCTGCCCCCATTTCTGTTCCCGGCGGCCGCGATTTAACTATTTGTGTCAGCGAGCGTGGCCGGCGCGCGTTTTGCTAGGTGTAGACCGGGAATACCTGCGCTCAGGCTGGGAAACTTGAACGGGGGTGGACTCCGGAGGTCTAATCAAAAGGGCCATGAGCCGTTGCGGACGCCGCCGGGAGCTGCCGCCTCGGAGTGAGCATATGAGAGCGAAAAGTCAGTCTTCAGTCTGGGCCGTTGGGGCACTCGCCGCGTTATTCGCAGCCGGAGCACCGGCGTTCGCGCAGACACACGGTGGCGGTGGTGGCCACGGTGGCGGTGGTGGTGGCGGCCACGGCGGCGGTCACGTTTCAATGGGCAGCCACTTCTCGGGCGGCGGAGCGCGAATGGGCGCGCCGCACTTTACCCCGCGCGGCGGTTCCTTCGGGCCACACGCTTCCTTCGGGCCACACGCTTCCTTCGCGCCACACGCTTCCTTCGCGCCGCACATGGCGCCGGCTTTTCATGGGGCGAGCCATGCGCCGGGTTTCCACGGCTCGACGGTGACCGGGGCCGCTTGGCATGGCGGCGGATTTCATGGAGGCCCCGGGTTCGCCGGACATGGGGGCTTCAATCACCCGCACGGCTGGGGACGCCCGGGATTTGGTTTCCATCGTCCTTTCTGGGGCGGCGGTTACTGGCACGGCGGGTTCTGGCCACGCGTGTATTACGGCTGGGGCTTCCCGTGGTTTTTCCCCGTGCTACCTGCGT
This sequence comes from Steroidobacteraceae bacterium, assembly GCA_035710545.1. Taxonomy (GTDB): domain Bacteria; phylum Pseudomonadota; class Gammaproteobacteria; order Steroidobacterales; family Steroidobacteraceae; genus 13-2-20CM-66-19. Next base: position 7,202 of record DASTDD010000200.1, read on the forward strand.
TCTATGCGACGTACTGGTGGGGCGGCGTTCCGTACTACTACGTGAACAACGTCTACTACACGTGGAGTCCGGACGACAACGGCTACGTGGCAACCGATCCGCCGCCTGTGGCGGGCGGCTCCGCAGATGACGAAGGTGCGCCGCCCCCGGCATCAGATCAGGCCGATGGTGCTGCGAGCTCCGGCAACTATGGCAGTGCGCCGCCCAGCGGCAACTACAGTGGTGCACCTCCCAACGTCAACGACGTGTACGTCTATCCTCGGAATGGTCAGAGCGAAGAGCAGCAGTCCCAGGACAAGTACGAATGTCACAAGTGGGCTGTCGCTCAGAGCGGTTTTGATCCGACTCGTGGGACCCAGGCGTCCGGGGACCCGACCGACTACCGGCGCGCCCTCGCGGCATGCCTCGACGGACGGGGATACAGCGCGAAATAACACGCGGTCAAAAAGTGTGGTTCTTGCCCCCGGCGCTCTCAGTCGCTGAGTAACGCCATCAGCTGCGCCTCGTCCAGGATCCGCACGCCCAAGTCCTCCGCCTTGCGCAACTTGGAGCCTGGCTCGGCGCCCGCGACGAGGAAGCTCGTCTTCCTGGAGATGCTGCCCGAGACTTTGGCGCCCAGCGCCATCAACGCCTCCTGAGCCTGTTCGCGGCTCATCCCCTGCAGCGTCCCGGTGATGACCACAGTCTGTCCGTCCAGCTTGCGTCCCCCGCGTGATCGGGAGACCTCAGACCACACTACCCCTTCATCGCGTAAGCGCTGGATAACCTTGCGATGTTCGGGCATTGCAAAGAACGCGGCGACGTGCGCGGCGACGACGGGTCCCACGTCCGGAACCCGTTGGATCTCTTCTTCGCTCGCCTTCAGCAGCGGGTCCAGGTTGCCGAAGTGCTGTGCAAGGGCGAGAGCGGTGGCCTCACCGACATCTCGGATCCCGAGCGCGAACAGCAGCCGCGGCAGGGTGGTATGTTTGCTCTTTGCGATGGCATCGACGAGGTTGGCGGCGGACTTATCCCCCATCCGCTCGAGGTCGGTAAGCTGTTCGACGCCGAGGGTGTACAGATCGGCTGGTGACTGCACCAGCTCGCGCTCGACCAGCTGCTCGACCAGCTTGTCGCCCAGCCCCTCGATATCCATCGCGCGACGACTTGCGAAATGGCGAAGCGCCTCCTGACGCTGCGCGCGGCACGTGAAGCCTCCCGTGCAGCGGGCCACCGCCTCGCCTTCAACGCGGATCACCTTCGAATTGCAGACCGGACAGCGCTCGGGCAGCAGAACCTTTGCGGCCATATCCACGCCGTCGGAATTCTTCGGTCGCCGCTCGGCGACCACGCTCACGACCTCCGGAATCACATCTCCCGCGCGACGGACGATGACCGTGTCGCCGACGCGCACGTCTTTTCTCTCGACCTCGTCCATGTTGTGAAGCGTGACGTTGCTGACAGTGACGCCGCCGACAAAGACGGGCTCCAGACGCGCGACTGGAGTCAGCGCACCGGTTCGCCCCACCTGGAACTCGACACTTCGCACTGTGGTAGTGGCTTCTTCCGCGGGAAACTTGTGAGCCACGGCCCAGCGGGGGGCGCGCGAGACGAACCCGAGGCGTTCCTGGTCGGCGCGCCGGTCCAGCTTGTAGACCACGCCGTCGATCTGATAGCTCAGTGAACGGCGGCGCGCGCCCATGTCACGGAAATAATGCAGACATCCCTCCACTCCGCGGACACGCTGAGCTTCCGGACAGATGGGCAACCCCCAGCCCTTGAACGCCTCGAGCAACCCCCACTGAGTGTCCGCGACGCTGCCGCCCTCCACCAGTCCGAGGGAGTAGAAGAAAAGATCGAGCGGACGAGATGCCGTGATTCGTGGATCGAGCTGACGCAGGCTGCCTGAGGCCGAATTGCGCGGGTTGATATACACCTTTTCGCCGCGCTCGCGCGCGATGCGGTTCATGCGCTCGAAGCCGGCGATGGGCATGAAAACCTCACCCCGCACCTCCAGCACCTGTGGCGACTTCCCCTTGAGGGTGTGCGGCACCGAGCGGATGGTTTTCACGTTGGCCGTAACATCCTCACCTTTCACGCCATCACCGCGCGTCGCGGCCGTCGCCAGCCTCCCATCGCGATAGATGACTGTGACAGCAAGGCCATCCAGCTTCGGCTCCGCGGCGTACTCCAGCTCTCCCGCAACGCCGAGGCGCTCATGAATGCGCCGATCGAAATTGCGGACGTCCTCCTCGCTGAACGCATTGTCGAGCGACAGCATCGGCACTGCGTGAGTCACCACCCCGAAGGCGGCTACAGGCTCACCGGATACGCGCTGCGTCGGGGAGTCCGGAGTGATGAGGTCGGGGTATTCCGCTTCCAGGCCGCGCAGCTCGACCATGAGCTTGTCGTACTCGGCATCGGGAATTTGCGGATCGTCCAGCACGTAGTAGCGTCGGTCGTGATACGCGATCTCGGCGCGCAACTCCGCCGTTCGCGCCTCCGCATCCCGTCTCACGACCTCGACTCCGCGCCAAGCGCATCGCGAATAGCGGCCACCCGGGTCGGCGTCAGAGGTCCGCCGCGTTCATCCTGCAGAGCCCCCTCCAGGCGCTCGTTGAGCGTGCGAGCCGTCGCCAGCAGCTCCTCGAAGGCCTTGAGTGGAGGCCTGGGACCCGGCAGCACCGCGAACAGATTCAGGCCGCCGAATCGCTGGGTGTCCATCGTCTCGAGATCGAAAGTACCGGGCTTGGTAAGGCTCGCGACACTGAGGACCGCGCGGTTCTGCGCATCGGGCTTGTGGAAGATGGCGAACTTGCCGAGCACGAATCCCTCGGCAGCCAGCGCCTGGCGCACTGCCCGGCCCGCGAATCGCCCGTGTTGGGGCGCCACCAGGCGCAGCGCGACGAGTCGTCGCACATCCTCGGGCGGCCAATCGACGATCGGTTCGGGTCGGCTCGGTGGCGCCAGGGGCTCAGACCCGGGGGCGGATTCGGACCCCGGCGCGGGGGCTGCGCCCGACTGGCCCGTGTCGGGCTCCGCGGCCGGCGACGGAGTGACGGGCCGCGGCTCGACGCTCTCGGCGATCTCGAGACGCTCCTCCATCTCGCCGGACTCCTCGAGCTCGGACAGATCCTCGGGCCGAAGAGCCTCGGCCGGCTCGATGTCCTGCGCCGCGCCTTCGGAGACGGGCGCTTCGACCTTCTCGCCGGCAACATCCAGCCCGGCCAGCGAGTCGTCATCATCGATCTCCACCACCGGCAGATCCTGCGGAGGGCTGGCGGGCTCGCGCACGCGGATTTCCGGGAGGCTCAGAGTGGGCTCGCGTTTGGGTCGGGGGCCCGAGCGTTCCGTGTCGAGACCCCATCCCGCGTCGGTACTGCCCGCGGCATGCGTCTCGACGCTATCGCCGAGCGATTCGCGCGATGCCTGATGCGGTCGCCGTCGCTCCCACCAGGCGAGCACGACGATGAACACCACCCCGATGATCAGGAGCGTCCAGCGCAACTCGGGCATTGCGTGACCTACACCGCGGCGAGCCGCATGGCCTCGTCGACGTCGACGGCCACGAGGCGCGACACGCCAGGCTCGTTCATCGTGACCCCAACGAGCTGAGAGGCAAGCTCCATCGTGCTCTTGTTGTGCGTAATGAAGATGAACTGCACCCGCGACGACATCTCCCGCACAATATCGCAGAAGCGGCCCACGTTGTGCTCATCGAGCGGCGCGTCGACCTCGTCCAGCAGACAGAACGGCGCCGGGTTCAGATCGAAGATCGAGAACACGAGCGCGACCGCGGTCAGCGCCTTCTCGCCACCCGAGAGCAGATGGATCGTGCTGTTCTTCTTGCCGGGTGGCCGGGCCATGAGGGCGACGCCGGCGCTCAACACATCCTCGCCGACCAGCTCCAGGTAAGCGTGGCCGCCGCCGAACAGGCGCGGAAATTTCTCCTTCATGCCCGCATTGATGCGCTCGAAGGTCTCTTCGAAACGGGTGCGCGTCTCCTTGTCGATGCGGCGCATGGCCTGATCGAGCGTATCGAGCGCCGAGGTCAGATCCTGGAACTGCCGGTCGAGATATTCCTTGCGCTCGCTCTGCTCCTTCAGCTCATCGATGGCGGCGAGATTGACCTGCCCCAGCCGCTCGAGGTCCGCCCGCACCTGTGTCAGCGAATGCTCCCAGTCAGGCACGCTCGCCTCAGCGCTCAGACTGCCCTGCACCTCCGCCAGAACGAAGTGCGTCTCGGCGAACTGCTCCGCCATGGCCTCGCGCCGCACTCGCGTCTCCTGCGCCGCGAGCCGCGCCTGGTCCATGGCGTCGCGCGCGGCATTGACCAGTCTCTCGGCCTCGAGCCGTCGCTCGTCGAGCCCGCGCAATTCGGTCTCCGCGGCCTCGAGCGATTCCCGCGCCGCCGACAGATCGGTCTCGACCTGCAGGCGCCGCGCCAGGGAGTCATCCAGCCGGCGCTCGAAGTGCAGGATTGGCTCATCCCCACTGGCAAGCTCCGCCTCGAGCTCATCGCGCCGCTGTGACAGCTGCAGCCGCTGCTCGAGCATGCGGCTCACCCCAACCGACACCGAGCTCTCGGTGGAGCGGCGGGATTCCATGCGTATCAGCAGGTCGCGCGCCGAGACCTGGACGCTCTGGGCGCTGGCGCGAGCGGCGGCCACCGCCGCCCGCCGCTCGTCACGCTCGCTCTCGAGCTCGTGCCGGCGGCAGTCCAGCTCGTTCAACTGAGTGAGCCCCCGGTCCAGCTCGCCGCGCGCACGCGCAAGCGCATCCCGAGTGACCCCATCCTCCCGCGCGACGACGGCCGACTCCGCTTCGAGGCGCTCGCGCCGCAAGCCCGATTCCTCGACTCTCGCGCGGGTGGCCTCGAGCTGACTCAGCAGCTCGGCATGCATGCGGTGTGCGGTCTGGATACCGGACTGTGCCGCGTCACGCCGGGATTCGGCTTCCGCCAGCGACTCGCGGACGTGCGCCAGGCGCGCCTCCGCCTCACTGACGGCCGATTCCGTCGCGGTCACTGCACTTCTCAGTCCCTTGAGGCGGTGCTCCCTCTCGATGACGCCCGCATGACGATCCGCGCTGCGGCTGATGCGCAACCAGCCCCGGCCCACCCATTCGCCTTCGCGCGTGATGATGGATTGACCGGCCGAGAGCGTCGCGCGCGCCCGCAGCGCCTCGGCAAGGCTGTTCGCCGTGAGGATGTTGACGAGCTGAAGAACGACCGCCGGGGGACCGCTCACCCGTGCGGCGAGGCTCTCTCCGCCGCCCCGGCGGGCGCTGCCCCCTACCTCGACCAGCCCGATGCGGCCCCTGGACAGGCCCGCCAGGGCCTGCTCGAGCTCATCCAGGCCCTCCACGCACACCGCCTCGAGATACTCCCCGAGCGCAGTCTCGACGGCCCGCTCCCAGCCGCTTTCAACATCGAGGGTCTCGGCGACCCGCGGCCGCGCGGCAAGCCCTGCCCCGGTGAGCCATTCGCTCTCCGAGCCGGCATCGTGCGTCAGTGCGGCCCGCTGCAGGGCTTCGAGGGCAGTCTGCTCAGCCCGGGCCTGCTCCCGCTCGGCCCTCGCCGCTTCCAACTCTGCTTCCACGTCGAGCTGTCGCGCACGCAATGCCTGGGCCTGCTCGAGCGCCGCGGCGAGCGCTCCGGAGAGCGCGTCGCGCGAAGCGCGTGAGGCCGCTTCCTGTTGGGTCAATGTCGCCAGCTGCGCACTGGAATCCTGTGCCGCAAGCGTATCGCGCTCGAGCGCCAGCCGGTCCGCCTGCGCCCCGTGCCGGCGCATCTGGTTCTCGAGCTGCTCGATGCGCACGCGCTCCACCTGGGTCGTCTGATCCGCCGAACCGAGCGCGCGGTTGAAGTCCTCCCAGCGCTGCTGCCAGTCCTGCAGTTGACGCTCAGCCGACTCGAGCGCCTCGGCGGCCGCATGCTCGGCTCGCTGAACCGTCTCGAGCTCGGGGGTCAGGCGCGCGATCTCCTCGCGCAGGCCACTCAACTGGTGCTCGTCCCTCTCGATGTGCGATCCGAGATCCCCCAGAGTGGCATGTGCCTGCTCGAGATCCGCCCGCTGCCGCTCGCGCAGCTCACGGGCATGCTGGATTGCCTGTTCCAGACGTGAGATCTCCGCGCCCACTTCGTAGTAACGACCCTGGACGCCGCTGAGCTGCTCGGTCTGCTCGGTGTGAAACGCCCGCTGCTTCTCGATTGCGGCCTCCGCGGCACGCTGGTCCGCGAGGGCGGCCTGCATGGCCAGCTCGCGCTCACGCATGGCGCTGTCGTGGACTTCCGCACCGCTGTCCAGATCGCGCAGCTTGAGCGCGATCAGTTCCGCAGTCAGCCGGCGCTCCTGCTCCTTGAATGCCTGGTAGCGGCGCGCGGTCGCGGCCTGGCGCTGCAGGTGCCGGATCTGCTTTTCCACCTCATCGCGCAGATCCTGCAGGCGCTCGAGGTTCTCACGCGTCTCGGCGACGCGGCTCTCGGTTTCGCGCCGCCGCTCCTTGTAGCGCGAGATGCCCGCGGCCTCCTCGACGAACGCGCGCATGTCCTCGGCCTTCGCCTCGATCACGCGGGAGATCATCCCCTGCTCGATGATCGCGTAGCTGCGCGAGCCCAGACCGGTGCCGAGGAACAGGTTCGTGATGTCCTTACGCCGGCAGCGCGCTGTATTGATGTAATAGGCTGAAGAGCCGTCGCGCGCCACCTGGCGCTTCAGCGAGACCTCGCTGTAGCTGGCGTAGGGACCGGTGATCTTGCCGTCCGAATTGTCGAAGATGAGCTCGACGGAAGCGGTTCCCACCGGCTTGCGTGCGGTCGAGCCGTTGAAAACGACGTCGGCCATGTTGTCACCGCGCAGGTGCTTCGCCGACAGCTCCCCCATCACCCAGCGGACGGCGTCGATGATGTTCGACTTGCCGCAGCCGTTGGGACCGACGACTCCGGTGAGATTGCTGGGAAAGCTGACTAGGGTGGGATCGACGAAGGATTTGAAACCGGCGAGCTTGATCTTGGTCAGCCGCATCGGGTATCTCGTGTGGAACGTGCGCCGCGTAGTGTAGAGTAATTGTAAGAATGCCGTCACGACCCGCCTTCGAGCTCGAGACCTTCGCCAACCCATGCGTGGATCGCGACTACACGATCCGCATGCGGATTCCGGAGTTCACCTGTCTGTGCCCGAAGACAGGCCAACCGGATTTCGCCACGCTGGCACTCGAGTACGTCCCCGATCGTCTGTGCGTGGAGCTCAAATCGCTGAAGCTCTACATCTGGTCGTTCCGCGACCGCGGCGTCTTTCATGAGGCCGTCACCAACGAGATCGCGGACCGCCTCGCCGGCACGCTCGCGCCGCGGTTTCTGCGGCTGTCGGCGCGATTCAACGTGCGCGGGGGAATCTACACCAGCGTGGTCGTGGAACGGCGCCAGTCCGGCTGGCGCGCCCCCGAGCCCCTGGTCCTGCCCTGAGGCCGCCCGAGCGCCCGTCGCGGCGGATCGGGGGTCTTTGGCCGGAAAATTACGGTCGGCCGTGACAAGGCTGGCTCGGCCGGTATAATCCCGCGTCCTTCACCGGGCCTGCGAAACTTTCAGTCCCGTGGTCGACGGTGAGGGCCCACGGAACGAGCCAGGCTCCGCCCCGTGGTGGTTACCAGGCAGCTGCTTCGAGGAGCGATTGATGCCGGCCAAGAAACCCGCGCCCAAGGCCGCGAAGGGTAAGAAGGCGGCAAGCCGGACACCGGTCAGAAAGGCACCGGCGTCCCGCAAGCCCGCTGAGCGCGTCAAGGTCGCCGCGGCCTCGCACGCGCGCAAGAGCACGGTCGCACCGAAGAAGACGGTGCCGCATCGGTCCACCCATTCGACGACGGAAGAACACATCGAGATGCGCAAGGCCGTAGAGCCGGTGCCCGAGCCCCCGCTGACCCCAGCGCCGGGCGCTTCGAGTGAAATAGTGGTTCCGCCCCGGGCCACCCCGGTGCTGACGACAACGGACAGCGACGACACCGACCCCGCCGAGCCGGGCAGCCTGCTGGCTGGCCCCCGCAACGTACAGCCCTACATCGTCAAGCGTGGCGAGCTGTACATGAGCAAGGAGCAGCTCGAGCACTTTCGCCAGATCCTGCTGAGCTGGAAGCAGGATCTCATGGTGGAGGTGGACCGGACGGTCTCGCACATGAAGGATGAGGCGGCGAACTTCCCGGACCCGAACGATCGCGCCACGCAGGAATCGGAGTTCAGCCTCGAGCTGCGCACGCGCGACCGCGAGCGCAAGCTGATCCGCAAGATCGACGAGGCGCTGAAGCGGATCGAGGACGGCTCCTACGGCTACTGCCTGGAGACCGGTGAGGAGATCGGCATCAAGCGCCTCGAGGCACGTCCCGTGGCCACCCTGAGCATCGAGGCCCAGGAGCGCCGGGAGCGGCGCGAGCGGCAGTACGGCGACCGCGACGACCGCTATCGGTGAGCCCCCATCGGGGGCGGGCCCGGCCGCGCCGCCTGCCTATGTAGGCCGTTTCGCCCCCTCCCCCACGGGTGAGCTCCATCTGGGCTCGCTGGTCGCTGCCGTCGGCAGCTTCGTGGATGCCCGCCACCACCGTGGCCGCTGGCTGCTGCGTATGGAAGATCTGGATCGTGCCCGGGTGCTTCCCGGATGCGCCGATCGCATCCTGCGTGCCCTGGAGCACTTCAGCCTGTGTTGGGATGGAGAGGTCTGCTGGCAGAGCCGGCGGATGGAGCTCTACCAGGACGCCCTGCAGCGGCTCGCCGCCCTCGGACGGACCTTCGAATGCAGTTGCTCGCGCAGCGAGCTCGTCGGCAACACCGAGACCGGCTACCCCGGCACCTGCCGGGACGGACCCACCCGAGGGGG
>DASTDD010000201.1:0-7186 GCA_035710545.1 Steroidobacteraceae bacterium
GCACCGAGCTCGACGTCGAAGGGGTCGGAGAAGTGGTACGTGAAGTCCGCAAAAACCGCACCTTCCTTGTAAACCGCCGGTATGGTCGCTCCTCCGAGGGGAGGTAATGGGGACGGCAGGACGCTGAAGGGATCCGCGGTCTGGCGCGCGTCGAAGAACTGGTCCAGGGCAGTCGTCTCGCGCGTGTAGAACAGACCCGCCTGCCAGTCGAATGGATGCCCTGCCAGCTGCGTACCGGGATTGGAGGTGACGCGCAGCTCCTGGTTGAACTTGTGGAGAAACTCGGTTTGGCGCTGGGCCACCAGGATCGGCTGGCCGTAGGCTGCCCCGAGCAGATCGCTGTAGGTGATGCCAGGCACGACGTTGGTATTGGTGAAGTCCGCCGAGAAGTCCCGGCGGATCTGCCCGTAGCTCGTCGCCGAGAGGATCGTTGCAGCGGGCAGCGAGTACTGCAGATTGAGCGCATAGTAGTTGAGGCGCGTATGAATCAGATGCGGCCAGGGCGATGAGTTATTGAAGCCGCCATTCACCAGATCGAACTGATTGGCGGGCGGGGTCAGGGGCGTCGCGGCTGCGCCCACCACCTGCGCGAAATTGTCCCCGTCGACATTCAGACGCTGATCGAATACGGTCAAGCGCGCCGTGAATTCGTCAACCGGCTTCACCAGCAGCGAAGCACGCACGCTGTACTTGGAGCCGTCGTTGATGTTCTTCTGGCCCGTGGCCGGATCGTCGATCCAGCCGGGCTGGCCTTCCTCGACGGCGCTGATCCGCAAGGCGGCCTTGTTGTCCCAGAAGGGGACGTTCACGAGCCCCTTCACCATCCCGACGGAGGAGCCACCGTCGACAACCGAGCCTCCCGCGACCACCTCGCCTTCGGCCTTGGTCAGGTTGGGCGGGTTCGTCACATACTTGATCAGGCCGCCTTCAGCGGTGGCTCCGTACAAGGTGCCCTGTGGGCCGCGCAGTACTTCGATACGATTCATGTCGTACGTGTCCACGTTCGCGCCGAAGAACGCTCCGTTTGCCTGCGCGCCCGACATCGAGAAGGGCACGTCGTCCACGATCGTCGCGACAGTAGCGCCCACGCTGCCCGCGTTGGCGCCTCGCAGGACGAGGCGAATCTCGCTTGCATCGATGGCTTGCAGGGACAGTCCGGGCACCTGCTGAGCGAAGTCGACGAAGCTGCTTTCCTGACGGCGCAGCATGTCCGCGCCGCTCACGGCCGTGACGCTCATGGCGACATCCTGGATCTGCTCCTCGCGCTTGGTGGCCGTGACCACCACCGTCTCCAGCGCAGGCTGGGTGCCGGTTTCGTTCGGCTCGGCGGCGAAGGCGGAAACGCCGGCCAGGCCGAAGCCACACAACATCAAAGGAGAAACGCGCATCTGACACCCCACGGCCCTGGTTGTACTGGTACTGCCGTCGCCCGGAGAGCGGGTCCCTGCCGCCGGTAGCGTATCCGCCACCTGGCGGATCAAATGTGCTCCGTTTTGAGTATAGTTGCGTATACGAAACTGTCAACAGGACAGCGCATCCGCAATGCTAGAGTAGCCCGCATGAAAACCGCCCTGCGCTCCGAATCCGCTTCCGCCCGTACCCAGGACCGCGAGGACGCCTCGCCGAACCTCGGCGCATGCCTGCGGCAGCTGCGGTTCCAACGCCGTATGTCCATAGCGGAGGTCAGCGCCGTTACGGGCATCGCCAAATCAACTCTTTCGAGGGTCGAGAACGATCAGCTCTCGCTCACCTACGCAAAGCTGCTGCAGCTGTGCAAGGGACTGCAGATCGATATCGCCGAGTTGTTCTCCAGCGGCGCCCCGCAGGTCGTCGTACGCCCCTCGGCGCGCCGGACCTTCACCGTCTCCGGTCAGGGCCGTCCGGTCACCGTGGGGTTGCAGGCCTACAACTATGTCTGCACCGAGCTGGCCGGCAAGAGGATGACGCCGATGCTGGGCATCATCCAGTCGCGCACGCTGGAGGAAACCAACGGGCTGCTGAAACACGAAGGCGAGGAGTTTACCTTCGTGCTCGAGGGACGCATGGCGCTGCACACCGAGTTCTACGAGCCGCTCATTCTCGATGTGGGCGGCTCGGTCTACTTCGACAGCACGATGGGTCACGCCTACGTCTCGATTGGCAGCACGCCGTTGAAGATGCTGTGCGTCTGTACGACACCCGAGCCGGCGCTGCCCTTCCCCAGCGACCCGGCCACCAGCCAGACTCGCGCTGCTGCGCGTGTCGTCCTCAGGGAACCGGCCTCTCCGCGCGCACCACGCGAGCATGCCGGCTCCAAGCCCGAGGCGCGAGCGCCGCACAAGAACCGCCGGCGCCGCTGAGTCAGTGGGGGCCCTCGACTCGTGCGAAGTCGAGGTCCTGAAAGTCATAGCTGAAATCGGTGGACGCCGATACCGCCTGCATCGTGAACCCCGACACCTTGCCGGAATAGTCCTCGGAGAACCTCACGTAGGCGTCCGCGTCCAGAGAGCGGTCCTGCCAGCTCACGATGAACAGGTTCAGCCCAACCGCAGTCAGCGGGCCCGTCAACGCATTCGTGTGACTGAAGGTCAGCTCGAGCTTGTTGCCCTCTCGCGCGATGGTTGCTTCACCCCGCCAGGGATCCCTGAAAGTCCCCACGTAGGCATCCAGGTCTGCAGGCACCCAGGCTGGCGCCTGCCCGTGCGTCGCTGGCGGTGCCGATTTCGCATTCGCCTCCTGGATCCTCCGCTCCCGCCTGGCCTTGCTGCCCTTCGAGAGTTCGATCCAGTCGCGCCGCGGAGCGCCGGCATAAGACTCGATGATCTGCAGCGGCACGGCCTCCAGCACCGCTCCCTCCTGCTGATTGGTGAGGACGATGACCCCCAGATCGAGCTCCGGCACCAGGCTGACATGGGTCACCATTCCGGGCAGTCCGCCGTTGTGCGAGATGCGCTTGTAGCCGTCGATGTCCTCGAGCCCCCAGCCGAGGCCATAGGCGGCAAAATGGGTGTGCGTCGCGACCTGGCGCTCACTACCGGTCGGCAGGATCGTCTGCGGCGCCCACATCTCCGCGCTCTGCGCCTGGCTGAAGAGCCTGGGTCCCTCCGGCGGCTTGCCATGGCCGAGTTGCGCGCTCACCCACCTGGACATTCCCGTGACGTTGCATTGAATGGCGCCCGCGGGCGCCGCCAGTGGAATGCTCAACGGCGCAATCCTGGTCAGCTTGCCGTTCACGACCACGTGGGGCGCGGCGATGTTGCTTCGATCGGTGAGGTGTGAATCGTCGGCGGCGCACGGCTCCATGCGCAGGGGCTTGAAGATCCTGCTCGTGAGGAAATCGGCCCAGGACTGGCCGGTGACCGCCGGGATGAGCTGGCCGGCCACCACATACAACAGATTGTCGTAGGCGAAGCGGGTGCGGAAGCTGCTGACCGGTTTCAGATAGCGCAGCGCGTGCAACAGGTCGTTGAAGGTGAAGTCGGTCGGGGTGACGAAAAGCAGGTCGCCTGCGCCCGTTCCCAGCCCGCTTCGGTGCGTCAGCAGGTCCCGGATCCGGAACTCCCGGGTGACGTATGGATCCCAGAGCCGGAAGTCCGGCAGATAGTCGATGACCCGGTCATCCCAGTGCAGCTTGCCCTCGTCCACGAGCATCGCCAGCGCCGCAGTGGTGAACGCCTTCGTGTTCGAGCCTATGGCGAACAGCGTATCCGCATTCACCGGGGCTGGCTCGCCTAGCTCCCGGACCCCATAACCCCTGGCGAAAGCCAGCCGGCCGTCCTTGACGATGCCGATCGCCAGACCGGGCACCGAGAACTCCTGCATTGCGCGCTGCGCGAGCCGGTCGATCTCAGCATTCGAAGGCGTACCCGCGGAGCGAGAGCTCGCGGACGGCGCCGCAAACGTACCCAAAACACCGCCTGCGACCACTGCGACACGGATCAGCAGCTTGGTTTTCGTCATTGCGTTCTCTCAGGCCGGAAAGGCGTTCAGCAAACACTCGACGATGGGACCGACACCCCCGAGCAGCGGATCACAGCAGGGCAGGCCGGTCTGCGCGGCATAGTGCTCCAGCACACGCGCGCGATCCTGGGGCTTCACTTTCGAGAGATTGAGGGAGATGCCCACGCAGCGAATCCCGGAGTTGGTCAGCCGGCCGAGCTCGACGGTTCGGGCGATGACTTCTGCCGGAGTTGGCAGTGGGAACTCGGGCCACCCCGAGATGGACTCCCGCAGCGGATCGTGACAGACGACGAACGCATCAGGCTGGGAGCCCACGAGCAGTCCGACGGTGACCTGCAGATAGCCGGGATGAAACAGGCTGCCCTGTCCCTCGATCACGTCCCAATGGCCCGGCGCCGCTGCCGGCGAGAGCAGCTCAGCCGCGCCCGTCAGGAAGTCCGCGACGACCGCGTCCAGCGGAATGCCAACACCCGCGATCATGATGCCCGTCTGCCCGGTGGCTCGAAACGTGCTGTCCACCCCGCGGCGCCGAAGCTCCGCATCCAGTGCCAGCGCCGTATATTTCTTGCCGCACGCGCAGTCCGTTCCCATCGTGAGCAGCCTGCGGCCCGGGCGCTTCTGGCCAGTGCCTACGGGCAGGCCCGGCGGCGGCACACGTATGTCGATCAGCCGCGCGCCGCCTGCCTCGGCCGCCGCAAGCAAGCCAGGCAGCGCCGCGAGCCGCAGATGCAGCCCTGCGACGATGTCGATGCCGGAGCGTGCGGCCTCGCAGAGCACATCGAGCCAGCCTTCCGGAAGTCCTCCGCCAACGACCGCCGACCCTACGATCAGACTCCGCGCGCCCGCTGCCTTGGCCTGCGCGACATCCAGATCGGGCACTTCCGCGTCCGCGCCGCACCCGGGCAGACGGATCTGTCCGATGCACTCCTGGGGCCTCCATTGCACCAGCCCCATCCCGGTCTTGCAGAACGTCTCGTCGGCAAGGTCACCGAGGAACACTACGAAGGGCACCCGGAACTGAACGAGTGGGCCGCTCACCGGCCACCGAGGGCTGAAAGGACGCGCCGGGTCTCGCGCGGTGCCTCCGTGCTCCGGGACCCGGGCTTGCACTTGCCAGAGAGACTTGTTCTCATATTGGGACGTCTCGTTGCTTAAAAGCAGTATAGTTGCGGAAACGGAACCGTCAATAAGGCATCACGGGAGGGGGAATCATGCGAAGCGCGCTTGCCTGGAGTCTGTTGGTGGCAGGGTTCCTGTCCGGCGTCGCGAGCGCCGAGCAGGGCAAGACGACTCCCCCCACCACCCCGCCCGCCACGCCTGGACCCAGTGTGACCCCTGCCGCTCCGGCGGCCGCCGCGAGTGATTCCTCGGCCCACGCCGCTACATCCGACGGTCCTATTCCGAATCCCTCGACGACCGCGCATAGCCTCGACAAGACCGACCTGGAAGCCTGGCTGGACGGATTCGTGCCCTACGCGCTGGCGAACGGGGACATTGCCGGTGCGGTCGTAACGGTCGTGAAGGACGGCGAGCTCATCTTCGCCAAGGGCTATGGCTACTCGGATGTCGCCCATCACACCCCCGTGGATCCGGAGCGGACCCTGTTCCGACCCGGCTCGGTCTCGAAGCTGTTCACCTGGACAGCGGTCATGCAGCTGGTGGAGCAGGGCAAGCTCGACCTCGATCGCAATATCAACGACTACCTCGACTTCCACATTCCCGACCGGCCGGACGGACCGATCACGCTGCGCAACGTCATGACGCACACGCCGGGGTTCGAGGAGCAGATCAAGTCACTCATCGCGGACAACCCGCAAGCCGTCATTCCACTGGCCCGGTACGCCCGCGACTTTACCCCGACCCGGATCTTCAAGGCGGGATCGACGCCGGCCTATTCCAACTACGCCACCGCCGTGGCGGGCTATCTGGTGCAACGGGTCTCCGGCCAGAGCTTCGATGACTACCTCGATGAGCATATCTTCAAGCCGCTGGGCATGACGCACGCCAGCTTCCGCCAGCCGCTGCCCGCCGCGCTGCTGCCGGACATGGGCAAGGGCTATCGGATCGCCAGCGAGCCGGACAAACCCTACGAGTATGTGGTTCCGGCACCCGCGGGCAGCCTCGCGGCAAGCGGCGTGGACATGGCGAAGTTCATGATCGCACACCTGCAGGACGGCGAATTCCATGGTCAGCGGATTCTGAAGGCCGAGACGGCCGAGCAGATGCACACCACCGCACTGACCATGGTGAGCCCGCTCAATCGCATGGATCTGGGATTCTACGAGCAGAATTACAACGGCCATCGCGTGATCAGTCACGGCGGTGACACGGTCTGGATGCACAGCTACCTGCATCTGTTTCTCGACGACCACGTCGGGCTCTTCATGTCTTTCAACAGCCAGGGTCGCCAGGGCGCGGCCGGCCAGGTGCGCCAGGCCCTGTTCGACGCGTTCGTCGATCGGTATTTTCCCGGGCCATGGGTCACGGGCAGCGTGCCGAAGGAGCTCGCCGCTCAGCATGCGCGCATGATGGCCGGGTACTACGATGATTCGCGCCGACCCGACCGCTCCTTCATGAGTCTCATACAGATTCTCGGCGCGCCCAGGGTGGTGGTCGCGAAAGATGGCACGTTGACCATGTCGCTGATGATCGGACGCAATGGAGTGCTGCGGCACTATCAGGAAGTGGCGCCTTTTGTCTGGCGCGACACCGCCAGCGGATGGCGCATGGCGGCCAAGGTCGAAGGCGGTCGCGTGGTCCGCGTGAGCATGGATGAGCTCTCACCTTTCATGGTGTTTGATCCGACTCCCGGCTGGCGCTCGCCCGCGTGGCTGGTGCCGGCAACCGTGCTCGCCTTGTGTGCGCTGCTGCTCACCGGCGCGCTTTGGCCGGTCGCTGCCATCTCGCGACGCCGGCACAATTTTCGGCTGCCGGTCACCGGGCTGGCGCGGCGCGGCCACCTGATCTCACGCGTGGTCGCGATCGCCCTGGTGCTCATGAGCGTGGCGTGGCTCACCGTACTGATCTCCGGGACCATGAGCCTGGCAGTCCTCACCTCGTCGCTCGATCCGCTTCTGCTGCTGATGTATCTGCTGTCGGTGGTGGTCTACATCGGTGGGGCGGCGGCGATGCTGTACTCCGTCTGGCTCGCGTGGACGACGGCACGACCGCTCGGCGCACTGATCTGGACCGGCGTGCTCGCCCTCTCCTCTCTGGTGCTCCTCTACGTCGCAATCCTTTACCATCT
>DASTDD010000202.1:0-6075 GCA_035710545.1 Steroidobacteraceae bacterium
CCGCCGGGTGCGGCGGACGTTCCCTCGGCGAAGTCGCTGCTTCCATCGCGACCGACCGCCGGATCCGGGCCATCGCGCAACAGGGGCATCCGGATCTCGGCGATCCAGTTGCCCGCGTCGGCGACACCGGCCGTGAAAGTCGCGCGCTCGCCGAACTGAACCGCGAGGCGCTCGCGCACGTTACGCAGGCCGATACCGTCACGCCCGACGGGCGATCCGTGCGGGATCGTGTTCATGACGCGCAGCCAGAGCGTCTCGCCGCAGACTGCCGCCGCCACGCGGACTTCCACCGCGCCGGCATGCCCGGCGATGCCGTGCACGACCGCATTCTCGATCAGCGGCTGAAGAATCAAGCTCGGCACCCACACCGACGGAAGTCCCTCGAGATCCACCATCCAGATCGTCAGCCGGTCGAGGAAGCGCTTCTGCTGCAGCTCGAGGTACAGCCGCGCGAAGCGCAACTCGTCCGCCAGCCGCGAGAAGTCACGTTCGCCCGCGGTCAGCAGCCGACGCAGCAGATCCCCGAGCTGGACGATCATTGCCTGGGCCGCCGCCGGATCCCAGCCGATGTTGCCTCGAATCGTGTGCAGAAGGTTGAACAGGGTGTGCGGTGAAAGCTGCATGCGCAGCGTAGCCAGATGCGCTGATGTCAGGGCTCTCTCCAGCGCCGCCGCGCGCAGCTGCGCATCTCTGAAGCGCTGGTAAACGGCAAGCCCCGTGACCAGTGCCAGCGCAAAGCCATACGTCAACACAAAGGTTGTGGCGCTGGCGATCCAGGTGGACAGCTCGGGACCGGTCAACATGGATGACAGTCCGTGCTCGTCCGGGGAAGGCGGCTCACTATGGCCCATCCATGCCTCGCCGTACCACAGTGCGGGACCGGCGGACAAAGAGAAGACGAGTGCGAGCGTCAGCTGGATCGGAATCGTGCGCCACGCAGGCCGCCAGCCGAGTCGCAGCGACGTCCAGATACATGTGACCAGGACCGGATAGAGAATCAGATGCTGGATCACGCGCGCATCCCAGGGTGCAAAAAAGTTACCGGGGCCCTTGGCCGAGATGCTGACCTGCATGCTGTGCGCGTACAGCACGTTCGACATTGCCACATAGACCCAGAACGCGCTCAGAACGATCAATAGCGTCGAGAACCTCAGATCGGTGCTGACCGAGCGGCGCAGGTTGGCGGACAGATCGCTCGAGAAGGCCTCGGACGGCCCCACGAGAGGATGGTCGGACGTGACGGCGCTCATCCTTTATCTCCTGATCAAGAGGCTGTCGGCGCACTGGCCGGGGCACCCCGCTGCCGCCCTCGGGAGCGGGCCGCCGAATCGGGGCCCACCGGGGGCGCCACTAGATTACTCCAATGTCCCCATCCATGGACCACCCTGGCAGGCTGCCCCGGGACGGATTCGTCGGCGCGAGGGACGAATCCCCCTCAGCGCGCCGTATGTTGTATCCGGCGAGGCGCGCAGTGCCCGGTCTCGAGACGGGATTGAACCAAGAAATGCGGCCGCGCGGGCCGGTGAATCCACGCAGCCGCCCGCGTCATCGAACAGTGTTGGTACGAATACGTCGGCGCCCGGGACCAACTCGATGACGGGCTGCTGACGAGGAGCATCCCGGTGCGGTCTCATACGCACACCGCCTGATTGCGGCGGCGAAACCAACATCCCGAACTGACACTGACTCACGGAGACCACTCAATGAACGCTCTGATCGCCAAAGTAACACGCCCCTACACGTTGGCTTGCATGGCGGCCGCGCTGGCTGTGTCTGCCACGGCTTTCGCGGGTGCGCCCATCAGCTCGCCGCTCGATACCGTCCCGTCCGTCACGGTTCGCTACGACGATCTCAACCTGGCTTCCGACAGCGGTACGGCCATGCTGTACAAGCGGATCGCGAATGCCGCCCGGCAGGTTTGCCCGGACGAGTTCTCGCGCGACATGATGAGCGTCACGGCCAGCCGCGCCTGCCAGGCGAAGGCCATCGCGCGCGCCGTGCAGGATGTGAACAGCCCGAAGCTGGCGCTCGTGCACGAGGCGCATGTCCGGCACGGGTGAGGATCCCGGGTGAGCCGGTTACGCGTGTCCTGGCCTGCTCGGACAGCTAAACAGAAGGCCCCGGACGAAGCGTGAGGCTTCGTGCGGGGCCTGAGCGCAGCCGGTGTCTGCCTGGATCGGGGTCCGTCCAGCCGCCTCCCGGCTCTCTGGAAGGGCTCATCTACACGACGATGCCGCTGTCAGCACAGGTGCGCGGCTACCTGGAGATTGTGACCCAGGTGATTTTGCTTTCCGCGCTGCTGTTTTACCGGGTCAGGCACCCGGGCAAGCTGTGGCTCAACTCGGTTCAAGGCGTGGCGTACGCCCTGTGCGTGATCGTGCCGATTGTTGGTATGCTTGCGCCGAGAAGGTGACAGCCCTCTACCCGCACATGAAACTACACATGTCGGTTGCTCTGCTGGTCCTCCCGGTAGCCCTGACTCGACCCTGCCCGGCGAATGCCCAAGAGTTCGACCCATCTCCCTGGTTGAGCGATCTGTCCGCCGCCCGCCAGGCGATCACGACGAGATACGCGGGCCTTGCATGGGATGTCTACCAACGGGATCTGAGTCTCGACGACGAATATCGCCGCGTGCGCGAGCGAGTTTCTGCCGCCCAGGACGCTGACGACGCTCGCCACGCATTCGACGCGTTCGCGCAGGCTTTTGGGGATCGCCATGTGCACTTTGAGTGGCCGAGGCCGCGCACGGAGCAGGAGCGTGGCGCCAGGTCCGTGTGTGCGCGTCTCGGCTACGACACTCGCATGCAGGCATCACCCCTGGCGTTACGCATGCCCGGGGTCGAGAGCCTCTCCGCAAGCCAGAAGGAGTTCGCAACGGGAACGCTCAAGATGGCGAAGTACCGCCTGGGCATCATCAAGATTGCCTTGTTCAGTCCTCAGGGCTTTCCCGCGATTTGCGAGAACGCTTTGGCAGCTCTGCACATCGGAGCCGATGCCGGTTGCGACCAGGGTTGCGAAGACAGGATCGAGCATTGGGCGTACGAGCGCTACACGAAGGATTTTGAGACGGCGCTGCGTTCACTCAAGAGCGCCGGTGCTGAAGTCCTGCTGGTCGACATTGCCGGGAATGGCGGTGGCAGCGAGTGGGTGGAGGCAGCCGCTCGAATGGTTACCACGACCCCGCTGAAGCCCTTGCGGACCCGGTTCGTGAAGGGAGAGCACTGGCGCAAACGGTTCGAGCTGAAAGTACAGGCACTTACCGAGGCTGCGCGGGCCGCGCCGAACGATCGCGAGTTGCTGCTTCGCGCGGCGGAACAAGTGCGTGCCCGGCAACGTGAGGCCGCCGCGCCGTGCGACGGTGAAGCGATCGCCAAGCGGAAAACCACCTGCGAATGGACCGGCGATGCCTTCTTCTCCACAGGAATCCTCGAGACGCTCAGCCCGGCTGCGCGCTCGAAGAACTGGGCGCCGCTGGTCTTCACTCCGGCTCAATATCCATACGAAGACGGCGTCTGGAGCGGCCCCATGGTCGTTCTCGTGGATGGCGGGACGGGGTCAGCCGCTGAACAGTTTGCCGCTGAATTACAAGACAATCATGCAGCGACGATCATTGGCAGCCCCACCGTCGGGGCGGGCTGCGGCTATACCGACGGCGGGACACCCACCACCCTGCCCAATTCCCATGCCGTCATGCGGGTCTCCGACTGCGTGCGCATGCGCCTCGACGGCACAAGCCTCGTCAACGGAGTTCAGCCGGATATCCTCATTGGTCTTCGCGACCGGGACCCCGAGCGAATGCGGGCGCGCATGCTGCTCGAGACCATTACGGCGAAGCCTTTCCAACTGACGCTGGGTGTCAAGCCGCGATAGCAGCCCGGGGCCAGTGGCCCAGCGCCATCGACGCTGCGCCGCGTCGGCTCGGTCGCTGGCGGCAGGGCAATTGGATGTGTCAAGCACTTGACAGAACTCCTGCATCCACATCGCCATGATCGCTCCCGCATTCAGTCCTACCTCATTCAACTGAAACGGGAGAAACGATGATGAATACTCGAATTCTTACCCACTCGCGCCGTATTGGCGCCGCGGTGGCCAGTGCACTGTTGCTGACAGGCTGGGCGGCGTCCGCAACCGCCTCGACGAAGCACATCTCCTTCGACATGCAGGTGTCGGCCGGTGCGAAGACCTGCCTGCCGCATGCTCGGGCAGAGGTGAGAATCGTGTCGAACGGCGGAGCCGAAGACATGTATGTTTTCGCGGAAGGTCTGGCGCCCAGGACCGACTACGACCTTTTTGTGATCCAGGTCCCCAAGGCACCGTTTGGACTTGCCTGGTATCAGGGTGACGTCGAGAGCGACGAAGATGGCAGAGCGTTCCAGCACTTCCGTGGGCGCTTCAACATCGAGAGCTTCATCGTTGCAACGGGCTCGGCGCCAGCGGCCAATATCTTCCGCGACGCGCCCTTCCCCGAGGCGATCGAGAACCCGCCCACGAATCCGGTGCAGACCTATCACCTGGGTTTGTGGTTCGGCTCACCCGAAGCCGCTCAAAAAGCGAAGTGTCCGGCCACGGTGACGCCGTTCAACGGCGAGCACAACGCGGGGATTCAGGTGCTGAACACGGCACAGTTCCCTGACACGGCAGGTCCGCTGCTGCAGCTGAAGTAACCGGACCCGGCTGACCGCCGGTGCCTGATGCGTAGCGAGCCGCACCGGGCACCGGCGGCATTTCGGATCAAACTTACGCGGTCGTGTGCTGCGGCGATGCGAGGATCTCGACCACGTCCACCGGCTGTGACCGACCCTTGACCGGCACGGAAGCGGACCGCCCGAGCATGAACTCCGGTCCGAGCTGCTCGGCAATCTGCCTGGAGACCAGGATGATTGCGGCGAAGTCCTTCGTCAGCGCCTCGATTCGGCTGGCGAGATTTACTGGCTCGCCAACCACGCCATATTCCACCCGCTCGTCCGGGCCGATGAGGCCCGCCACGACTTCTCCGGTGTGAATTCCCACACCGACCTGGAGCGGCGGAATCCCTTCATCCTGCAGACGCGCGTTCAATCCGTCGAGGCGTCTGACGATCCCGATCGCCGCTCGGACGGCGCGTTCGGTGTGGTCCGCACAGACCTGCGGAACTCCGAAGAGCGCCATGACCCCATCGCCCGTGAATTGCTTCACCACGCCGCCCTCGGCTTCCACCGCCGCGACGACCTCGGTGAAGAACTGATTCAACATCCGCAGCAACACCACCGGGTCGAGCCTCGCAGAAAGTGCGGTGAAACCGCGAATGTCCTGAAAGAGGATGCTCACCTCCCGGCGCTCGCCGGCCAAAGGCACACGGCCGCCGAGAACGGCTTCAGCGACGCTGCGGGACACGAAGCGACCGAATGTGTTCTTGATGCGCTCGCGCTCTTCCAGCCCGCCGACCATTTCATTGAAGGACCGGGCGAGAAAGCCGATCTCGTCGCCGCGCTCGATACGTGTGCGGTGGCGCAAATTGCCGCGGAGAACTTCCTGCATGGCTGCCACCAGCCCCCTGATCGGGCCCGTGATCCCCGCGGCGAGCATGATTCCGATCAGCAGGGCGCCGCCCAGTGCGATGGCACCAATCAGCGCGATGCGCTCCTGCAGGGCGCGCAGCGGCGCTCGAGCCCGGTCGTAAGAGCCCTGGATGAGGGCATACAGGGGCTGCGACAGGTGGGCGCTGATCGGTACGCTGAGCGACAGGTAGCGCTCACCGCCGACCGTCAGAAGCGACGGATCCCGCCAATGCGTCGCTCCCAACAACGTTGACAGCTGCTTTGGAAATTGCGTACGGCTCGCCGTGGCCGACGGCCATGAAGAGGCGAACACTTCCGATGTCGTGAGAAAGGTGACATCGGAATGTGTACTGGCCTTCAGGCCGGCGGCGACCGGGTCATCGATGATCTGTCCCAGCATCAGAAAGCCGATCACGTCCGGCCCGAAGACCGGAACCGCGACCATCTGGAAGAGCTCGCCCTGCACTTCGGTTACGGCGGTCACGGCTGCCTGGCTCTCGAGCGCTTCTTTGAGCGGAGAGAGACCCGCCAGAGACTG
>DASTDD010000203.1:0-9722 GCA_035710545.1 Steroidobacteraceae bacterium
GCGGCGCGCTCGATTACATCCTTAAGCCGTTCAAACTCAATTCGGTGCTGCCGGTGCTCTCGCGCGCGCACGCGGTCAGGAAGCTGCGCGTGGAGAACCGCTCGCTCATGGAACAGGTCACGCGGCGCACGGAGCAGCTCGAGGCGGCCAACCAGGAGCTGGTGCGCGCCAATCAGGAGCTCGAGGTATTCATCCATTCGGTCTCGCACGACCTGCGACAGCCGCTCAACGGGGTCATCGGCTTCAGCGACCTGCTCAGGGGCGAGAAGCCGGGCGCCCTCAATGCCGTGCAGAAGGAGTACGTCGGTGAGATTCTCGAGAGCGGGCAGCGGCTGCTGCGACTGACGGAGGACCTGCTGCAGTTCTCGCGGCTGGGCCAGCAGCGGCTGCGAAAGGAGACCGTGAACATCGGTCAGCTCGTCTCGGACGTCGTTCGCGGACTTCGCAGTGCCGAGCCGCAACGCGCAGTCGAAGTGCGGGTAGGTACATTGCCGGAAGCCTCCGCGGACCCCTCCCTGTTGAAGCAGGTATTCATCAATCTGCTCTCGAACGCTTTCAAGTTCACGCGCCACTCGGCAAGGGCGCTCATCGAGATCAGCGGCGAACGCAGTACCGACAGCCGCACGTACCGGATCCGCGACAACGGTGCAGGGTTCGACATGGCGCAGGCGCATCGCCTGTTCACCATCTTCCAGCGGTTGCATGCCCAGGGAGAGTTCGAAGGGACCGGCGTGGGGTTATCGATCGTCCAGCGCATCATCGAGCGTCACGGAGGCAGCATCCGCGCGGAAGGAGCCCCCGGACAGGGCGCCACGTTCACCTTCACCCTGCCGGCCTAGCTGCTATCACTTTCACGCTGCCTGCGCAGTGCGTTCGATGAGTTTCCGCCTCCGGGCGCGGGCTATCACTTTCACGCCGCCCACGCAGCCTGCGATCAGTTTCCGCTTCCGGGCGTGGGCTATCACTTTCACGCCGCCCACGCAGCCTGCGATCAGTTTCCGCCTCCCGGCGTGGGCCGCCAGCAGCGGCACGCCGCGGGCGCGGGCCCTCGATGTCGTGAAATCCAATTTTTTTGGCGCAAAACATCAATTCACGTCCGGCAACGCCTCTACCATTGCCCCGGGGCGGCCGCTGTGGTTCGCCCGCGGGGCTGTCCATCGATGCGCTATTCGATCTTCACGCTCGCTCGCCAGGCATTCTCGGGCCATCGCCGCTGGAGCGAGGCTTGGCGCGATGCCGAGCCGCGACCTGGCTATGACGTCGTCGTCATCGGCGGCGGTGGTCACGGGCTCGCCACGGCGTACTACCTTGCGCGTAATCACGGCGTCTCCCGGATCGCGGTCCTGGAAAGAGGCTGGATCGGCTCGGGCAATGCTGGGCGCAACACGACCATCATCCGCTCGAACTACCTGCTCGCGGGCAACAACCCCTTCTACGAGTGGTCGTTGCGGCTGTGGGAAGGTCTCGAGCAGGATCTGAACTACAACACCATGGTCAGCCAGCGCGGTGTGCTGAACCTCTGCCACACGGACGCGCAGCGCGACGCATTCGCGCGGCGCGGCAATGCGATGCGCATGCACGGTGTTGACGCCGAGTTGCTCGATCCCGAGCAGATCCGGCAGATGCTGCCCTTGCTCGACTTCGACAACGCCCGCTTTCCGATCCGCGGAGGCTTGCTCCAAAGACGCGGCGGAACCGCCCGCCATGACGCGGTCGTGTGGGGGTTCGCGCGGGCGGCGAGCGCGTTGGGCGTGGATGTCATCCAGAACTGCGAGGTGACCGGTTTCGTGCGCCAGGGCGAGCGCATCTGCGGCGTCCAGACCACTCGGGGCACGATTCACGCAGACAGGATCGGCATGGCCGTGGCCGGCAGCACCTCGCGGGTCGGACAACTCGCCGGGCTGCGGTTGCCGATCGAGTCTCACGTGCTGCAGGCCTTCGTCTCCGAAGCCATCAAGCCCCTCATTCACGGCGTCGTCACCTTCGGTGCCGGCCACTTTTACATCAGCCAATCGGACAAGGGCGGCCTGGTGTTCGGCGGCGACATCGACGGCTACAACTCCTACGCGCAGCGCGGCAATCTGCCAACGGTCGAGGATGTCTGCGAGGGCGGCATGGCGCTGATGCCGGCTCTGGGGAGGGTGCGTATGCTGCGCTCCTGGGGCGGGGTGATGGACATGACGATGGACGGCTCGCCGATCATCGACCGGACGCCGGTCGAGGGGCTGTACCTGAATGGCGGGTGGTGTTATGGCGGATTCAAGGCGACGCCGGCCTCGGGCTGGTGCTTCGCGCACCTGCTGGCGCGCGGCGAGTCGCACGAGCTGGCCCGCGCATACCGCCTCGACCGGTTTGCGAGCGGGCACCTGCTGAGCGAGAAAGGCCAGGGTCCACAGCCCAACCTGCACTGAGCCATCGAGGCCTGGCGAAAACCCGATGCGTATCCCATGTCCGTATTGCGGCGAACGCGATGTCAGCGAGTTCGCCTACCTCGGGGATGCGGGCTACGTGCGGCCCGACCCGGATACTGCCGATGCGCCGCGTCGCTACGTCGAGGCAGTGTATCTGCGTGACAATCCGGCGGGCCCTCACGAGGAGCTGTGGTTTCACTCCCAGGGCTGTCGTCAGTGGCTCCAGGTGCGACGGGACACGCGTACGCACGAGATCCTGGGCCTCAGAGTCGCCGGCCCGACCGCGGATCCGGAGGCCGGATGAGTGAGGCAGCCCAGCCGAAGCGGATTTCCCGCGGCGGGATGATCGACCGCGCTCGCGCGCTGTCGTTTCGGTTCGATGACCGGGACTACACCGGCTATGCGGGCGACACTCTGGCCTCGGCGCTGCTGGCGAACGGCATCCGGCGCGTGGGGCGCTCGTTCAAGTATCACCGTTCGCGGGGCGTGCTGACCGCCGGCCCCGAGGAGCCCAACGCGCTCGTGGAGCTGAGGACCGGTGACCGGCGCGAGCCCAACACGCGAGCCACGGTCACCGAGTTGTTTGCTGGACTCGAGGCACGCAGCCAGAACCGCTGGCCGTCGCTTGCGCTCGATCTGGGCGCCGTCAGCTCCTGCTTCTCGCCGCTGTTCGTGGCCGGCTTCTACTACAAGACCTTCATGTGGCCGAAGTCGTTCTGGGAGAAGCTGTACGAGCCGGCAATCCGGCGCGCGGCCGGTCTCGGGCGCGCCAGTGGCCAGCCCGACCCGGACGGCTACGAGAAGTCTTTTGGTTTCTGTGACGTGCTGGTGATCGGGGCCGGACCCGCAGGTCTTGCCGCAGCGCTGGCGGCAGCCCGCCGCGGTGCCCGCGTGGTGCTGTGCGAGGAGGACTTTCTGCTGGGCGGCCGGCTCAATGCCGAGCGGTGTTCGATCGACGGGAGCGATGCAGTTGACTGGGTGCGGCGGGTGGAGGCTGAGCTTGCCTCGTTTGCGGATGTGCGCATCCTGCGCCGCACGAGCGTCTTCGGCTTGTACGACGGCACCGCCGGCTCGCACTCGGCATCCGGCACGCGCACCTTCGGCGCGGTCGAACGGGTATCCGATCATCTGCAGCAGCCGCCGCAATTCCAACCCCGTCAGAGACTATGGAAAATCGTCGCTCGGCGCGCTGTGCTCGCTGCCGGAGCTGTCGAGCGAACGATCGCATTCGGGGGCAACGACCGTCCGGGAATCATGCTGGCATCGGCCGTGCGCAGCTATGTCAATCGCTTCGCCGTTCTTCCTGGCAGAAGAGTGGCTGTGTTCACGAGCACTGACGACGGCTGGAAGGCCGCGTTCGATCTGTCGGAAGCTGGCGCGTCGGTCGAAGCCCTGATCGATGCGCGCGGCGAGCCTCCGGCCTCCCTGATTGAGCAACTGCGTGCGACCGGAGCGCGTCTGTACGCGGGGAGCCGGGTCGTGGAAGGGCACGGCAGCGCTGGCCTGAGCGGTGTCACCATAATGGATTCTCAGGCGCGTCGGACCCGGTTGCGCGTCGACGCGCTCGCGGTTTCTGGGGGTTGGAATCCGAACCTCGCGCTGGCGACTCACACGGGCTCAAAGCCCCGATGGTCCGAGCGTATCCACGCATTCGTTCCCGATGTGTTGCCCGGCGGCTTGGCGGTCGCAGGGGCGGCGCGTGGCGCGCTCACTCTGCGCGAGGCGCTGAGCGAAGGTGCCGAGGCGGGAGCGGCCGCCGCGGAGCAATTGGGTTTTTCCGGCGCGGCCGGGGAGCAGTGGCGTGCCGATGAGGAAGCCAGCGAGGTGGCTCCGCTCTGGTTCGTCGGCGAGTCCAGAGGCAAGGCTTTCGTCGATTTTCAGCACGACGTGACTCACGAAGACGTTGCTCTCGCCGCGCGCGAGGGCTTCCGGTCGGTCGAGCATCTGAAGCGGTACACGACGCTCGGGATGGCCACAGACCAGGGCCGCACGTCGGCACTCAACGCCCACGCCATCATGTCGGCCCTGACCGGGCGTTCGATCGCCGAGCTCGGCACCCCGGGCGCGCGCCCCCCCTGCACTCCCGTTGCCATCGGCGCGTTTGCTGGCCCCCACAGGGGGAGGCACTTCCGGCCGACCCGCCGCACGGCTGGCCATGGCTGGGCGCAGGAGCAGGGAGCGACGTTCATCGAGGCAGGCGATTGGCTGCGTGCGCAATGGTTTGCGCAGCCCGGCGAGTCTGACTGGCAGGCAACCGTCGACCGTGAAGTCAAGGCAGTCCGGACTCGCGTCGGCCTCTGCGACGTGTCCACCCTGGGCAAGGTGGACATTCAGGGAAGGGATGCGGCGAAGTTCCTCGACCGTGTTTACAGCAACGTGTTCTCGACGCTGCCGGTTGGAAAGGTGCGATACGGACTGATGCTCCGTGAGGACGGCTTCGTCCTGGATGACGGCACCAGCGCACACTTGTCGCCGGATCACTATGTCATGTCGACGACAACGGCCAACGCGCAGAGGGTCCTTCAGCACCTGGAGCACGCTCGGCAGCTCCTCTGGCCCGACCTCGACGTACGGCTTGCCTCGGTGACCGAGCAGTGGGCGCAATACGCCATCGCAGGGCCCGAGTCGCGTCGGTTACTCGAGCAGGCGCTCGGCGATGCACTGAGCGTCTCCAACCAGGCGTTTCCCTATCTCGCCTGCGCAGAATTCCGCTGGCAGGGAGTGCCGGCGCGCCTCTTCCGCATCTCCTTCTCGGGCGAGCTCGCCTACGAGCTGGCGGTCCCGGCCCAGTATGGCGACGCGGCGGTCCGCGCGATCGCGGCTGCGGGCGCCTCCTTGGGAGTCGTGCCCTACGGGCTCGAAAGCCTGAACGTCATGCGCATCGAGAAAGGACACCTCACCGGCAACGAGCTCAACGGCACGACCACGGCCGCCGACCTCGGCATGGGGCGCCTGATGTCCACGCGCAAGGATTTCATCGGGCGCGTGCTGGCGCAAAGACCGGGCCTGACCGACCCCCGCCGCCCGGCGCTGGTCGGTGTCCGGCCGATCGATCCATACTCGCCGGTACGCTCCGGCGCCCACTTCCTCTCGATGGGAGAGCCGCCCACGCTCGAGAACGATCAGGGCTATGTGACGTCGGCGGCGTTCTCGCCGATGTTGAATTCCTGGATTGCCCTCGGGCTGCTCAGCCGCGGACGGGAGCGGCTCGGCGAGCGCATCCGGATACACGATCCGGTACGTAGCGGGACGGACGTCGAGGTCGAAGTGGTGGCGCCCGTGTTTTTCGACCCGGCCGGCGAGCGGCTTGTCACGTGAGTCACGCGACGCTCATCCCCCGCTCTGCCTTGGCGGGCCTGACGTTCCACTCCGCCTCCCGGCCCAACGTTCTTGCCTGGGATCTGCCACCAGTCTCCCTCGCAAGCGTGGTGTCCCGGCGCGGACCGGTTGCCGAATTGCGGCGGCGGGCGCTCGCCGAGCTCGGTGTGGCCCTGCCAGAGGGCCCACGAAGGGTCAGTGCAGGGTTCATTTCACTCGTCGGCATCGGGCCCGGCGCGTGGCTGGCGATTGCCGACCGGCTCGACGCCGACTTTCACATTCGGATCGGGCGCACGCTCGGGCCTTGTGCCAGCGTGGCCGATCAGAGCGGTGCTCACGCGTTGCTGCGCCTGAGTGGAGCACAGATCAGAAGCACGCTCGGCAAGCTACTGCCGATTGATCTGTACCCGCGTGCGTTCGCTGTCGGAGCGGCGGCAACCACTGCGGCAGCGCAGATACCCGTTCACCTCTGGAGGCTCGAGGACGGCACCGGCGGACATCCGGTGTTCGAGATCGCGGTGCCCCGCAGCCTCGCGGTCAGCTTCTGGCACGCACTGACCGAGAGCGCCGCGGAGTTCGGCTTCGCGCTCAACCCCTGAGGTTCGCGCTCAACCCTGACTGAAGATCACCGCCGCCTTCGCAAGGGTCACCCAGACGCCCCACGCGATCGGGATGCCGACAGCCAGCCACGCTGCGTAGACGACCCACGCCGGCGTCGAATCCGCCGACCCCGCCGCGGTCGTCGCCGCAGGACGTGGCAGGGAGTCCGCGGGCCTGTCGAGCTCGGCCAGCTGCGCCGCGGTCATGTAGAACTTGGGCGCGACCGGGCGTACGAGCAGATTGCACACGAAGCCCAGAGCCAGCATCCCGGCCAGGATGTACATCGTGATGCTGTAGACCTGCGCGCGCGGCACCCCGTGGCTGAGCTGGTATTCGCGAATGTAGTTCACCAGCACCGGACCGAGCACCCCAGCGGTGGACCACGCGGTCAGGATGCGCCCGTGGATGGCGCCGACCATCCTGTCGCCGAAGATATCCGCCAGGTAGGCCGGGATCGTCGAGAAGCCGCCACCGTACATGGAAAGGATGATGCAGAAGAAGCCGACGAACAGCGCCAGGCTATCCGTGGATGCGGTCCACGGGATGGAGGCATACAGGACCAGCCCGACGAGGAAGAACACCATGTAGGTGGCCTGACGGCCGATGCTGTCCGAGAGGGACGCCCAGAAGATGCGTCCGGCGATGTTGAAGAGCGACAGCAGCCCGGTGAAGCCCGCGGCGAGCGCCGCGATTGCGCCGAGCTGGGCCTGCGTGAGCTGATCGAAGGAGGCCGTCACGCCGATGAGCCGGCCGCCGAACACTTCCTGCAGCATCGGGGAAGCCATACCGATGATGCCGATACCCGCCGTCACGTTCAGGGTGAGCACCGCCCACAGCAACCAGAACTGCGGCGTCTTCAGCGCTACATCGAGATGCACCTGTCCGTCGGTGACCAGCGCGCGCTTCTTGCGTGGACCCGCCCACCCGGCCGGCTTCCAGCCCGCTGGCGGCAGCCGGTAGCCGAGCGCCCCGGCCATCATGAAGACGAAGTACCCGATCGCGAGAACGATGAAGGTCTGCCACACGCCCACCTGCGTCGGGGTGGCGAAGATTTTCATCAGCTTGTCCGCGAGCGGCGAGCCGATCATGGCGCCGCCGCCGAAGCCCATGATGGCCATGCCGGTCGCCATGCCGCGGCGGTCGGGAAACCATTTGACGAGCGTGGATACCGGGGAGATGTAGCCCAGACCGAGGCCGATGCCGCCGATGGCGCCTGACCCGAGCCACAGCAGCCAGATCTGGTGGGAGATGATGCCGAAAGCGGAGATGACCAGTCCTCCGCACCAGCATACCGCGGCCACCACGCCCGCCTTGCGCGGACCGGCGCGCTCCAGCCAGCCGCCCCAGATGGCTGCCGCCGAGCCGAGGAATACGAAGAACAGGGTGAACATCCACCCCAGCATCGAGATCTTCCAGTCGCAGGTTGTCGCGGTGATCTCGGAGAAGAAGCCCATGTCCGCCGGGCACGCGACCGAGTGCGTGATGCCGACTGCCTTGGAGAGCGGCAGCCAGAACACGGAGAAGCCGTAGGCCATGCCGATGCACAGGTGGATCGCGAGCGCACACGGCGGGACCAGCCAGCGGCTGTAGCCCGCCTGCGCGATGATGCGGTCCTTTGTCAGAAACCCGGGGGAGTCCAGTTGGGTTGCGGACATCTTACGGCTCCGTTGTCTCGAGGCGTTATGTTGGGGCGTCCTGGCTTTGGAGTCTGCGACGAACCGGAAGCGGCGTTGCTGCTTGGTGTTGTGAGATTGCCAAAGTCGCTCGGCCCGGCCGCGCCCAGCGATGATATCGCCTTCATTTTTACGGATGCAAATGCGTGTCCGCGCGCCGCCGGGTCTTCCACGCGCGAAACGGTCGCCGGCGCAGCGGACGCCTCAGGAACTTCACAAAACTTGTCCGCGCAAAGCCCACTGTCTCAATGTTCCTGATGTAGGTACACTTGTCCCGGAATCGATACGGGGCGTCAGCGCCAGCGCGGCAGAATGGCTGTTGGCGGGGTAAAAGACACTCCGGCCGTTGGGCCAGGGTAGATCGCCATGTCATTCCTGAGGCAAATGCTGCTCGCAGCGCTCTGTTGGTTGGGCGGACTGTGCTGCGCGCTCGCGGGTCCCACCCCGGCGCCTCAACCCTCGACCACACCCTCGACCACACCCTCGGCCACACCCTCAGGCACACCCTCGGCCACTTCCTCAGGCACACCCTCGGCCACACCCTCAGGCACACCGAGCCCCGTTCCCCAGCCCGCGGGCCCCCAGAATCCGGTGCCGCAGGTGCCAGTGCCCGGAACGACCAGTCCCCAGACACTGCCCGTCCTGCAGAACCCGGCTCAACAGGGTGCCGCCGCGCAACAGGGTGCGAACGCTCAGGGGCTCGGGGAGATCGTCGTCGAGGCGCCCGAGCCGAAATACGTCGCTCCTACGCTTCGCGACCGCATCGGGCGCATCTGGGCGCCCGTGCTCATCAACGGCAAGGGGCCGTTCCGCCTGGTTCTCGACACCGGCGCGAGCCACTCGGCGATCATCGAGCGCGTGGTGGACCGCCTCGGCCTCACCGGCCAGGCGGTAACCCCGATCATGGTGCGCGGGGTCACCGGATCGGCGGTAGTACCGGCCATCCATGTGGACAGGATGGAGGTCGGGGATCTGCTCATCGATCCCGCCACGCTGCCGATCGTCGCGGACGTGTTCGGCGGTGCGGATGGAGTGCTGGGCCGGGAGGGACTGCCGGACAAGCGTATCTTTGCCGACTTCCGCCACGACCGGCTCGTGATCGCTCGCTCCCACCTCGAGCGGCCTCCAGCGGGCTACACCCCGATCCATCTCAAGCTGACCCGCGGCGGTCTGCTCGAAGCCGAGGTGCGTGTTGGGTCGGTGCGCACCGAGGCGATCATCGACACAGGCGGGCAACAGACGGTGGGCAACGTGGCATTGCGCGAAGCACTGATGAAGCGGGCGCCACCCAACGCACGCCCGGAGGACATCGTCGGTGTCACTCTCGATCTGCAGCGCGGCGACACCATCACCGCGCCTCCGATCACCCTCGGGACTCTCAGGATCCAGCATGTGAGCGTGACTTTCGCCGACACCTTCCTGTTCGAGCACTTGCAGCTCAACAGCAAGCCGACTCTGCTGGTGGGAATGGACGTGCTCGGCTCGTTCGATGCGATCATCATCGACTACCGCATGCGCGAGCTGGAAATTCTCACGCGCACCGCGCCCGACCTTTACTAGCTCAAGCGCTCGCGCGCACCCGGGCACGAACAGCCTCGCATGAAATTCTCCCCACTCGTCGAGCGGATCAGCGGCGACGGCGCCGATGCGTGGCTGACGCACATGGAAGCCTCCGCAGCCCGCGATCGCGGCGAGGATGTCATCATCCTGAGTGTCGGCG
>DASTDD010000204.1:0-2843 GCA_035710545.1 Steroidobacteraceae bacterium
GCGATGCCAAAGGCGCGGTACCGGAGCTCGAGCACGCCTACTCGCTCGATCACGACTCCGAAATCGCCGCACACTGGGGCGAGGCGCTATGGATGAGCGGCAAGCATCAGGAGGCGCGCCGTGTGTGGGCTGCCGCTGTGGCGCGCGAGCCGGATTCGCAGCTGCTGAAGGCGACCATGGCGCGGTTCCTGCCAGATGCTCCGTAGGGCGCTGTGCGCGCTGGCCGTCGTTGCACTCGCAAGCTGCCGTACCGCTCCGGTCCATGAGCCCGCCGCCCAATCCTGGGAGGCGCGCCGCCCACAGCTGCAGAGCCTGGAGCGGTTCGAGCTGAAGGGGCGCGTGGCGGTCGCCGCCGGTGGCGAGGGTTTCAATGCGCGCCTGCGCTGGAGCCAGGTCGGCAATCAAACCAACATGTCGCTCGAGGGTCCGCTGGGTACCGGTGGCGTGCAAGTCAGCTCCGACGGAGCGGCGCTCAGTGTCGTGAACGCCAATGGCCAACGCCTGGACAGCGAAGCGGCGCGCGCGGAGCTGAGAAATCGACTCGGGTTCGATCCCCCTCTCAGCAGTCTGCGCTACTGGGTCCTCGGGGTGCCCGAGCCCGGTCCACCGGCAAGGGAGTCGCTAGATACCCAACAGCGGTTGAGCACGCTCGATCAGAATGGATGGCAGATCAACTACACTGACTACACATCCGTGAACGGCGGATGGCTGCCTTCGAAACTGACACTTCAGCGGGATAACGTCCGCGTGCGTGTCGTGGTCGATGGTTGGAATTCGTGAGCACGGAGGATCCGGGGGCCGCTCGTGCGGATGAGTCTCGCTGGCCGGCGCCGGCAAAACTGAACCTGTTTCTGCATGTCACGGGCCGCCGGCCTGATGGCTATCACCAGCTGCAGACGGCCTTCCAGCTCATCGATCTCTGCGACACGATCGGTATTTCGCTTCGCGAGGACGGCTCGATCGTGCGCCTCAAGGGGCCGGCGGGGGTTGAAGCGGAGTCCGACCTCGCGGTGCGGGCGGCACGCGCGCTGCAGGTGGCTAGCGGGGTGGGGCGGGGCGCGAGCTTGCGCCTGAGCAAGCGGATTCCCCTGGGGGGCGGGCTGGGCGGCGGAAGCTCGGATGCCGCTACGGTGCTGCTGGCGCTCAACGAGCTGTGGGGCTGCGGGCTCGGGGTGGACGATCTGGCGGAGCTGGGCTTGCCGCTGGGTGCAGATGTGCCTGTTTTTATTCGAGGTTCTTCCGCCTGGGCAGAGGGGGTGGGCGAGCGGCTCGAGCCGCTGCAGCTGCCCGAGCGGTGGTTCGTAGTGATCCATCCCGGAGTGGCCGTCAGCACCCGGGATGTGTTCCAGAGCCCTGAATTGACACGAAATTCTCCCCTCATCACAATACGCGCCTTTTTCGAGTCGGGCGGCCGCAATGACTGCGAGCCGGTCGTGCGGGCGCGCTATCCGGAGGTGGCCGAGGCGCTCGACTGGCTTGCGCGCAGCGCGCCCGCGCGGCTTACTGGAACGGGTTCCTGTATCTTCGCGGCCTGCGCCAGCGCGATCGAAGCGGAGCGTCTCGCAGCGCGCGTGCCTGATCGCTGGACCAGCTTCGTCGCTCGCGGCCTGAGCGTCTCACCCGTGCACGAGTTGTTGCGGGCGCGGCGCTGACTGTTGGAAGTCGCTTCGGGGTGCTGGGGTGTCGCCAAGTGGGTGAGCCGCATGCGGCGAACGACCGCCCAGGGATGGGCGGGCTGGCACCTCGCACCATGGACGGTTAGTACGCAGACTTTGATGTTTGCTGGGGTGTCGCCAAGTGGTAAGGCAGCGGGTTTTGATCCCGCCATTCGGAGGTTCGAATCCTTCCACCCCAGCCAGATTTGGCGGCGGAAGTCATTGGTCGGCAGAGAGTGTGGTTCCCGGCTCGCGCCACGGCGGGAAGGATAACGCCCGGAGGGCTCGATCACCCGATCGAAGTTATCAGTCGCGTGTCGTGGTCAGAAGCGCGAAGCCATCGCGTCGATCGAACGCCGGAGGGCGGCCCCGAAGGGGTGAGGCCCGCAGGGCCGAATAATCCTTCCATTCCAGGCAATATGGCTACAGCTTCTCTACCTGGTCAAAGTCTGAGTCTGAATGCTCCAGATCCGCATCGTGTCGTCTGGCACACGCGGCAATGAGCAGGTCGGTCGCCGGCATTGACACGCCAACCGACCGGGCCTTGCGCGCCAGCTCATACGCGCCGCGCCATACGTCGTCGTCGATTCCGAGCTCGGGCAGCAGCCGCTCGAAATCGCGCAGTGCCTTCTTCTCACGCTCTCCGCCCGCCCCATGCCACAGCTCAAGGCGGACAATCGGGCACCAGCACGCCTCCCCGCCCTGAAGGGCGCGCTCCACGCGGGCACGCACCTGTGGATCACCATTCGGACGCAGGAGATGAATCCAGGAGGAGGTATCAATGAGTAGCAACGGCGTCAGCCTTTGTGGCGCTGGGAGTGAAGCTCCTCGACGCTCATCATGGCGTCGCAGGTGCCGGCGTACTTCAGCAGCTCCGCCATGCGCTTGCGCCGGTTGAAGTCCTGAATCGCCGTCACAATCGCCTCACGCTTGGTCTTGGCGCGCGTAAAGCGCATGGCATCCGCCAAGTCGCTATCCGGAATATCTACAGTGGTCTTCATGATTCTAATACTCTAGCAGATGGAATCCAGATTAGGTAGTTGTGGAATCTAGGGAGGTAAACCCCATATCCTCACGGCGAAGTCCAAGAGGGGGCGCACGAGACCGTCGGCGCAGGCGCGCCTCAGCGGAGGGGATCGTGTATTATCCGGCCCCTTTTTATACTGGTCTCGGCCTCCGGTCTCGAGT
>DASTDD010000205.1:0-3871 GCA_035710545.1 Steroidobacteraceae bacterium
CGTGCTGGTCGGGCGATCGGTCGATGTCCTCCTCCTCGACGCCGAATTGCCCGATGCCTCGGCCACCGTCTTCTGCGCCGAGATGGCCCGCCGTGCGGACGCGCCGCGCGTCGTCATGGTCAGCGCGGCCTCCGACCCCGAGCTGATCGTGGCCGCGCTGCGCGCCGGGGCAGCGGCATGGGTTCCGAAAGATGAGTCGATCGATCATCTTCTCCGCGTCATCCGCGGCGTCGTCCGTGGTGAGACCTGGCTGCCGCCGATGGAGCTAGGCCCCGTCCTGCGCCTGCTCATCGAGGGCCTGGACAGTCGCCGCGACTGTGATGATCTGCTCGCGGCGCTCACGCCGCGCGAGCGGGAAGTCCTGGTCCACTTCGTCGACGGCGCCGACCGGAAAGAGGTCGCGGAGCGGCTGCACTTGTCCGCGAACACCGTCCGCACCCATCTGTACAGCCTCATGGCAAAGCTCGAAGTCCACTCCACGCTCGAGGTCGTGGCATTGGCGCGTCCCCGGCTGGAGACGTCGCCGGGGATACGCGAGCTGCGCAGGCCCGCTCCGCGGGATGAGGGTGGGGTCCGAGATGCGGGCACAACAAGATGACGCGAGGAAGACCACCAGTTCGCCAGGGAAGCCCGGAAGAGCGCAGATCCCGCGCATCTGCGTCCGCTCAGCGAGCCCCTGCAGGTGATCATCTGCCGGCGTCTGCCGTTTCCACTGGTCACGGTGCCGTGCGAGGTATAAGCACTGCAGTGGTGATAGCGGCGATCGTGTCGGTCGTGAGCACCGTGGCCCCTGCGGTGATTCCGCAACTGCACCTTGCCCACCCCCGGCAGGCCGAGGATCTAGCGCTGGAGACGGCCGCGTCGCTGATCGCGCTGCTGGCCTGCTTCCTAGTATGCGGCCGGCTTCGCCGCCGCACCCGGCTGAACGAGCTCATGCTGGCGTGCGCGCTCGCGGTGTTCGCTGTGTCCAACCTGCTGCTGGTGACGGTGCCGATCGTGGCGGGATGGGCGCCAGACGACCTGACCGTCTGGGCAGCACCTACAGCTCGTTCGCTCGGCGGCCTGCTGTTCGTCCTAGCCGCATTCGTGCCGTCCCGCCGATTGCCCCGGTCCAGGCTGATAGTTGGTGCCGGTGCGCTTGGTGTGGCAACAATGCTGCTGCTGGTCACCGTTCTGATCCTCACGTTCGCTCGCCAGTTGCCATCTCAGGTGACTTCTCTGGAACCCGCGTTGTTCGCGCGACCCGATGTGCATCCCCACCTGTCACAGTTCGCTCTGCAACTCGCGGTCGCGGTGCTTTACGGCGTGGCAACGGCTGGGTTCCTGCGGCGTTCCAAGCGGCTCGACGACGAGTTCTGCGGCTGGCTCGCCATCGCCGGCGTGCTCGCCGCGGCATCGCATATCAACTATCTGCTGTATCCGGCCGCAAACTCGCAGTTCCTCGCGGTCGGCGACCTTTTCCGGTTTGCCTTCTACGCTGTCCTCCTCGTTGGGTCCATGCGGGAGATCTGGTCCTACTGGCACGCCCTGTCGAGGGCAGCGGTACTCGAGGAGCGGCAGCGGATCGCCTGCGATCTGCACGATGGAGTGGCGCAAGAACTGGCCTATCTGGCGCGCAACCTCTATGCGCTGAGCGGGGCGGTAGACGAGGAATGTCTAGGCCGGTTGCGCCGAGCCGTCGAGCGTGCGCAACAGGAATCCCGTCGGGCCATCAGCGCCATGGCGGCACCTAGCGGCCAGCCATTCGAGGTCGCGCTGGCCGAAGCCGTGACTGAGGTCGCGGAACGCTACCACGTGGAACTTGATGTGGATCTCACCTGCGGCATCCAGCTGTCGGCCTCACGCCGGGAGGCCCTCGTGCGGATAGCCTGCGAGGCAGTCACCAACGCTGCCAGGCATAGCGGGGTAAGCAAGGTCAACCTCGGGCTGGAACCAGCGGGCTCCGGTGTGCGGCTGCGGGTCAGCGACAAGGGGCATGGCTTCGACACCGCCTACCCGGGTAGTGGCGGATTCGGCCTTACCTCGATGCGGGAGCGTGCTCACTCGGTTGGCGGCGAACTGCGCGTCACATCTGCACCCGGGCGCGGAAGTCAGGTGGAGGTCGCGGTTTGAACACGAGAATGAGGCCACTGCGGGTACTGATCGCCGACGATCACGCGCCCAGCCGGGACGACGTACAACGGGCGCTGGAACGCGACGAGCGTTTCGGTGTCTGCGCTTCGGTGGCGGATGCCGCCGAAGCCATCCAGGCCGCGGTACGCGAGCGACCGGATGTCTGCCTGCTCGATATCAGGATGCCAGGGAGCGGAGTCGCTGCGGCATGGGAGATCGCGGCCAGGTTGCCCCAGGCGAAGATCGTCATGCTGACCGTCTCCGACGACGATGCTGATCTGTTTGCCGCGCTGCGGGCCGGAGCCGATGGCTACCTGCTGAAGACGATGAACCTGGAGCGGCTGCCCAACGCGCTCGAAGGAGTCTACTTGGGTGAGGCGGCCCTGCCCAGGACGCTGGTCGCGCGCGTGCTCGAGCACTTCCGCGGGCGCGAGCCCCGCTGGCGCCAGCCTGTCGCGCGCGACAGCTTCGGCGGCCGGCTGACCAGCCGTGAGTGGGAGGTCCTCGCCCTGCTGGCGCAGGGGTTGTCAACCAGCGAGATCGCCCAGAAGCTGGTGCTGTCAGATAGCGCGGTCAGGGTGCACATCGCTGCCATCGTGCGGAAGCTCGGGGTCGCCGATCGTGCTGCCGCGATTGACCTATTCCGCGAGCGCGCAGACACCTGAGCGCCCGATTGCTTGCGTGACGGCGGCCCGGGCGCGGATGCTCAAGGTGTGGAGATGCCGACGCCGAGACCGCGGGTCCTGATCGCTGATGATCACGTTCCGACGCGGACCGCCCTGCGCGAGAACCTCGAGGAGGGCGGGATCGAGGTGTGCGCGGAGGCCGGGACGGGTGCCCAGGCCATTGACGCGGCGCTGAGCATCAGGCCGGACGTGTGCCTTATCGACATGCGGATGCCGGACGACGGCGGCATCATCGCAACCGAGGCGATTCGTCAGGCGCTGCCCTCGGCCAAGATCGTCCTGATGACTGCGACCCCCGATGAAGAGGGCGCGCTTGCTGCCGCCCGTACCGGGGCAGACGGCTACCTTGACAAGAACGTGGACCCCCGCAGACTGCCGCAGGTTGTCAAGGCGGTCGCGGCCGGTCAGGCCGCTTACCCGCGGCGGCTCACGCACTCGTTGCTGCGAGCGATCCGGCAAGCGGACCCGGGGCGTTTAGGAAACTGAGCGCCCGGCCACCTTACGGTCCCGCCAAAACGCAATAAGCTAGATAGCCGAGCGTTTCCTGGAATCCAGGTAAACCAGAGATTCGGCGAAATTGTAATGCCGCCCGGGGGGGAGCGGAAGTGAGAATTCTCATCTGCGACGATAAACAACTCCTCGTCGAGGCAGTTGCGGCCACAACACCTGATGCGATGGCGGCTGGCAGAAGTGAGAAGTTGCCGGCGTCGGCTTTAATCCCTGCTCGGCGGGCGCTGAGGATCGCACCGTCGACTACAGCATCATTCTCAGTCTAGGCGGCAGCAATAAGGCCTCGCAGTATGCGATGGCCGGCGCGGGTGAGGGGTGAACAAGCTGTGTCTATCGAGGCCTCAGAGGCTCCAGATGTCGTACTGGAGTTGCGTGAAACGTGTCATGACATGCGGCAGCCAGTCGCGAGTGTGCTCGCTTTGGCGGCGGCGGCTCTGACGGAGCCGGGACTGCCGGCCGCCGCGAAGGGACGGCTCGAGCAGATAGTCGGGCAGGCCGAATGGCTGGCCGACATGATTCAGGCCTTCCTGCATGAGGGGGAGCAGGGAGACGCGAATGAGGCG
>DASTDD010000206.1:0-13320 GCA_035710545.1 Steroidobacteraceae bacterium
CTCAGCAGCTCGAGAAGCTGTTCGAGGCGGATGAGGTCAAGGCGGAGTGAGTGGATGGACGAGGCGCTGAGGGTTCGCGAGTTCTGGTTCAGCAAGGCCTGGACGGGCCCGCTGCCGACGCTCGGCGATGCCGCAACGCGCGGCCACGCGCTGGCGCGCCGCGCCCTTCTGTGGTTCGGCTCGGACTCGCCGGCGATGCAACAGCGGGACGAGCTGATACGCAGCGCGTTCTCGGATCTGCTCGAACGGGCCGTGCAGGGGGAGCTGGCGGGCTGGGCCGACAGCCCGCGGCGGCGCCTGAGCCTCATCATCCTGCTCGATCAGTTTCCACGGCAGATGTTCCGCGGCACGCCCCGGGCCTTCGAATACGACACCCAGGCACTGGGGCTCACGCTCTCGGGGATGCAATCAGCGGCCGATGCGGCGCTCAACGTGGTGGAGCGAATTTTCTTCTACATGCCACTGCAGCACGCCGAGGCGACCGAGGTGCAGGATGAATCGGTGGCCGCCTTCACACGCCTGGTGGGCGAGGCGCCCGTGGAATTGCGCGCCACGTTCGAAGAAGCGCTCGAGTCCGCCGCAGCCCATCGCGAGCTGATCCGACGCTTCGGGCGCTTTCCTCACCGCAACGCCATCCTGGGCCGTGCCAGTACGCCGGAGGAGCGGGCGTGGCAGCAGGAGAATCCCTCGAGCTTCGGCCAGTGAGCCGTTACTCGTGGACCAGGCGCTCGAGGTGCCGTATCCGCCGCTCCAGCCGGTGTTGGGACTCGAGCAGCTCGAGCGCCAGGGCGGCACCGGTCACGTTGACCCCGAGATCCCGCATCAGGCGCCCGGCGATGCGCAAGCGCGGCAGGGACGTCGCCGGCAACACCCACTCCTCGGGCACAGATCCGCGCGAGGCGATCACACCCAAATCCACCAGCTCGACGACCACCGTCAGGTCGATCAGACACAGCCGGCACACCTCGCTCGCCGCGATCCAATCGCTCTCGCCCACGAGGCGGGCGTTGGCTGCTTTGTCGGGCTCTGACATGTCACCTCCCGAGCTGTGCCCGCGGATCAAAGGCCATCTTCTGCCGCATCTGCTCGTACAATGCGCGAGCCTCGGGTGAGTTGGCCGGCGGCACAACCACCTTGAGCTGGACGTACTCATCTCCGGCGGGTTGACCGGGAAGCCCCCGCCCGCGCAAGCGCAGTTTCTGACCCGACTGCGCCCCGGCCGGAACATGCATCTCGACCACGCCGCCCGGAGTTGGAACCGTCACGCTCGCTCCAAGCGCCGCCTCCCACGGTGCGACGGGCAGCGTCAGTGTGATGTCGCGCCCGTCGACCTGGAACAGGGGATGCGGCCGGATGCGCACCTCGAGATACAGATCGCCCGGCTTGGCGCCTCCGGCGGCCTGCTCTCCCTGGCCGGCCAGCCGAATGAGCTGGCCCTCGGTAACCCCGGCCGGAATGGTCACGCGCACCGTGTGGGCCTTGAGCTCCAGGGTGCCGTCGGCTTTCAGCTCGGGCCGCTTGAGCTCGAGAGTGCGGGTCGTACCGGCGTACGCCTCCTCGAGATCGATGTCGACTCGCGCATGATGATCGCGCGCCGCATGCCGCGCGGAGGAGTTGAAGGGCCCTGCGCCCTCGAACCCGCCGGAGCCGAACAGCGACGAGAAGAAGTCGCTGAAGCCCGCGCCATCGCCAAATGCCTCCTCCTGGTATGCGCTGCGCTGACGCGTGCCGGCGCGCGGGCCGCCGCTGAACTCGAAGCCGCTGCCCCAGTCCGGGGGCGGCCGAAAGCTCTGACCGGATTTCCAGTCGCTGCCGAGCTGATCGTAGGCGGCGCGCTTCTCGGGGTCCTTCAGCACCTCGTAGGCTTCCTGGACCTCCTTGAATTTCTCCTCCGCCTTCGGCTCCTTGCTGACGTCGGGATGGTACTTGCGCGCGAGGCGCCGGTACGCCTTCTTGATCTCGTCCGCGGTCGCGCTCCGACCCACCCCGAGTGCCTGGTAATAGTCGCGGTATTCCATGAGTGCCTGCAGCCTCAATAGTGGCGCTGAGATGGGGGCAGGGCACGCCGGCGGCAAGAGGTTGAAACCGGCCAGGCCCATCCCCACCCATTCAAGCCGGAAAACGACCGTGGCCGAGCTATGAGCGCAACCCGTCCTTCGCCCGTGGATTCTATTCTCGTTGCCTGTCCGCAGTGCCATTCGGTCGTGCGTACCCCTTCCGACCGGCTCGCCGAGCATCCGAAATGCCCGAGGTGCAAGGCGCAGCTGCTCGATGGCCAGGTCACCGCCCTCGATGGCAGCTCCTTCGGCGCGCACGTGGGCCGGAGCGACCTGCCGGTGCTGGTGGATTTCTGGGCACCCTGGTGCGGGCCGTGCCGGATGATGGCGCCGGTCCTGGAACGCGCGGCGCAGGCCCGCGCCGGAACCGCCCAGTTCGCCAAAGTGAATACGGATGAGCAACCCGAGCTCGCCGGCCGGTTCAACATCCGCAGCATTCCGACGCTCATCCTGTTCCATCGCGGCCAGGAGCTGGCCCGCCAATCCGGTGCGGTGGACTCCACCACGCTGGGCCGCTGGCTGGATGCCGCGCTCGCGCCACGCGCGGCGTGACTATCCTTCGAGCTCCTCGATCCTGCGCGGCCAGTCGTCCTTGAGCAGGCGCGATAGCGAGCGGTCGGCAAGGATCCTGCCGGCGGTCTGACATCGCGGACAGTAGTTGGTCTCGTTCTCCGCGTAGCGGATCCGCTGCACGCGCGTCCCGCACACCGGACAAGGCTTTCCGAAGCGCCCGTGCACCGCCATTTCCGGATGGAAGGCCGTCACCTTCTCCGGAAACTCGCTGCCCGCGGCCACGCGCAGCCGTTGCGTCCATTCGGTCAGCACCGCGCGAGTCGCTTCGTACAGCCCTCGGATCGCTTCCTCATCCAGCTTCCCGTTGAGTGCGACCGGTGAAAGCCCTGCACGATGCAGGATCTCGTCCGAGTAGGCGTTACCGATGCCGCTGAAGGTGTGCGGGTCGGTCAAAGAGCGTTTGAGTGTGTGATTCTCTTTGCGCAAGCTTGCGCGGAAGTCCTCGTACGATGCCTCCAGGACCTCCAGGCCGCCCGGATCGTGAGCTGCCAGCGCCTGCGGACTGGCGAACACGTAGAGAGACGCCCGGCGCCTGGAGCCGGCCTCGGTCAGTGTCAGCGTCCCGCTGTCGAACGTGACATAGGCCAGCGCCTTTCGGGGCGGAATGCGGGCGCCAGACGCAAACCAGTGCAGCCGTCCGGCAATCATCAGGTGAATCACCAGCCAGTGGCCGCCTTCGAGCTCGAGGGCAACCCGCTTGCCGACCCGCCGCACGCCCAGGACGCGCCGGCCTTGCAGATCGGCCAGGGTTGGCTCGAAGGTTCGCAGCAGAAAGGGGTGCGTGATGCGCACGGACTGCAGCCGCGCGCCGAGAATCCGCTGTCCGAGCGCCTCGACGTAGAGAGTGATATCCGGCAGCTCGGGCATCAACCAGCGAGAGTCACGCGCTATGGCGCGCGAGCGCCAGCTCGCCGCCCGCGAACGCTTCCGATGCCTGGAAGTCCGGCTGCGTGAGCGGCATCCGAGTGACCGGCCCGTACTCGGCCAGCTGATCACTCAGCCGCGCCGCATCGCCGATCAGCACGATCGCGACCGCCTCGGGCACTGGAAAGGCCTGCTCGATGACCGAGCGAGACAGTGGCAGGGAGACTTCGTGAAGCCGCGGGGTATAACGGTCGATGTATCCGGCTCCGAGGCGGAACAGCTCGATCTCCCCCAGCGCGGCGGCCCAGTCTGCCGCCGTCTCGAAGTGCAGCGGGAACTGGCCCAGCAAGTAGGCGCGGGCCGAGTCCAGCATCTCGGCCGTGATCGCCTGCGGCTCGCGCAGTCGGCCGAGGGTCTGCAATGCGAGATCGAGGGCAACGGGGGTGTCCTGGGTCTGCACGAACGAGCGGATCGCGAACTCGCCCGCCACGCTGCCACGCGAGAAGCCCGAGCGTGCCCCATAGGACAGACCCGATTTCACCCGCAGCTCCGTGTTGAGCATCGAAGTGAAGCGTCCGCCGAACAGCGTGTTGACCAGATCGAGCGCCGGTCGCTCGGGGTAGTGCCTGTCCACTCCGACGTTGCCGATCCAGAAATAGGTCTGGGCGGAGCCGGGCGAGTCGATCAGCAGCACCTGACGCTCGCGCAGACGCTCGGGCTGAGCGAGCGCCGATGCCGATCGCTGCGCCCGCGGCCAGGATGCGAAAGCCTGCGAGACGGCCCGGGTCAGCCACGCGGAGTCGATGTC
Source organism: Steroidobacteraceae bacterium (assembly GCA_035710545.1). Taxonomy (GTDB): domain Bacteria; phylum Pseudomonadota; class Gammaproteobacteria; order Steroidobacterales; family Steroidobacteraceae; genus 13-2-20CM-66-19. The sequence continues at coordinate 4,303 of DASTDD010000206.1, forward strand.
ACCGGCGAACACGAGTGTCAGCTGATCCGCGCCGAAGTTCGCGCGGGGATAGCGCAGGATGTCCTCGTGGGTGATGCTCGCGAGGGAACGCTCGCTGCCGATCGGAGGACGTCCGTATGGATGCGTGCCGAACAGGAATGCGCGCCCATAAGTCCCGAGGAGCTCGGATGGGTCCGAATCCTTCGCGGCCTTGATCAGCTCGATCTGCCGCGCCCGCAGGTATTCCAGCTCCTGCGGCTCGAAACGTGGCCGCAGCAGAACATCGGCCAGCAGCTCGAGCAACAGATGCTGGTCGCGGGCCAGAAACTGCCCCCGCAGCGTGATCGACTCGGGTCCCGAGCCCGCGTGAAACGTTCCACCCACCCCTTCGACCGCGTCGGCAAAAGCGAACGCATCGCGCGCGCCGGCACCTTTCTCCAGCAACCCGGCCACCAGCGAAGCGACGCCGCTCTTGCCGCTCGCCGCATTCGACTCGCCTCCCCGCAGCACAGCGTTGAAAGCAACGAGCGGCACGTCGCGCCGCGGCACGAGGATCAGGGTCAGGCCGTTCTCGAGCACGATGCGCTCATGGGCCGGCACTCTGACTCCGGGGCCCTGGGCGCTCACGCCTCGGAATCCTCGGGCACGAGCACGCCGACCGTGCGGCGGCGCCGGTCCAGGATCTCACTGGCAACCATCTGCAGCTGCGCAGGCGTCACCTTCTCGAACTGCGCCGGCGCGTCGAACAACTTCAGCCAGTCGCCGTGGAATACCTCATATTCGCCGAGGAGCTGCGCCTTGCCGTCGATGGTGGCCAGCTTGCGCCAGAAGCCCGCGGCGGTCATGTTCTTCGCGCGAACCAACTCCGCATCCGTCACGCCGTGCGCGGCGACATCGGACAGCTCCAGATCGAGCGCGCGCTGAACCTCCTCGACGTCGGAGCCTTGTGGGAGCGTCAGATACAGCCACAGCAAGCCGGGATCGAAGCCTTCGTGCCAGTGCCCGCCCACCTCCACCGCGAGGCGCTTCTCCTCCACCAGCGCTCTGTGCAGGCGCGAGGAGTCGCCCTCGACGAGAGTCGAGAGCAGCAGGCTGACGGCCGGTCCGCGCGGATCGGCGGCCGCGGGCGCCTTGAAGGCGTATTGCAGCAGGGGCGTCTGCGCCTTTCGCCTGAGGAGCACCCGGCGCTCGCCGAGCTGCTCGGGCTCCCGTGCCCGCAGCAGCTCGGCGGGCTGTTGGCGCGGGATCGGACCGAAGTGCCGCTCCACGAGCGCAAACGCTTCCTCCGGCACCACATCGCCCGCCAGGATCAGTGTCAGATTGTTGGGAGCGTAGTAGGTCTTGAAGAAGCGCTGCAGATCCTCGATCCGCCAGGACTGGATGTCCGACGGCCAGCCGATCGTGGGAAAGCGGTAGGCGTGAGCCACGAATGCGCTCGCCTGAACCTGCTCGCTGAGCAGGCCCTGATTGTTGTCATCCACCCGCAGGCGCCTCTCCGAGGCGACCACTCCCCGCTCGCTCTCGATCACCTGCGGCACGAAGGCGAGATCGGCGATGCGGTCGGATTCCAGATCGAGCACCAGGTCGAGCGCAGTCCGCGGAAACCAGTCCTGATAGACCGTGACGTCATCGCTCGTGAAAGCATTGTTGGCCCCGCCCTGCGCCTCCATCAGCCGGTCGAACTCGCCCGGCTGGCGCCGCGCGGTGCCGTTGAACATCATGTGCTCGAAGAAATGCGCCAGCCCGGTGATCCCCGGCGCCTCGTTGCGGCTGCCGGCGCGAACCCAGTTGTAGAGCGCCACGTTGGGAATGTCGTGCACCGGCCAGATGAGCACGCGCAGCCCGTTGGCCAGGGTCCTCGCCCGAACGAGATCCCGACCGGGCACCACGCCGACAGCACGAGTCGCTGCACCGAGGGATGCCACAGGGAGTGGATGCGACCCAAAGCTCTTGTTCATGGCCTGCGCAGTCTGGCGATGGATGGGTGGACAAAGCCGTGACGCAAGGGAGACGCCCGGCCGCACCTTCGTGCGGGATAGCCGTACAGCGACATAGTGGGTACGGACCGTACCCCCTACAAGGTATGACCGGCCGGCCGGGTTCCCGATCGGACCAGAAAGAAAAAAGCGCCGCGAGCGGGGGAAGTCGCATCGCGGCGCCGAGTAAGCGAACACCGGGGAAGTTGTTCGCAATCCAAGACTTGCGCTATAGCTAGAGCAAGGCCTGTGCCAAGTCGGGCGGTACTATTAAAAACAGCAACTTACGCGTGATCTGAGACGCGCGTCGGGGTGACGTGGATTGTCACCTTTGGACGGCTGCCACCGGGTTTGGTCAGTGCAACTGCACTGTCATGCAGCTCTGTCCCCGCTTCCTGAGCGAGTCGCAGAGGGCGCGTGCCTGCTCCTCGTCACGGACGATCGCCTGCAGGCGATAAAGCCGCCCGGAGGCCATATCCACCGCTACGACGTGAGGCCCGAGGCCTTTGAGCTGCGATACGAACTTGCTCTCCAGCGACTCCCATTCCTTTCTGGCGCCAGCCTCGGTATTGAAAGCCCCCAGCTGCACGCCCGAGCTAGCCCCGCCGCGTACGGCTGCCGGGGGCGAGACCGCCGCGCGCCTGGGCACCGAGACGCTGGCCGAAGCGGTACCCGGACTGGGGGAAACCGCTCGAGATGCCGGGGCCGCGGCAGCCGTCTTCGCCGCCCGAATGAGGCTCGCCGCTGCCGCGGGTGAGCCTGCGGACGGGCCCTCGATCTGTCCACCGAGAGCGAAACTCTCGATGCGGGTACGAGCTTCCTGTGCCCACTTGCCATTGGGGTGCTGCGACAGGAACTGACGGTAGGCATCGACAGTATCCACCGTCCCCGCCTCATGCCAGTCCCGCTCCTCGCCGAGCTGCGCCACGCGACTGCGCGCCTCCCTGACGAGCTCGCTGTCAGGATGGTGCTCGATGAACTGGTCGTAGGCCTCGATGGTGTCGGCACTCTCCGCCATACGCCAGTCCTGCTGCTCGCGGCTGCAGGCGACCCCCAGGAGTGCCACCGATACGACGGCAACGAGTTTTCCTGTCCGGATTGTGAACATCGTCCCAACCCTCTGGTGCTGCGGGCCGCGACCCCCGGGCTATTCTAGTCCCCCCGCAGGGCCGGTCCGTCAGGAGTCGTCGATGAGCGCACCGAAGCGCAGGTTGCTCGATCAGCTCGGCAGCTCGCCGACATTCGTGGCTCCCGGCTGCCACCTCACCGGCGATGTCGAGTCGCCGGGCGCGGTGATCGTCAGCGGCTCGGTGCGCGGCGATGGCCGTATCGGAGGCACATTGAGCATGGCGGCGGGCTCGCAGTGGGACGGGGAAGTCCACGCGCTGGCGGCCGTGATCGCCGGCAAAATCTCCGGCCGGCTCGTGGTCGAGGGAAAGGTCGAGATCGGATCGACCGCCGTCGTGCGCGCCGACATCGTCGCACGCAACATAGCGATAGCCCGCGGAGCCGTGGTGGATGGGGAGATCACCGTCACGGGTGACGAGCCCATCGTGCGCTTCGAGGAGAGAAGAAAGCCCGGCTGACTCAGGCGCTCTGCAGCAGCGCGGGCTGCGCCCCTACGTGCGGGGAGGCCTCGAATTCCGCGACTATCCGCCGCTCCACCCAGGTCGGCCCGGAGAATCGCTCCAGAAACCCGCAGTGCCCTCCATGCCGCGTCACGGTCAGCCGCAGCGCGGACGCCCGCGCCAGCCGCTGCAGACCACGGGCGGGAATGATCGGATCGTCGAGCGAGGTGATGATGCGGGCGGGCACCTCGAGCCGTGCCAGGCGGCTGCCGGTGAGCGCATAGCCGTTGAGATAATCCTCGAGTGAGGGAAACTCCGTGAAGCGGCGGACCAGCTCCGCAGTCATCCGCCGCAGGTTCGCCATGCGCGCGAGCTCCCTGAAATCGTAATCGCCGGGCCAGACCGCCTGCTTCTTCCACAGCGAGCGCAGCCACTTGCGCACGAAATAGCGCTGATAGCCCGGAAAGGACTGCTCCAGAGCGACGAGCGTCTCGGCCGGATCCAACACCGGCGAGACTGCCACCACGTGTCCGATCCGCAGGCTCGCCTCCGCCGCCTGCGCGGCCGCGCGCAGCAGGAAGTTCCCCCCGAGCGAGAAGCCGGCAAGCTGCAGCGCCTCGCCCGGATACAACTGCTGCAGAGCGCGCAACGCACCGACCACGTCGGACAGCCGGCACGAATGAAACAGCTCCCGGTTCAGATGATGCGTTTCGCCGTGATCGCGCAGATTGAGCCGCAGAACCTCGAAGCCGCGCTCGAAGAGTTGCTGCGCAAGGGACAGTATGTACAGCGATTGCGCGCTGCCCTCCCATCCGTGCAGGATGACAGCCGGGCGGCCAGGGCTGCGCTCCGGACGGGACCGAAAGCACTGCAGACGCACGCCCTCGCCACAGTCCAGCAGCAACTCCTGCTCCGCGGTGACCACCGCGATCGCGCGGCGCGCGATGACTCCGCGCCGCACGGACATGCTGGCCAACATCGACTGCACGTGACGGTTGCGCAGCCAGCGCGGCGGACTGAAGTCCTCGTTAGGTCGAAACAACACAGCGCGGCAGACCAGTCGATCAGCGCACTCGGATCTCGATGCGGTTGTTGGCGCCCCCCGCCCGATTCCATTCCCCCGCGGTCAGCTCCGGGGAGACCTGGGGATAGGGCGCCACTGTCGCGTTCGCATCGCCCGTGGAGGGCTGCACGTCGAGCCTGCCGTGCGAGGAGTTGCGTACGCCGCCGATGAGGTTGGCAAGCGGAAGCGGCATCCGCTGCGCCGCTGAAAGGCCTTCCTCGGCCGGATTGCCAACCACATCGCACCGGGTGAAAGGGGTCTCCTCCGGAGCCAGCGAGTAACCATCGGTTGCATTGCCCATGAGGCAGAAGCGTCCCGCAAACGATTTGATGTCCACCATGCCACTGCGCCCATCCTTGACCATCCTGTCGAGGAGCTGGCGCACGATCTCCAGGCGGGGCCCACCGAAGGCGTCCGCGCCGTAAGGCACCGTTACGATCAGAGGTTTGGCATCCGTGGGCAGGGCTCTGGCCGGCACCTGTCCGATCACCGTCCGGTTGGCCTCCTGCGACGGAGCACCGCCCCCTGCGCCAAGATCTGCGGCGCCGCTCGAGCCCGAGCTGGTCGCGCCCGCTGCCCGCCCCGCCGCAGCGGCGCTCGAAGCGGGCGTAGTGACTATATCATGGCGAAGCTGCGCAACCTGCGCGGTGAGCGCATCGAGTTGGCTGGCCTGACGCCACCACAGCGCAGTGGTCGCGAACGCGATCGCGAGCGCCACTGCCGCCACGGTCCAACCCCACTCCCATGTGCGCGGCGGCGGGGCAGTGCTCTCCGGCGGCGGTGAGGGAGGTGGCATGGCCTCGAGCAGCAGCGCGCGCACCTCGGCTGTGATTCGGTCGGTCTGCGTGTCGATCCCCGCCACCAGCGCGCGGCGCAGCTCTGCGAACTGCTCACGCAAGCTGGTTTCGGTGAGGACCTTTGGCAGAACGGCTGAGTCGTTCGCCGCGCCCGACTCGGCAGCCGCCCCTTCCAGCGGCGGGAGCGTGAGAGCCCGGAAGCTCGACTGATAGGAGCTGCGCCGGTCGGCCAGCAAGTGAAGCTGGTACAGCACCTTCGACACGTCGGTTGGCTTGATCTGCTTGGGCAGCACGCCCACGGCGCCCAGCGCACGCGCTTGTCCCAGGTACAGCTCCCCTTCCTGGGAGGTGTACATCATGATCGGAATGGTGGCGGTGATCGGGTTGTTCTTGATCGCCTGGACCGCCTGGAACCCATCCATCCCCGGCATGAGATGGTCCATGAAAATCACATCCGGCCGATGGGTGGCCAGGTAATCCATGGCCGACTCGGCATTTTCGACGCTGTCGACGTCGATCTCGTACTTTTCCAGGATCCGCGCCAGAAACAGCCGCGCGGACTTGGAGTCGTCCACGATCAGCGCGCGCTTGGCCCCCATGCCCTGCTCCCACCCCGCGATGACTTGGCAGTGTAGCGGTGCCGAAAGCGCCCCGGGCAACTTTCAGCTTCGAGCGAAAAGTGTAGCGCAGAACCTTCTGACTGCCAGCGCTGTCGCGCTGGGGCGACGACCGCGTCACACGCACCAATCCTCAGGCCATCGCGCGCGCCGAAGCCGAGGGCACGTGTATGGATCCGTACAGCTCCGAGAGCCGCCGCGCCATGGCGGCCGAGGACCACGTGCGCGCGTAATTTCGTCCACGTTCGGCCAGATCGCGGCGCAGCTCGGCATCCTGCAGAACGCGTACCACGGCGGCGGCAAACGCCTCCAGGTGCTCCTCGACCACCAGAGCGCCGCTGCCTGGCCTGAGGATGGAGCGGGTTCCCAGCTCAGCGGTCGAGACGATCGGGGCGCCTTGCGCCATCGCCTCGAGCAGCACCAGTCCCTGTGTCTCGGTGCGTGAGGCGAACACGAACACATCAGCTGCTGCGTAACAGTCTAGCAGTCCGGTATTGCGATCAAGGTAGCCTGCAAAGCACACATCCTTCTGGAGGCCGAGCCTCGCTACGCGCGCCTTCAGGCCCTCTCTCGCCGGGCCCTCGCCGGCGATCACCAGCAATGCGGAGGGCACGGTACGCCGCACCTGCACGAAGACCTCGACGAGGAAGTCGATGTTCTTCTCGTGGGCGACGCGCCCAATGTAGGTCACGAGTGGACGATCCGCAGGCAGCCCGGCGTCGGCGCGAAAACGAGCTGCGTGGCCGGGTCGAAACCGGTCTGCCGGCAGACCGGTTGGAAGGACATGCACGGGCGTCGATATCCCATACGACAGCAGAATGTCTCGCATCGGATCGGACGGCGCGATGAGCGCCTGAACGTCGTCGCACTGCGAGCGCGTAAAGCTGCGTGCAAGCATCCGGCCGATACTTCTCGGCATCACTGGCACGTAGTGGTGAAGGTATTCCTCGAAAAAGGTGTGGTACGTAGCTATGCAGGGAATCCTGGCCCGGCGCGCGAACCGGGTGCCCGCGTAGTGCGCGACGAACGGAGTATGTATGTGCACCACGTCGACGCTGCCTCGTGGCATGTCTTCGAGCGCGCGCAACAGCGCACGCCACTGCATGCGGCGGTCTTCCGGGTCTCCGGGCACGCGGGAAGAGGTAACGCGAAGCACGCCGTCACCCTCAGCGGCGGAGGCCTCATACCGTGGCGCGATCAGGAGTGTTTCAACACCGCACGCAGCCAGATCCTCGCGGAAGGTGCGGATCGAGGTAGAGACGCCGTTGACTCGAGGAAAGTAAACGTCCGAAACGAATAGAACGCGCACGCTACGTTGTCAGCGCCAGGCCCAGCTCCGCCAGGGATCCGCCGATGGCCGCGCCCACCAGGACGTCGGTGGGATAGTGGAGCCCGAGGACCACCCGGGAGCTGGCGATCAGTGCGGCCAGCGGCACGAGCACCCATGCCAACTCCGGAAAGTGAATCGAGGCCTGCCACGCAAAGGACACCGCATGCAGCGTGTGCCCCGAGGGAAAGCTGTAGCGATCCAGCGGCGCGCCGGCGAGGGCGATCGAGGAGTGAGTGATGAAAGGTCGCTCCCGCAGGAACACGCGCTTGAGCAGCTTGTAGAGCACGACTCCCAGCAAGCCGGTCAGCGCCATCACTGCCGCGGGCTTCACGGCCGTCAGGCCGTAGAAGACCGGCAACGCCAGGATGAGCGCGTACCAGACGATGCCATCGCCGAGCCGGCTGGCGATCTGGAATGTCACGCGCGGCAGCGGCAGGGAGGCGCCGCGATTGAGCTTGCGGCAGATGCCGTACTCGACCGCATCCACGCGGGCGATGAACTGATTGATACCGGTCGCCTTCATGTCAGCCTTCCGGAACCCTGAAAGCCCTGTCGCTCCCGCGAGGCAGCCTCGCTGGGCTGCGAGTCAGATCCATGACAGGAATGTGAATATTTTTTTGCGACAGGCACTTGGGAGCGATTCCGTGTGCGGCGTCTCACAAATCCGGCTGGACTGGCGGCGGGGGTTGCGCGGTCGCAGCAAATTTCGGCCCTGCGCGGGATGTGCGGGACCGCCACTTGGAAGGTAGCGCCGCGCGCCAGATGCGTCGGGCCCGCACACATCTCACCGGGCCGGGGCCGGTAGAGTTGTAGAGCTATCGACGCTGGGGCGGGTAGCGGTGGGTGAGCGCTGCGGTGAGGCGCTCGGCCGAGCCGGCCGCGTGAGAGAGAAACAGCGACGGCTCGGTCAGCTCGAGCTCGAGGAGGCAGGGAGAGCCGTCATCGTCGCGGATCAGGTCGACGCGCGCATACAGGAGCGTGCCATGGGGGATGGCCGCGACGATCCGCTCCGCCAGCCGCAACTCGTCGGCGCCGGGCGTGCGCGGATGGATGGTTTCGGCGGCGAACAGCGTGGTCGTAGCGGCGCCGCCCGCGGGCAGCAGCGGGCCCTTGCGGATCGCGTGGCTGAAGCGACCTTCGAAGAACATCAAGGCGGTCTCGCCCTCCTGCTCGACCCGACGCAGGTAAGGCTGCAGCAGCACGCTGCGATTGGCATCGAGAAGGCGCTTCGCGTGCGCCACCGCTGCATCCTTGTCGGCGCGCCGGTGACGCTGCGCATCCCGAGAGCCCGCGCCCACCGCCGGCTTGATGACCATCTCGGTGTTGCCGCGGCTGGACAGAAACGCATCGATCTCGCGCTGTGGATCCGCGCCGGGCTCGAGGAAGCGGCTGGGGACGATCGTGATGCCGGCCGCGGCCAGGTATGCGAGGTAGTGCTTGTCCGTATTCCAGCGCACCACGGGCAACGGGTTCTGCACGTGCGTGAGCGCCGAAACGCGCCCGGCCCAGGCAAGAAACTCCGTCAGCCGCTCAGCGTAATCCCAGGCCGAGCGCAGTAGCACCAGGTCGTACGACGCCCAATCGACCCCCGGATCGTCCCACACCGTCGTGTCTGCCTGGCATCCGGCCGCCTGCAGCGCCATCCGCAGGGGAGGCTCATCTTCGTCGAGTCCGCGGGCCTCCTGGGC
>DASTDD010000207.1:0-3600 GCA_035710545.1 Steroidobacteraceae bacterium
CCGCCACCGCCGTGCATCGAGGAACCCTCGCCGCCAGGGTTCGGGCATTGATGGCACTTGGGCGCGAGCAGATAACCGATGACGATGCCCAGCAGGAGGATCAACAGGCACAAGAGGACTATGCGCCAGCGTTTGCGGCGCGCGGCCCCGGGATCCGCGGGCTCCGGGGACGGATCCGGCGGGGGTAACGTTATCGGCGCCGGCGCTGCGGACGCAGCCTCTGCAGCCGGCTCTGGCGCCGCGGCCGCAGGCATCGGACTGCCGGCAGCGGGGCTGCCACACACGGTGCAGAAGGCGGCGCCCTTATCGAGCGCCGTGCCGCATTGAGTGCAGAATCTGGCCATGACAGGAGTAACCGCTTCGAGGGCGGGCTCCCGCCACGGAGCTATCCGCCAAGAAGCCGGCGCGAGAGCAGGGACTGCATATCACGCCGTTTGTCGGCGATCACGTAGAGATAATGGTCCTCAAGGCGCAAGCGCACCGCCCCTCCGCTGCGACAGGTTGCTTGCTCGCCTACGACGCTCGGCTAAAGGTTTCCAGGGCACGGACATTGCAGACGGTGATATTGCCGCGACCCGGCTGGATCCAGCCATCCGCCTTCCAGGACTGCAGGTGTTGGTTCACGATCTGGCGCGAGACACCCAGAAACTGCGCGAGCTCCTCCTGCGAAATGTTGAGTCGTATGCCGCCTGCGGTTTCACGCCCCTGCAGCTGCGCCAGGCTCAACAACCGCTTGGCGATCCTTGCCGGAACACTCAGCAGCGCGGAGTCCTCCATGAGCTGCGCCGTCCAGCGAACCCGAGTGCACAAGAGCTGGATCAGGTGGCTCGCCAGCTGCGGCTCCGTTCGCAGCAGCGGCAGGAATTGATCGCGCCGGATGATCGTCAGCTCGGTGCGGGTCATCGCCGTAGCGGTCGCCGTCCGCATCATGCCATCCAACAGGGCAATCTCGCCGAATGACTCTCCAGGGCCGATGACGTTGAGGAATACCTCCTTCCCGCCGGGTCGGCTGGCGCTGATGAGCACCCGGCCGGAGACGACGCCGCACAGCGAATCACCCGGATCGCCACGCATGAAGATGACGGACCCTTCCCCGTGGAGACGCCTGACTCCAAGTGCTGCGATCCGTTCCACAGTGGCTTTGGGCAAGCCTCGGAACAGGCTGTCGCGCTCGACTACGGTCCTCGCGGTAATGGGCAATCCGGCAACCTGTTGGCGGCCCAAATCTACAGGGCGATGGAGTATAGTCCGCGCAAGCGCATTGGGGCGTAATCATGGCTTCTGCCCTGCTACGGACCTGTTGGTGCGTATTCCTCTCCTTGCTTGGTGCGTTGCCGTTGCAGGCGCGGGCACAGTTCGCGGCCGAGCCCCCGAGCACGATCTGGTTGCGAGCGCTGCTTGATGTCCGCCTGGCTGGAGGCGGCCCGGCCCCGAGCTGGACCGAACACGGGCCGGGGAAACTGCGCTATGGAGGGAGCGATGCGTCCGGCGGCTTTCAGAGCTCGGAGCATTTCGGCCTGTCGCGCGCGGCATTGCAGGTCGGTGCCGCCCTCCCATGGGATATTCGGGGTCAGGTGCAGCTGGATGTACAGCCGGATGTCGCCGACGCGTATCACCCCTGGCTGACGGAAGCGATTCTCCGCAAGGAATGGGGCGAGGGTGCCGGCGGCTGGGGAGTGCAGGCTGGAATCATGCACGTGCCGTTCTCGCTGGAGAATGTAGGGCCCGCGTGGTCGCCGGAATACTCCATCTCGAGCTCGCTGCTCAACAGCTGGATCTGGGAAGACATTCTCCTGTCAGGGGCGGAGGGTGAGTGGTGGCACACCACGCAATCTGGCCTCCGGCTGGGGGCTCTGATCGGGGGAGGCTACGGGACGGACCAGATCGGACGGCTGCTGGCGCTGCGCGGCTGGGTGATGGGAGACACGATCGGGGGGATCAACGGTTCACTGGCGCTGCCCGGCAGCGGCGCGCGCACCGATATCTTCAATGAACGCGATCACAGGCCCGCGCTGTACAGCTGGCTTTCCGTGGGTGACGAGGCGGAGGTCGCTGCTGTGAGATTGGGAGCCATCGACAACCAGGGGGACGAAGGCAGGCCCGGGGTCTGGCATACCCGTTTCGCCACGGTGGGCCTGGTCGTTCACCCGGTCCCGCGCGTTGATCTGATCGCCCAATACCTGAATGGAGTCGCCAGGGTACACGCGCCGCCCAACGACAGTTCGTTCTCAGCCTCCTACGCACTGCTGTCGTATCACATCAGGCAACATCGCCTGAGCGTTCGTTACGACTCCTTCCGGGTGCATGATCTGGATGGCGGACCGATCTCCACGAGCGAGCAGGGCCACGCCGTGACCACGGCATACTTGCTTCAGCTGGGGCTGCGGCATCGCATCGCACTGGAGCACACCTGGATGACCAGCCATCGGGTTGCCACGGGCCCGATCAATCCGACGCCGGACGGGTGGCAGGTCAGCTATCGGTTTCGCTACTGATTCAAGAGACGCCGCGTGTATCGACATGGCATGGTGCGCAGGCTTCCACTCCTCCTCGCGGCGCTGTGTGTGGCGGCCACCCATGCAGGAACCCCGACAGTTTCCGGTACCGTCGTCACGATGGATGGAGCCGCGGTAGCCGATGCGGTCGTGTTCGTGCAGGTTTCCGCGGCTGCGGCCGACACCGCGCGCCGTGAGCAGATCGTCGATCAAATCAACAAGACCTTCGTCCCCGGGCTCCTGCCCATCGTGGTGGGGACCTCCGTACGCTTCCCGAACCATGATCAGATACACCACCACGTGTACTCGTTCTCGCCGGCGAAGACCTTCGAGCTGCCCCTGTACAAGGGCGAGGATGCGCCGGCGGTGCTGTTCGACAAGGTGGGCGTGGTCAAGATCGGGTGCAACATCCACGACTGGATGTCGGGGATCATTCTCGTGCTGCCCACACCGCACTTCGCGGTGACCGACTCGGCCGGACACTTCGTGCTCGAAGACATGCCCGGCGGCAGCTACACCCTGGTTGCCTGGCACGCCCTCAGCAAGCTGAGACCCGAGGACACGGCGCAATCGGTACAGCTCGATGGGCAGGTCCGCGATGTCAATTTCAGGCTGCCTCTCGCGCCCGCGCGGCCGCGCCCCGCGATGCACGGCAGCCGGGTCGAGCCATGACGGGGTGGGACGCCTTCAGCCTGCGCACCCGGATTTTTCTCGCCTTTTCCGCGCTCATCCTCACGGTGTTGCTGGCGACACTGGGGCTGACACAGTTGGTTGTCGGGCGCGAGGTCGAACGGACCCTCAGCCAGGACCTGCGTACGACGGGTCAGGTATTCGACACGCTGCTCGGGGAGCGCGCGTTGCGGCTGCAGACCAATGCAACCTTGCTCGCCAGCGACTTTGCCCTCAAACGCGTCTTCGCAACTCACTTTGACCCGGCGAGTTACGATCCGGAGACCCTCGCATCCGCGGGCCTGAGTTACCGGCAGCGCAGTGGCGTGCAGCTGGTCTGGATGACGGACGAAGCCGGCACGCTGCTGGCGGCCTCGCCGGCCAAAGCCCGCCTCGGTCAATCTCTGGCGGGTCTCTCTCCGCTCAACGAAGCGCT
>DASTDD010000208.1:0-3878 GCA_035710545.1 Steroidobacteraceae bacterium
CGCCGAGCCGAGGTGGTGAGGAGCGCGGAGGTGTCAGGTCGCCGAGCCGAGGTGGTGAGGAGCGCAGAGGTGTCAGGTCGCGCCGTTGGTCACCAAGGATGCGACCAGCTCGTTCACCGGCAGCTTGTCGAGCGCGGGATCCTTGAACAGCGCCTTGATGCGCTCGGCCTGCCTGGCCGGGAACCAGCCATCCACGGAAGACTCGAACTTCCTGACCAGCACCGGCATGCCCTCTTCGCGGCGCTTGCGGTGGCCGATGGGGAAGTCGACCTGCACACGTTCGGTGGAGCTGCCATCGCGAAAGAACACCTGCACGGCGTTGCCGATGTAGCGCTTCTCGGAAGCGTAGTACTCCTCGGTGAATCGAGTGTTCTCCCGAACCTCCATCTTCGCGCGCAGCCCATCGATCCGGGGGTCGGATGCGACTTGATCTTCGTAATCCTCGGCGGTGAGCCGGCCGAAGATGAGCGGCACGGCCACCATGTACTGAATGCAGTGGTCGCGGTCGGCAGGATTGGCCAGAGGGCCGGTCTTGTCGATGATGCGCACGCCCGGTTCCTGGGTCTCGATCACGACCCGCTCGATCTGCTCGACGCGGGTGGCCACCTGGGGGTGCAGCGTCATCGCGGCTTCCACGGCAGTCTGCGCGTGAAACTCCGCCGGGAAGGAAATCTTGAACAGCACATTCTCCATGACGTAGCTGCCGAAGGGCTGCGGCAGTGAGAACGGCTTGCCCTTGAACAGGACGTCGTAGAAGCCCCACGTCTTGGCGCTAAGCGCTGATGGATATCCCATCTCTCCGGTCAGCGCGATGAGAGCGTGCCGCACCGCCCGGCTCGTCGCATCGCCAGCGGCCCAGCTCTTTCGCGAGCCTGTGTTGGGTGCGTGACGATAAGTCCGCAACGCCCCACCGTCGATCCAGGCGTTGGAGACCGCGTTCACGACCTGCTCCCGGGAGCCTCCCAGCATCGCGGTAGCCACCGCGGTGGAGGCCACGCGCACGAGAATGACGTGGTCGAGCCCTACGCGGTTGAAACTGTTCTCCAGGGCGAGGATTCCCTGGATCTCGTGAGCCTTGATCATGCCCGTCAGAATGTCCCGGACTGTCGGCGGTGCCTTACCCTCCATCACCGCCTTGCGAGCCTGGTAGTCCCCTACGGCCAGGATGGCGCCGAGATTATCGGACGGATGTCCCCATTCCGCGGCGAGCCAGGTGTCGTTGAAGTCCAGCCAGCGGATCATCGCGCCGATGCTGAATGCCGCCTGCACCGGATCGAGCTCGAAGGAGGTGCCCGGCACGCGCGCGCCGCCGGGCATGACTGCGCCCGGCACGACCGGACCGAGCAGCTTGCTGCAGGCCGGGTACTTCAGGGCCTGGAAGCCACACGCGAGCGTGTCCATCAGGCAGAAGCGAGCGGTGTCGTACGCTTGCCGGCTCTTCACCCCGTACGTCCTGGCATAGTCGGCAATGGCCGTCAGCACGGCATCGGGATCGGGACGCTGTGCGGATTTATAGTCCAGGGAAGACATGCTTGCGCGCCGTCACTTTCTCTTGTCGATCGGAACGAACTGCACGTCCTCCGGGCCGACGTAGTTGGCCGATGGCCGGATGATCTTGCCGTCGACGCGCTGCTCGATCACATGAGCAGACCAGCCAGAGGTGCGCGCGATGACGAACAGCGGCGTGAACATCGCCGTGGGCACACCCATGAGGTGATACGACACGGCGGAAAACCAGTCGAGGTTGGCAAACATCTTTTTCGTCTCGCGCATGACCGATTCGATCCGCTCGGCCACGACGTACATCTTCAGATCGCCAGCCTCTTTCGCCAGACGATGCGCGACCTCCTTGATCACCTCGTTGCGTGGATCGCTGAGGGTGTACACAGGATGGCCAAACCCGATGATCACTTCCTTGTTGGCGACCCGTGCCCGAATGTCCGCGTCGGCTGCCTCGGGCGTGTCGTAACGACTCTGGATCTCGAACGCGGCCTCGTTCGCGCCGCCGTGCTTGGGGCCGCGCAAGGCACCGATCGCGCCGGTGATGCACGAATGCATGTCCGCGCCGGTGCCGGCTATCACCCGCGCGGCGAACGTGGAAGCATTGAACTCGTGCTCCGCGTACAGGATCAGCGAAGTATGCATCGCGCGCACCCACGATGGCGAAGGCTGCCTGCGGTGCAACAGGTGCAGGAAATGGCCGCCGACCGAGTCATCCTCCGTCTCCACGTGAATCCGCTGCCCGTTGTGGCTGTAGTGAAACCAGTACGTGAGCATCGAACCGAAGGAGGCGATCAGCTGGTCTGCGATATCGCGCGCGCCGGCCATGTTGTGGTCGTCCTTCTCCGGGATCACGCAACCGAGAACGGAGGCGCCGGTGCGCAGCACGTCCATCGGGTGGGAGGCCGCCGGCAGGGTTTCCAACGCGCTGCGCACCGCGGCCGGAATGCCGCGCAGGGACTTCAGTTTCGCCTTGTAGGCCGCCAGCTCCGCCTGGTTGGGCAGCTTGGCATGCACCAGCAGATAGGCAATCTCCTCGAACTCGCAGGTATTGGCGATCTCTAGGATGTCGTACCCGCGGTAATGCAGATCGTTTCCCGTCCGTCCGACCGTGCACAGTGCCGTGTTGCCCGCAGTCACGCCCGACAGCGCCACGGACTTCTTCGGCTTGGGTCCGCCGATGTTGAGTGGTGCCTCGTTCACGTTTTGGTCTCCTTCGACGATGCGAACAGCCGATTCAGCCTGTCTTCGTACTCGTGATAGTCCAGGTACCGGTACAGGTCCTCGCGCGTCTGCATGAGGTCGAGGACGTTCTTCTGCGTGCCGTCCCGGCGGATCGCCTGGTAGGTCTTGAGCGCCGCCGCATTCATCGCGCGATACGCAGAGCAGCAATACAGGACGATGTCCACGCCCGCGCCGGCGAGCTCGTCGCGCGTATACAGAGGCGTGTGACCGAACTCGGTGATGTTGGCGAGTATCGGCACCTGCAGCGCGGCACGGAAGCGCCGGTACATGGCGATATCCGTCATCGCTTCCGGAAAAATCATGTCCGCGCCGGCGGCGACGCAGGCGCGCGCACGATCTATCGCCCGCTCGATGCCTTCGACCGCGAGCGCATCGGTGCGAGCCATGATGACGAACGCCTCATCGGTTCGGGCATCCACCGCCGCCTTGATGCGATCGACCATCTCCTCCTGCGGAACGATCTCCTTGCCGGGACGATGCCCACAGCGCTTCGCCGCAACCTGGTCCTCGATATGCAGTCCCCCTGCGCCGGCTTTGATGAAGGAGCGGACGGTACGGGCGATGTTGAAAGCGCCGCCCCATCCGGTATCGGCATCCACCAGCAACGGCAGCGAGCTCGCCTCGGTGATGCGCCCGATGTCGATCAGCACGTCGTCCATGGTGGAGATGCCCAGGTCCGGCATCCCAAGGGAATTTGCCGCAACGCCGCCCCCCGACAGATACAGTGCGCGAAACCCGGTTGCCTGGGCCATTCGCGCCGCATACGCCGTGATGGCGCCGACTATCTGCAGGGGACGCTCCGCCTGTACCGCCGCACGCAGGCGCGCACCGGCGGATGATGCATTCGGCATGGCAGACCTCGATTGGAACGGCGCCATTGTATACGGGCCGGGCTGCGGCGGGATGAATTTAACCCGCCAGTAGAGTGCTTACTCGCGAGGTTAGGAGCAGCCGCGGTGGCGCAACCTCCGAGGGAGCATCACGCCCCCCGGCCATTCTCAGCTGCGCCCGATTTTCACCACGGTTCGCCCGGTGACGCTGCCGTCGAGGTAGGCCGGAAACGCGGCGGGCAGATCCTCGAAGTCGATGGTTCTCGTGTGAATGCGATCCAAATGGCGCGGTCGGAGATCGCC
>DASTDD010000209.1:0-24435 GCA_035710545.1 Steroidobacteraceae bacterium
CCGGTAGGGTGCCGCCTCTTCCTGTACAACCAGCTTATCCGTGTCGAGGGACTCCAGCGCCCCGGCCCGCGAATAGAGAATCCCAACGTGCGGTCCGTAGAACTTGTACGCCGAGCAGATCAGAAAGTCCGGATCCAGATCGGCGACATTCACCGCAAAGTGGGGCGCGTAATGCACGGCATCGAGGACCAGCAACGCGCCGGCCTCACGTGTCAGTCTGCGCGCCAGCTCGAGGTCGTTGACGGTGCCGATCGCGTTTGAGGAGCAGCCGAGCGCCAGCAGCCGCGTCCTGTCCGTCAGCAGGCGGCGCATGGCCGCATAGTCCAACTCGCCCGTAGGCAGCAGTGGTACCTCCCGCACCACGACTCCGTGCCGCTGCAACATCAGCCACGGCCCGCGATTCGCCTCGTGGTCCAGCTGGGTGATCAGGACCTCGTCCCCGGCCTTGAGGCGCCGACCGATCGCGTGCGCCAACGAGAAGGCGAGCGTGGTCATGTTCTGGCCGAAAGAGATCCGCTCCGGGGCGCCGGCGCCGAGAAAATCGGCTACCACGGCCCGCATGCGGTAGTGGCGCTCGTCGAGCTCCGCCGAGACCGGGAAGTTGCCGTGCGTGTTGACATTACGCATCCGATAGCAGTCGGCAATCGCCTCGATCACTGCATCGGGTACCTGGGTTCCACCGGGTCCATCGAGAAACGCCACCGCATGCGCGCCAAACCTGCGCCGCAAGGAGGGGAAGTCCGCTCTGCAGCGCTCGCAGGTACTCTCGTCGAAAATCGTCGCAGCCGTGGGTTGAGTCATGTTCCAGGTTCTCCGCGCTCCGAAGCGGCGCTCGTGCAGGCTATTGTAGAGTGCCCGCACCGTCTGAGGGGCATTCCGCTACCCGGGTCAGCGTCACTGCAACTCGCTGCCTTCGATGCCGAGAGCAGCCAGCTGCGATCGCAGCCCTGCCAGCTGCGGTTCGTAGTGGCGCCACTGGCCGACCGAAGTGTCGTAGAGCGGCCGGCGGACCTGCGAGGCGCTGGCTGTGGTCGTCGCCGTTGGATTGCGGTGAAACTGCAGGCAGGCATCCTGCCAATCGAGATTGCATGCTTCGAGGAGACGACGGGTCTCGCTCTCCTGGTCCGCGATCAGCCTCTCATAGCTTACGTCGTGAATGACGCCGGGCATTGTCGCGGCCCAGTGATGCATGAGACGCCGGTAGCTCGCGTAGTACTGCGCCAGGTCGCCGAGATCATACGAGAACGGATAGCCGTCCTTGAACAGCGTCTTGTACATGGCATAACACGAAGCCATCGGGTGTCGCGTAACGTGAACGATGCGCGCGTTCGGCAGCGCACGACGAATCAGTCCGCAATAGAGGTAATTGAGCGGCATCTTGTCGGTGAAGCGCGGACGGGCGTGAGTCTCGACCCGCGCGCGCTGCAGATAGGCGGCACCCAGCGCAGCGAAGTCGAGATGCCGGGTCGCCAGTATCAGCTCCCGGCGTGGCAGCGCACCGGGTCCACGTCCCGACTGTGCCCCGGCCACGAGAGCCGCGGCGAAATGATTGAGCTCGCCCGCCGCATGGACCTCGGAGTGACAGCCGAGAATGCGCTCGACCAGGGTCGTGCCGCTGCGTGGCAGGCCCACGATGAAAATCGGTGCAACGCGCGCCAAGCCGGCGCCCGGCTCCGCGGGACCGGATGGGAATGCATCCATGATCCAGTCAACGGTTCGCACGTCGTAACTGACATCGTACTGCAGATGCTTGCGGCGCAAGCCCGCACCGACCTGCAGATGCATGAACGACTTCCCATATTCACCGAGATCCTCGTGCTCCTTGGCAAGCGCGTAGCGGATCTGAACCTCACCGCGCCATGGACCGACGCCCGCAACGAGGAGCCGCTCGAGCGTCCCGACATGATTGCGCTCGGCTGTCTGTTTACGCAGCTCCGAGCGGTTGAGATACGCCTCGTAGTCCTGCGGCCGCAAGGCGATCGCACGGTCGTAGTCCGTCTCGGCCTCCTCGAGCTCACCGAGAAAGCGGCGCACGGCGGCGCGGTTGAACCAGAACACCGCCTGGCCGGCATCCAGCGAGATTGCGCGTGTGTAGGCTTCCAGAGCCTTCTGGTGCTCGCCGGCGGCGCTGTAAAACGAGCCAATTGCATCAAGGAGGGCCGCATCGTTTACCGCCGCGCGCTCTGCCATGGAGGCGCTGGCCTGCGCCTCGGCTACCCGTCCCAGGGCGCTCAGGCATCGCGCGTGCTGCAGGCGATAGCGGGCATCGGCCGGGGA
The DNA here is from genome assembly GCA_035710545.1 of Steroidobacteraceae bacterium. Taxonomy (GTDB): domain Bacteria; phylum Pseudomonadota; class Gammaproteobacteria; order Steroidobacterales; family Steroidobacteraceae; genus 13-2-20CM-66-19. Next base: position 2,278 of record DASTDD010000209.1, read on the forward strand.
GCTCGCCAGCGCCCGGTCGATGGCCTGCAGAGCCGCTCCGAGCCTTCCGAAGCACAGCTCGATGAAGCTCGTGCTGTGCCAGCCCGGCATGAACCGGGGAAACTCGCTCGTGAGGTCGCGACATTTCTGCTCGGCGGCCTTCAGGTTCCCCTCCTGCAGCAGCCGGGTCACTTCCCGGTGACGTGCGATGGCTGCGGACGGGTCGCTCATCATGGAGCCAGCGTAGCTGCGCGCGTCTCGCCCGTACAGCGGGCCGCCTACGGCGCCCCAGTCTCTGCAGCGACCGCCAGGCCGCCGAGGCGGCCGCCAATGCGCGCCGCCGACTGAGCGACACCCTCGTTCCAGGTGGCCTGCAGCGAGCCACTCAGCTCAGGCGCACCGCTGACAGACAGATTCGCCTGCGCCCGGCCGCTGCGGCCCGGCCAGTCGATGGTCCCGGAGACTGCCAGATCATCGGTCCAGCGTACCTGGCTCAGCGTCAGTACCTGATGGGCATCGCGCTCGCGCACGGTGAATGTCCCGCCCCGCAATCCGACACCCTTCCCGGTCGTGTTGGTTTCGATTCGGGCAATGACATCGCCGGCGGTGTAGATCGCTGCCTGGACCGCCCGCAGTTGTGCGGGTCCCGCGGCGTTGCCGGGTCGGGCGCGAGCCGGCTGGACCGCGGCCAGCTCTCGCGCAAACAGCGGCAGGAGCCGAACTTCCGGAATACCCTGCAGGCAACTCGTGTCACCGATCTGCAGGGTCGCGATGAAATGGCGCACGATTGCAGCGGGACATGCGCTGCGGGAATGAGGCAACGCGTTCACGTGGAAGCCGTTCGGCACAATCAACTGGTGCCCCTCGGGAAAACTCCTGGCCGCCAGGGCCCCGTCCGCAGCGGGAGTAATGTCATCCAGATCGCCGGACACCACCAGAGCGGGTACGTCGGGATACGGACCCGGCTGCGAGGCCACGATCGTCGCAGGGTGTTCCGGTGGGGCTGCAGGCCAACGCACACACTGATCCAGGAACGCGTAGTCGAGCGGCATCCCACGGTACTCATCGATGGTGAAGGGCGCATACGTGTCCGGCGCGGTCCGCGCGCGCTGCGCGATCGCCGCGTCCCGCGCGCGTACACGGTCTGCCGGCCGCAGCTTCATGTCGAATATCTGGGGCGAATCCTGACACATGACGGCCGCCGCCAGTCCGGCGCTGTAGAGGCGAGCGGACCTCGACTCATCTCGCGAATCGGTTGCCAACTGTGCCTCGGCCATCAGCCGCAGCAGCGGCAAGCGATCTCCCGCTACGAACGCGCGCGCAGCCGCATCCGCCTCACGCACTGTTGCATAGGGTGGCGCGCTGCCGAACAGCACGATGGCGAGCTGCGTTGCGTTGGCCGTGAACCTGCGAATCCGCCCGTCCGCATCGAATCCCTGCGCAGCGAAGGGAGTGCGCCGCAGAGCCTCGAGCGCCGCCTGGATATGCGCCATGGACGTCCCGGGAATCTTCCGGCAGTCCGCGGAGCGCGCACAGGCGAGATTGAATTTCTCGCGCATGGCCGGCGCGTAGTTCGGATACCAGGCGTAGTCCCGGCCATCGAGTGGATAGGCGCCATCGAGCACAATGGAGCGCAACGCCTTCGGATGACGCGTAGCGAACACCTGCTCGAAGAAGGTGCCGTAGGAGTCCCCGTAGAGATCGATCGGGCCGGCACCGAGCGCCTGGAGGATGGCGGCGAGATCGTCCGCCGCAAAGGCCGCGCTGTAGAGCGACGCTGTGCGCCCGAGGGTCTGGCCGCAACGGGCGATGTTCTCCTCGGTTAGAGCGGGATCCGTCTGCAGCGGTACGCAATCAATAGCGCCGGACCGCCCAGTGCCCCGGTTGTCCATGAGCACTACGTCGCGAGTGGTCCGTAACGGCGCGAAGAGCGCCAGATACCCGTTGCGCGACTCGGTCGCAGGATAACCAGGGCCGCCTTCCGTGGCGACCAGCGTCCCCTGCGCCGGACCGCTGCTCGAGTGAGGGTAATACTCGAAATAGATGGCGATCGTGCCAGCCACCCTTCCCGCCGGGTCGAGCGGACGCTCAAGGGTGCCGCACCAGGGCGCGGGAGACTCGCAGCGATGCAGAGTCAAGGAGCCGACTCGCAAGGTCGGCTGTGGCGGGCGCGGGGTCGGCTGTGGCGCGCGCGGGGTCGGCTGTAGCGGGCGCAGGGTCGGCACCGGCGGGCGGCTGAAAGGTTCAGCTGGCGCGGCGGCAGCCGTTGCAGGCTGGTGCGCCGATGCCAGCAGACCGGCGAGCGCCACAACCCACGCGATGCGCAGCCTCATGCAGCTTCTCCCCGATCGACCGGGGCAGTCCCCCCATCGCCGGGGGCAGCCTAGCGGAAGCTGTAATCCAGCTCCACTCCGGCCGTTCGCGGCCGCATCACGTACTCGAACGACTGCTCCGGCTCATGCGCCACCGCCCAGGTCGTGATGCCCTTCTGGTCCGTGATGTTGTTGCAGTAGAACCGCAGCTTCATCTGCCGCGTCGCCTGGAAGCCGATCCCGGCGTTGAGGGTGGTGAAGCCACTCAGGCGTCGGAAGTTGGTCGCATAGATGCTGACGAATGTGTTGCCATTGGCGTCCACCTGCAGATCGTTCACCGAGGTGTTCACGGCGCTGCGATAGGCGGCGTCCACGTGGAAGGAGAGATCGCGCTCCTGGGCGAGCGGGAAAACGTAGTCGAGGGCGGCCGTGAGCTGGGTCCGCGGCACCAGGGGGAGCGCATCGCCCTTCTGGCCGACGAAGTTCGAAGTCACGAAGCTGTCGGTGAGATGCGCATCCGTGAGGCTGGCGCCGACGCTGGCCGAGAGCCCGCTGGTGACCAGCGCCTGCACTTCGAGCTCCACGCCCTGGCTGCGCGCGTCCTTGCCGTTCGCCACGATCTGGATGCCGGTGACGGGCGCGAAGGCATCGAGCTGGATGTTGTGCCAGTCAACCCGATACAGCGAGGCGCTGTAGCGCACGCGACCGCCGATCTCGCCCTTGATGCCGACTTCGTAGTTCTTCGCGGTATCGGGGACGTACGGAATGAGCGCGGCGGATTCCGCCGGCTCGCAGCCGCCGAGCGGTGGCGCACCGGAGGGGCAGATCTTGAAGGAATTCGCCCCGCCATGGCGGAAGCCCTCCGACCAGGTTGCGTAGACCCGCGCCGCCGGCGAGAGCGCGTACGAGGTGTTGAGCTTGAAGATGTGATTGCGATAGGACTTCGCCTGCTCGCTGGTCGTATCGCCCAGAGGACTCGTGCCGGTATCGGAGTAGAAGGCTCCGGCGAACGGAAATATCTGGGTCTCGACCTGATCGTAGGCCTGCCAGAACTGGCGCGCCCCGCCGGTCACCTGCCACTTGTCGGTCAGGTGGTAGGTGAGCTCTCCATAGAGCGCACGGTCCTTGAATCGGGTGTGGCGGATGTTGTTGTAGAAGAGATCGGTCGGCTTCAGCGACGCCGGATCGGTGCCGTCACGCGAGGCGATGACGTCCGCAAAGGTATTGAACGTCGTGCCCGCGTAGTAGTTGTAGGCGTCGGCCGAGCCGGGCAAATGCGTCCAGGCGGCCAGCCCCGGCCAGATCTCCGGATCCGACAGCGCTTCCTTCTGGTCACGGAAAAAAGCCCCGGCGATGTAGTCCCAGGCGCCGCCGGTCCTGGAGACCAGGCGCAGCTCCTCGACCAGGGACTCGTCCTTGGAGTAGTCAAAGTTGAACGCGGCCGAGCGTGGATAGCCACCGTAGTAATAGGGATTGACGGCGGAGAAATACTGCTGCGTCGAGGAAACGTCGATGACATCGTTATAGCGATTGTCGTAGTAAGAGGTCGAGGAAGTCAGGGTCGCGAAGCCGAAGTCCGCCGTGACCGTGAGGGCCCCGATGTCGAGCAGCCGATTGAGCGACTGCTCCGGCAGCGGCGTCGTGGTCGTGTAAGGCTGCACCGCAATGGGCGCGCCCGTCGCATAGTTGAAATTGACCGTCTCGGCCGAGAAGCCGCCGGAGTGATCCTCCTGGTGCGTGTAGTCGAACAGTACGTTGAACGTATTGTTCGGCTTCCACAGCAGCGACAGCCTGCCGTATTCGCTAGTGGCGCTGTCCACGTCCTTCTTGCTCGTGTACTGATAGTCGCTCGTGAGAGGCGCGGACGGATCGGCGAGCAGCGGCTGGCCGTTTGGCTGGAACAGGGCGACGTGGCTCGCATCGATGAAGCCGGTGAGCTTGGACATGCCGGCGCTCGCGCGCAGCGCCACGGTCTCCCCCAGCGGCACATTGAGGATGCCGGAGAACGAGTACGAAGGGCCCTCGGAATGCTGGGTCCCCGAGACATCCGCGGTGAAGTCGAAGCTGGACCCACCCAGATCCGGCTTGTGACGCAGGAGCTTCACAGTGCCCCCGACCGCACCGGACCCGTACAGCGTGCCCTGCGGTCCACGCAGGACCTCCACGCGCTCGATGTCGGTGAGATTGAAGTTCACGAACAGCGGCACGTCGTCCAGGTAGGTGGAGACCAGGGGCACGGCCAGGTTCGGCCCGAAGTAGTTCGAGCCCTCGTCCGAGGCGTTCAGGCCGCGAATGATCAGCGTGCTGTTGGTGCTGTTGACGCGCGGGCCGAGGTCCGCGGCCACCAGGCCCGGCACCATGCGCGTCAGGCTCTCGAGGTCCTTGACCCCGGCGTTCTGGATCTGCGCGGCGGAGATCGCGCTGATGTTGTAAGGAACGGTGAGCACATCCTCTTCGCGGCGATTGGCCGTCACCACCACTTCCTGCAGCACCGGCGCCGTGCTCGCCGCATTGCCGGCGGGGTCCGCATCGGCCGCGAAAGCCGTCCGCGCCGTAGCGAGTGCAGTCGCGATGGCCGCCGCGATCAGGGGGTTGCAGGGGGATTGCGGCCGGGCCGCCCGCCCGCCCACGCTGCTCGATCTTCGCACGCTGTACCTCTGGTCCTGGAGGCGGGGCCGATGCCCCGTTTTGAACGGTCATACAAATTATTGAATGGTTGTATAACAGGCCGGCGCGCCCGTCAAGCTCGCCCTGGCGCAGCAGCGCTCACTCGAAGCGCTTGTCGGTGTCGATGCCGAGCCAGGCTGCCGCACCGACCAGCGTGAGCACCGCGCCCAGGACGAAGGCCGTGGACCAATGACCCTCTCCGGAGAGCCAGGCCACGACCGGAATTCCGATCAGCCCACCGAGGTTGCCGCCGGTGTTCAGCACTCCCGTCGCCGGCATGGTCGCGCTGCGCGCGATGAGCATCGTCCCGCCCCAATAGGGGCCCTCGGTGAGCTCCACGACGGCATAGGCCAGAGCGAGTGCAACCACGGCTGCATACGGGTTATCCAGGTGGATGGTGGCAAGAAGGAGCAGGCCTGCAAGGGGTAACGCCACCATCGGCACTGCGCGAAACCCCCAGCGATTGCCGAATCGCGCGCAGGTCATCGTGACCAGCTTGCCGCCGAGGGCGGCTCCCGCAGCCGCTGCGAGCGGCGGCAGCGTCGCGAGCCAGCCGCCTTCCAGCACGTTGAAGTGACGTTCCTGAACCAGATAAAGGAAGCACCAGTTCGCGATCAGGTAGAACGCGTAGTTCATGCAGATGTAACTGAATGTCAGCAGCAGGATCGACCGGTTGGACAGCAGGCGGCGCAACTGCTGCCAGGTCATGGACACGGACACCTGCTCGTCTGCGTTCGAGCCGAGCTCCGCGAGCTCCTGAGACGTGACCGAGGGATGCTCCGCGGGCGTGTTGCGCGCGTACCAGCCCCAGGCCGCAATGACGAACGCCGCAGGCAGGGCAGGCCAGAACAATGCCTTCTGCCATCCAAGCGTGGTCATGAGGTAAGCGACGATCGGGGGCGTCGCAGCCGCCGCCAATTGCAGGCCGGCCGATTGCAGCCCCTGAACCAGCGCCCACTTCTCGGGGCGGAACCACGCCTGCATGACACCGGAGCTCACCGGAAAGATAGGGCCCTGCGCCAGTCCGATGAGCAGCTGCAGAGCGAACAGCACGACGAACAGGTCCGCGCCGTGTAGCAGCGCGGGGGCCGCCGGTGTCGCCACCGTGGCGAGGAAAGCCACGACGCTGATGAGAACGAAGGTACGCCGCGCTCCGAGGCGCTGGCCGAGGATACCGCCGGGCAACTGCGCGGCCGCGTAGCCCAGCACCAGCGCCCACTCGAGCCAGCCGATCTGCTGCTGGGTCAGGCCGAGCTCGGGCATCATCCGGTCCGCCGCGACCGTCAAGCCCTTCTGCTGGAAGTAGGCGATGCACCCGAAGGTGAACAGAAATGCGTAGATGCGCCATCGCACCCGATGCGTGAGCGCCCAGAAGGGGGTCACGCGAGGGAGCGGCTCAAGCTGCGTGAGGCTGTCCGAGCTCACGTCCCGGCAACATGTCGAGCTGGGGCGTTCCCTGCGCAGGCCGCGACAGTCGCGCCTTCAGTCGCATGGCAGGCCGGGGACCGAAGCCAGCCGCTCGCGCACGTAGCGGCGGATGTCGAGGTTGAAATCCTCCATTGGCGCGTAGTATCCGAAGTGGTGCACGCGGCTGCGCAGGCCGCGTTGCACCGACTCGCAGATCTCCCAGTCCTGGCGGTTCACGACATCCCAGAATTCGGCGGCGTCGCCAGGATCGAACCCGTCCCGGGCGATCTCGTACGGCTCAAACAGGAAATGACACAGGATATGCGTTCGCTCCGGGCCGCGCGGCTGCAGGATGAACACGGCCACGTGATCGCACGCGAGGCTCACGAACAGGTTCGGGTAGATCACCTCGCCCTTGTGGCGCTCGCGCTCGTCCTGATCGAGCGCGGGGAAAGGCCGGCGGCTGGTCGTGCCGCTGCGCGTGAAGGTGTAGGCGCCCGCCCGGTGCGGAATTCCCCGTGACCAGTCGAGTCCGCCGCCGCCGCCTTCCCGGAAAGCTGGCACGACGGCGCACAGCTCCGGGTGCACACCGCCGCAGTGATAGCACTCGTTGTAGTTCTCGCAGATGGCTTTCCAGTTCGCCAGCACTTCGTAGGAGATGCTGCGGCCGATACGCAGCTCCGCGAGCGCATAACGCTCGGTCCGCGCGGGAATCCCGCCCAGCTGGGTGGCCAGGGGCTTTGCCTCCGAGGGCGTCAGGTTGAGGAAGACGAAGCCGCCCCAGCACTCCACCGCCACGGGATAGAGGCTGATAGCGCCCTTGTGGAAGCCCGGCACGGCGCCCAGATGAGGGGCGGCGATCAGATGGCCATCGAGATCGTAGGACCACTGATGGTAGGGGCACATGATGGACCGGCCGGCGATCAAGCCGCCCTGCACGGCCATTCCGGTCGCGGTACGGCCATCCGTGCGACAGAGCCGGGAGCCGCGGTGCCGGCAGACGTTGTAGAAGGCTCGCAGCTCACCCTGCCGGTTGCGCACGAGCAGGATGCTCTCCCCGACGATGTCCAGCACCCGATAATCACCCGGGCCAGGCAGCTCCTCTGCGCGGCCCGCGCAGATCCAGTCGCGACAGAAGATCCGCTCCTTCTCGAGCCGGTACACCTCTTCGGAGTAATACCAGCTCGAGGGCAGCGTCTGTTCCAGGCCGGCGATGGGCGTCGTTGCATTCATGGGGACGCGCGCTCCGCGCCTTCGTCGTACAGAATCGGAGCCTCGTCGACGATGGGCACGTCACGACGATACAGCTCGCTTCCGGGCGGCGCGTCAAGCTCGCGCCCGAAACGGTGGCCGCTGTGCACGGCATGCACGATCGCGCCGGGTGCGAGCGCATCGCCGATCCGGTCCACCGACACAATCCCCGCTGCTTGCAGCTCATCCTGTCGGGCGCTCAGCGCCCGATAGAGGTCATCGCGCGCGACCCGAGCGCCGACGATGACGAGAGAGCGGCACGGAATCCGCCGCTCCTCACCGGTGAACAGATTGGCCATCACCGCATCGCCCCCCTCGAGGCTTGTGATGCGGGAGAGTGTGTACAGCTTGATGCCTGCGTTCGCCAGGGCGCGGTGCACCTGCGGCTGCTCATTGGTCATGATGGTCCAGGCGGAAGCGTGCCCGGCCGGCGTCACATAGGTGACGCGATCCACCGATTGAGCCAGGTGCTCGGCAAGCGCGCTCCCCATGTAATAGTTGTCGAAGTCGAACACCACGACCGGGCCTTCGATCAGCGCTCCGGCCGCCACATCGTCCGGGGTGTATACATTCGGCGCCTCGAGATCTCCGACCGGCAGCTCCAGCGTCGAGTACAACATCCGGGTCCAGCGAGCGCCCGTGGCGACCACCACACGCGGGTGCTCGAGCCCCAGGATATCCTGCACCGACAGCTCATTCCCGGCGTACAGCGTCACGTTGGACAACCGCCGCAGCTGGCCCAGACGCCAGTCCAGCACGCGACTCCAGGTCGCGAGCCCCGGGAGACTCGTCTCGAAGTGCAGGCGACCGCCGAAGTGATCGGCCGCCTCGGCGAGCGAGACCGGGTAGCCGCGCCTCGCGAGTGTCAACGCACACTCGAGACCTGCCGGACCGCCGCCCACGATCAGCACCGCCGAGCCGCTTCCCACCGCGCCGAAGTGCTCGGGATGCCAGCTGCGGCGCCACTCCTCGCCAATCGTCGGATTCTGCGTGCAGCGCACGGGCACACTGTCATGCCAGCTGGAGATGCAGATGTTGCAGCCGATGCACTCGCGGATGTCCTGCTCACGTCCCTCGTCGATCTTCCGGGGCAGGAAGGGATCGGCGATCGATGGGCGGGCGGCACCGATCAGATCGAGGACTCCGCGTCTGATCTGCGAGACCATGGTATCGGGGGAGGTGAATCGCCCCACTCCGACCACCGGCTTGCTCGTGATCCGCTTGACGAAATCGATGACCGGCTCGTGACTGCCTTCCGGGGTGAACCGCGAGGGCGCGCAATCGGTCGGGCTCGAATCCATCTTGACGTCCCACAGATCGGTCGAGTCAGCCAGCAACTCGACCACCTCGTGCGCCTCCGAGGCGGCGCGCTCGCTGCGGCGGCTGCGCAGCTCCTCCAGGCTGATGCGCAACGCCACGGCGCAGTTGCTCCCGACCGCCTCGCGGGTGACCTCCAGCAGCTCGCGGACCAGTCGGACTCGATTGGCCACCGGGCCGCCATAGGCGTCGGTGCGAAGGTTCCATTCTGGAATGAGGAACTCGTAGGGCAGGTAACCCATGCCCGCGTAGACGTAGACGATGTCGAATCCGGCGCTGCGCGCTTTGCGGGCGGCTTCCGCCTGCCAGCGCAGCAGGTTGCGGATGTCGAGGGCATCCATGGCTTTCGAGCGCCGGTTGCCCATGAAGCCGACGTGGGTCGCCATCCAGGAGATGCCGGAGGGGGACAGGGGTGGCAGGCGGGTCGTCTTGTTGGACACCGACCCACCGCCATGCCACAGCTCGATGCCGGCGAGCGATCCGTGCCTGTGAACGGCATCGGTCATGAGCGCGTGGGCACGAATGTCGTTGTCGTCCCAGAGCGTGGCGTACGGCAGCGGCGAGTCATCGGCCGTGGGGTGAACGGAGACGTAGCCGGTACAGACCACGCCCCAGCCTCCTTCGGCCTTCATGGCGCGAAATCCCGCGCGCATCCGGGGCATGGCATTGGTCATGCCGCTGGCATGCGGAACCGCATAGAAGCGATTGGGGGCCGTGACCGGGCCGATCCGAACCGGCTCGAACAGCACATCGTAGCGTGGTTGGCGCCCCATCGATTTCCCCCCGACCAGGCAGCAGCGAGGATAGACCAGTCGCGGCGCGGCCGCCACTGTTAATCGATCGTTCAATAAGGATTATTGCGCCGCCGGTTACAATGGCACACCCTCGCGCTTTTGGCACAAGGCACGCCTCGATGGACAAGCCCGTACAGAGCCCCGGCAGCGCCGTTTCCTTCAATCAGCCCCTGGGCGGAAACTCCATGCCGCGCTTCGCGGGGCCCGCGACGATGATGCGCCTGCCAGCCGCCTCGAGTGCCGAGGGACTGGACGCCTGCTTTGTCGGGGTGCCGCTCGACATCGGCACCTCCAACCGCTCGGGTGCGCGCTTCGGTCCGCGCCAGATTCGCGCCGAGTCGTGCCTGCTCCGCCCATACAACATGGGAACGGGCGCGGCGCCGTTCGACAGCATGCAGGTGGCAGATCTCGGCGACGTGGCCATCAACACGTTCAACCTCGCCGAGAGCATCGATATCATCGAGCGGTCGTACGAGGGGATATTGCGTGCGGATTGCGTGCCTCTCACGCTGGGCGGCGATCACACCGTCGCGTTGCCGATCCTTCGAGCCATGCGGCGCCGGTACGGGCCGGTCGGGCTGATCCACGTGGACGCGCACTCCGACACCAATGACACGATGTTCGGCGCCAAGATCGCTCATGGCACGCCGTTCCGCAGGGCGATCGAGGAAGGGCTGGTCGATTGCCGGCGCGCGGCTCAGATCGGACTGCGCGGCACCGGATACTCCTCCAGCGACTTCGACTGGACGCGCGAGCGCGGCGTGCGGGTCGTCCCAGCCGAGGACTGCTGGCTGCGCTCGCTCGCGCCGCTGATGGGCGAGCTCCGCGAAGCCTTTGGCCAGGGGCCGGTGTACCTGTCCTTCGACATCGATGGCATCGACCCGAGCTACGCACCGGGCACCGGCACCCCGGAGATCGCCGGCCTGACCGTGCCGCAGGCGCTCGAGATCATCCGCGGGTGCCGCGGCCTGCAGATCGTCGGCACCGACCTGGTCGAGGTCGCCCCGCCCTATGACATCAGCGGCAACACTTCGCTGCTGGCGGCCAATCTCCTCTACGAGATGCTCTGCGTTCTGCCCAAAACGGTTTATCGCAAGCGCTGAGAGAGGTCGCCATGGCCGCCGAGTCGCACCCTACTCTTGCCAGTCTCGCGCGCGCTCTGGCTTCCGGCCGCGCCACCAGCCACTCCCTGGTGGCCGACTGCCTGGAGCGGATTGCTGATCCGCGTGGAGAAGGCGCCCGGACCTTTTTGAAGGTGCACGCCGGGCAGGCGCTTGCCACGGCGGACTTCTATGACCAGAGCCGCCGGCGCGGCGCGCGCTTCGGGCCGCTCGCCGGCATACCGATCTCCATCAAGGATCTGTTCGACATCGCGGGCGACACGACCACTTCGGCCTCGGTGGTGTTGCGCGATGCGCCCCCCGCACAGGTGGACTGCCCCGCCGTGGCGCGGCTCAAGGCCGTGGGGCTGATCGTGATCGGTCGGACCAACATGACCGAGTTCGCCTACTCGGGCCTGGGCCTGAACCCCCACTATGGGACTCCACTGAATCCGTGGGACCGGGCAACGGGGAGGATTCCAGGGGGCTCCTCCTCCGGAGCCGCCGTGGCAATCACCGACGGCATGGCGTTCGGTTCGCTGGGCACCGACACCGGCGGGTCGTGCCGCATACCGGCAGCCCTGTGTGGAATCGTCGGCTTCAAACCAACTGCGCACCGGGTGCCGAAATCCGGCGTCTACCCGCTTTCGACCACGCTTGATTCCGTGGGACCGCTCGCGCGCTCGGTGGGCTGCTGCCGGACGCTCGATGCCATCCTGGCAGGAGATGCCTCGCCTCAATCTCTCGAGGCGCTGGCCGCGCAGTCCGAGGACTCGCATGAAAGCGGGAATACCGTGGGCGGGCTGCGCCTCGGCGTGCTGACCTCCTACGTGATGGATGGAATGGCGCCCCCGGTCGCGGCAAGCTATCAGCGAGCGCTGACGCGGCTTTCCTCGGCCGGCGCGATGCTCAAGGACAGCGTCGTGCCCGAGCTGAATGAGCTGCCCGGTCTGAATCGCGACGGTGGCATCGCCGCCGCCGAAGCGTATGCCGAGCACCGGAGCCGCCTGAAGAGCGAGGCATCCCGATATGACCCGAGGGTGGCAAACCGCATCATGCGCGCGCGAGAGCAGGACGCCGCGGACTACATCGGGCTGCTCCGTGCGCGAGCGGCTTTCATTGAGCAGGTCTCACGCCAACTCACCGGCTTCGATGCGGTAGTGATGCCCACCGTGCCTGTGGTCGCGCCCGCACTGACCGAGCTGGCTGCTGACGACGCCTATGTGCGTACCAACGCGCTGGTGTTGAGAAATTCCAGCATCGTCAACTTCCTCGACGGTTGCGCCATCTCGATCCCCTGCCATGAGCCGGGGTCTGCGCCAGTGGGGCTCACACTGTTCGGCCTGCGCGATGCGGACGAGCGCCTGTGGGCGGTGGCCACCGCCGTGGAGCGCTGCCTCTCGTAGTCAATTGCCTCGCGCCCTACTGTGCGGTCCAGCCCCCGTCGATCGCGATGGCCTGGGCGGTGATGTTCCTCGCGATATCGCTCATCAGAAACTGCGTGAGCGCACCGATCTCCTCGATGGTGATGAATGCTTTTTTCGGCATGGGCTTGAGCATGATCTCGCGGACCACCTGGTCTTCCGCGAGGCGGTGCTCGCGCGCCTGAGAGGCGATCTGCTGCTGCACGAGCGGCGTACGCACATAGGCTGGACAGATGGTGTTGATCGTGATGTCGGTGTCGGCCGTCTCCAGGGCGATCGTGCGCGAGAATCCCACCAGACCGTGCTTGGCTGCGACGTATGCGCTCTTGTACGGCGAGGCCACGAGGGAGTGGATCGAGCCGATATTGATGATGCGGCCGAACCCGCGTGCACGCATCCCGGGAAGCACCGCCCGGGTCATTCCCGCGGCGCCGGTCAGCAACACCGCCACGAGCAGATGCCAGCGCTCGGCCGGAAACTCCTCCAGGCGGGCCACGTGCTGCAGTCCGGCATTGTTGATGAGCACGTCAATCGGTCCGGCATCCCGGACTACGGCGTTGATCTGCTCATCGCGCGTGACGTCGAGCGGAAACGTGGCAGCGCTTCCTCCTGCCTGTGTGATGCTCTGGGCGACTGATGTGATCGCTGCAGCGTCAACATCGGTGAGGACGGCATGATGTCCCGCACGTGACAGGAGCGTCGCGAGACCTGCACCGATTCCACTGCCTGCACCGGTGATGAGTATGCGTCGGGAAGCCATGAGTCTGTCCTGAATTGGCCGACCGGACTACAGCATAGGACATGCGGCCATCCAGTAGTGCCTCGCTGTGCTGACTGGTTGGACGCGCCCTCACCTGGGTGCTTACGATCCGCCCGTGGTCATCGATGAATCGATCGAAGAGTCGTGCGGCCGCATCTCAGCGGGTCCCGGCGCGCTCACCCGAGCCCAGCTCGCACGCATCATCCGATCTCATGCGCGCTCAGATCTATACGACAAATCTCCCGGGAGTGCCGCCGGCACTGCGCTCTACACGCTGTCCGACCCGGGGGACCTGGTGGTCGTCAGGTACGTTGGTCAGACCCGAGCGCCAAAGCGACGCTTTCTGCAGCACCTCAACTGCGCTCGGCTCTGGGTACCGGACGAGGTGCCCTGGTGGGTGAAATCTCCCCGACTTCGTCCCCTGTACGCCTGGATCCGAGAGCTGTACCGGGATAGCGGCCGACTGCCTACGATGATCGTCCGCGCGTGGCTCCAGACGGGCTCCGAGGTTCGAGCGGCCGAGCGTGGGCGTATCTGCGAATGCCTCGCGCAGCGGATGCCGCTGCTCAACTACGAGGCAGAGATACTCGAACGTCAGCTCCGGCTGCTCTGATCTCTAGCCGAGGTCCGCAAAGATCTTCTTATAGAGGCTGAGCTGCCGCCGGACGCTTCTGGATTTCGCTTTGAGGGGTTGGACGACCCCGCGTCCGTTGACCTTCCCAGACACGGCGGTGTTGCCCTTCGCGGCGCGCAGTCTGGCTGCCTCTGCCGACGGTGTTGGCTTCTGGCGCACGATACACTACCTGTTGTTATTCGCTGTTGGCGCGAATCCTAGCGAGGTCACGGGCCTCGATCAGGGAGAGTTGTCATAATCCAGCGCTATGGGAGACTCGGGGAGCGTTGACAGAAAGTACGGCCAGATGCCCAACCGGTTGAAAGTCCATGCGACGCGGGTCGCCGCCTACTCCGCGCTTTGCAGTGAGCTCGCGGTAGCGCTGCGCGAGGAAGATCCGTCGCGGGCTCGGCACGAGGCCACAGCGGATCGGTATGACACCGAAGCGGCACGACTGGCGATCCAGCTGCGGGGTGTGGGAACGCGCGCCGAGGTGCGCTGGGTGATCAGGCGGATGTTCGGCAGTTGCTCCCCTACCCTGCTTGATCGCATTGAGCGCGCGCTCGAACGGTTCAGTGCAGCCGTTGGCACGCCGCAATGATGCGGCGTCTCACGCAGATGGCGGACTTGGCCGCGCCAGCGGGTTCTAGGCAACAGAGCCACGAAGCGTCTCACCCCTGCCGGGAGATCTAAATGCGAACCGCCCTTCTGTCCTTATCGCTCGCCCTGTGCGCCGCGCTCGCCGCGTGCGGCCGCGACACATCCAACGCCACGGACGAGCAGAGAAAGCTCCTGCAGCGGGACGCCGACTGGGCCGATGCGGCCACGGCCGGCAAGGATATCGAGAAAGTCCTTTCGTACTGGGCCGATGACGCCGTAGTCATCGAGCCTGGCCAGCCGATCTACGCTGGCAAGGCCGCCATCCGTGACTTCATCAGCGCAAGCCTCAAGACGCCGGGTTTCAGGATCCACTGGGTCTCACACGATCCGGTGATCTCGCCGGATGGAACAATGGCTTACCTGCCGGGCACCAACGAGACGACCGTCCCCGGCCCCAACGGAAGCCTGGTGACACTGCACATGAGGGGGGTTTCCATCTGGCGCCGCGGCCCCGATGGCCAGTGGCTCTGCGTGGTGGACATCGCCAACGAAGCGCCTCCATCCTGAGCGAACCTCGGCCAGCCACGGCGACTTGCGGGCTCAGGGGATCTCGCTGCCCGCGGAGACGCCCGGAACCACGCCGGACGTCCGTATGAAATGCACCGCGGACCGGCCTCTGCCGCGACCGCCATGCCGGTCGTACTCCGTCTCGACCGGTACCACCGCCTTGAGGTCCCGGATCATCCCCCGGCATCCGGCGCGAGTGACTCCCAGCTCGACACAGGCTTCCTCGACCCGACACCCTTGAGGTCGGCCCATCAGGTCCATCAGCCGCGTGTACCGGTTACTCACGAGCTACGCTCCAGGATGACTTCTGCACAACCCATCGACATCCTGGAGATGATCCGTTTCGCGCGGTCCCGTTGCAATCGGACCGACGATCTTCTCGCAACCGGGTAACCCATCACGGTTCCGTCCACGCCGTTGCGCTACAGACCGGTGCGAACCGGTGTCTTGGGGGCTGACCATGTTCAAACTGCTCAGTGAACTGGCCGTCGCCTGGAACCAGGCGGGGCTTCTGGCCGGCGGCGGATTCTTCGCTGCGATCAGCGCACTGCTGCTCGGCAACAGGCTCTACTGGCGTATGTGTGCATCGCACGTCGACGGAACGATCGTCGGCGTGCGTAAGTCAGGAACGGCATTCTACCCGGTCTATCGCTATGACCTGGCGACTGGGCCGGTCGAGGCGGTTTCGGACACCGGATCCGGCACTTACCAGGGCATGAGTACCGGCCGCGCTGTGCGGCTGATGGTATTCCCCAGGAATCCAAACAAGGTATCCGCCGCCGGGAGCTATCTTGTCGAGAGCGTGTCGGCCGTCCTGCTGGCCGCCTCAAGCTGGATCATCTACCTGGCCCTGACCCAGTGGCCCGTCAATCTAGCTACCGTCGCGGCGTTGCTCGGACTGGTGGGTTACCTGGGCGCTCGCGGCCACAGCGTGTTCTCTCGCGCCCGCACACAGATGCCAGGCATGATCAGGCTCAAGAGCACCAGCGCGGACCTCGCGGCGGCTCCACTGCTCAAAATCGAGGATCTCACCCCCGCGAGTGCCGGTTCACAGAATGTTGCGCAGCAGAGCCCCTCTCCGCCTGTGCGTGTGCTGCTGATCGCAGCCGGTTGCCTGCTGCTCGTGCTCAGCTCATACCTCGTCCGGGATCTGCTTCGGCTGCAGTCGCATGGCCAGCGCGCCAGGGGTCAGGTCATAGAAGTCCGGCCTGAAGCTGACACCAACGGAAATACTCTCTATCGCGCGATCGTGCAGTTCAATCCAGGCGGAACTCCGTTGGCTGTCGCAGACAGGGTCCGCAGCAACCCCCCGAGCTATCGGGTGGGAGACCAGGTGACCGTGATTTATCAAGCGCGCTTCCCCGAACGCACGGCCCGAATAGACCGCGGCACGTGGAACTGGCTGCCGCCGGGGGTCGCGGGCCTTTTTGGGGCCCTCCTGCTGCTGGCAGGACTCCGCAGGAGGGCGACCGCGGCGGCGGCTACCGGATGAGTCAGCCGGCTGGCTCCTGAGGCCCTGCGGCCTCGACGCCGTCCGGCTGCCCCCTTATCTCCGCAAGAGCGCCGCATGGTGGGCCCCTTAAAGGGGTCAGCCCGCTTGGCTGCACTCTCCCGACCCCGGAGCTGCGTATATCTCTTCAGACCACCACACAGAGGGGAGATCCGCGATGCGCATCCTGACGACGCTGGCTTGCCTGGCCGTCCCGCTGCTGGCCCTGGCCCAGGATCCCGAGCTGAAGCTGCCGCCGTTCGAGAATCTGCAGCACCAGGCGGTCGATACGGTCGACGTCACCTTCGGCTCCCTGCCGGTGAGTCTGCTGGGGTTGCTGATCGACGAGAGCGACCCGGACTCCGCCGCTTTGAAGAAGACTCTGGTAGGGGTGAAGTCCGTGCGGGTACGCAGCTACCGTTTCAATTCGGATTTCGAATACTCCAAGGCGGACCTCGATGCGGTTCGCGCGCAGCTCGCGGGCCCCGGTTGGAAACAGCTGGTCCAGACGCGCGATCAGGAAAGGAACGAGGCGGTGGACGTCTACCTGGCCATGAATGACCATACGATCACGGGGGTCGCCATCATCGCCAGTGACCCTCGCAAGTTCACCATCGTCAACGTCGTCGGGTCGTTGGACATGAAGCAGGTGGCGAAGCTGCGCAAAAACTTTGAGTGAGTCAGCCTTCCGAACCGAGCGAGGAACTGCTGTCGCGAGTCCTGGCCGGCGAGGCGCCGGCCTTCGCGGAGGTGGTCCGTCTGCAACAGCGATCAGTCTACAGCCTCGCTCTGCGGATGCTCGGCGACCGCCAGAAAGCCGAGGACCTGGCCCAGGAGGTCTTCCTGCAGCTGCACCGCAACCTGGCCACCATCGAGTCGGGCAGACATCTCGAATTCTGGTTGCGCAAGGTAACCGCGAACCGGGCGATCGACCGGTTGCGCCGGGAGCCCCGAGTCGAAACGCTGCCTCTGGAGGCAGCCGATGGAGTTGCCGACGAGGGCTCGGACGCGGATCCCATCTTGCGACGGCGATTGCGCGCCCTCGTCGCTCGGCTCCCGCCCGCCCCGCGAGCCGTCGTCCTGCTGCGCTATCAGGAAGACCTCGATCCGACGGATATCGCACGCGCACTGAACATGTCCATTCACACCGTGAAGAGTCATCTCAAGCGCTCGCTGGCTGCCCTGCGTAAGGGCATCGAAGCCGCTGCGCAGGACGAACTAAGGTCACCGACATGAGTAACGATCTGGACGCCTCATTGCGTGCCGCGCTGCGCCCGGTCGATCCGGGCGAGGGACTCACACAAAAAGTGCTCGCGGCCATCGAGCAGGACACCGCGGGTCAGCCGGGGCCGCCGCCGGCCAGGCAATCAGGCTGGCGATGGGCCTCGGTCGCGCTGACAGTGGCGCTGCTGCTCGGCCTTGGAACTGCTCATCAGTGGCAGGTGCGACGCCAGGAGCGTGGTCTCGAGGCGCGCCGCCAGCTGATCGAGGCGCTGCAGGTCACCAGCGCGAAGCTCGATGTGGCGTACCGCGTGGTGAATGACGAGGAGAAGACGGAGAACGGGTCATGAAAAGGCAGGCGTACCTCGCGATACTGGCTGCGGCCCTGCTGCTGGCGACGCGGCTCGCCAGCGCAGGCCCCCCTGGCCAGCTGCAGCTCCCGAGCTTCGACTCTCTGACGGGAAAGTCGAGTCAGTCAGTCAACATCACTCTGGACTCGACTCTGCTGGGTCTCGCCGCGAGCTTCCTCGACTCGAACAAGCCGGAAGAAGCGGCCGCCAGGCAGGTGGTGTCCGGCCTGCAGGGCATCTATGTCAGGAGCTATACCTTCAACAAGGATTTCGCCTACCCCACCGCGGAGGTCGAAGCGGTGAGAAAACAGCTGGTGCCCCCCACTTGGCAGCGCCTGGTGCAGGTTCGCAGCAAGGATCAGGACAATGTCGACATCTACATCTCGGCTGACCGCGGACGAGCCAACGGGCTGGTCATCATCGCGAGCGACCCGAGGGAATTCACGATCGTGAACATCGTAGGTTCGATCGATCTGCAGAAGCTGCATCAGCTGGAGGGCAAGTTCGGCGTTCCGAAGCTGCAATTGTCCGTAGGCAAGTGAGCACTTGATTTGACCCGCCTGGAGGTGCTGCAACGTTCACCCTGTGTCAACGGCCACAGGGAGACCACCCATGGCGCAGCGTCCCGCACCGGAAATCAATACCACGCCACTGATTGATGTCCTGTTGGTACTACTCGTGCTGCTGGTGCTGACACTTCCACGTTCCACCCATCGGATTGCGCTGGATCTCCCCGCGGGGCCTGCCGCCCAGAAGCCCATTCCGCAGGTCCGGATCGAAGTCGACTTCGACGGCCGGGTAGTCTGGGACGACACACCCGTACCGGACGATGAACGGTTGGAAGCGTGGCTCAGGCAGGCAGCGGGAGCCTCGAGTGTGGTCCGCATCTTTCCTGACCGGCGTGTTCGCTACGAGCGCGTGGCGCAGATCCTCGCCTTTGCGCAACGGGCCCATGTCGCACACCTGGCGCTGGCCTCAGTAGCCGACTGAGCTGCAAGCGTTGCTCGGGCAACCCAGCCTGAGCTGCGGATATTGCAGCTTTTGCATGGACGCGGCCTCACGGCGGCGCGACGCGTCCTTGCTGATCTGGAAGAGACGCGCCGCCTGGTCGTACTGAGTCTCGGTCAAGTCCGTTGTGAGCTCGCCAGGTGGGGAATCGAGCTCCGCCGCATTGAAGGCGCAGTCAGCAGGCGACCATCTCGCCCGTTTTTCTTACTCCCTAGTCGCTCCCGTATTGCCGGACGCGGCCAGATTGTCCAGATGTTCCCGCCGTGCCTGTTCGAACTGCCAGGCGGCATGACACATGAAGTGAAAGCGGTAGATGCCCCTGTTGTAGACCACCTCGTATTCGACCTCAGGAGGCGGTACCGGCTTGCCGCATAGCGAGCACGATTCCCCCATGCCGTAACCGCCAAACGTCTTAGTCGGGCTACTCGCGGGCAGGAGGCCCTGCTCGATGAGTGCCCGGGCACGCTCACGCAGTTGATTTTCCAGGTGAGTGAGTGGCATGCCTGTCGCCTGCTCTGCTTATTCGCCGAAGCAGGCTAGCATGTCAGCTTGGCCGCAGCCAGCCGCCCGGGCGTTCCCTGGATCGGGTCCCATCCCCTCGACCAAACAGCACGTCGTGACCTTGGGCACAGGTGAGTGATCGCGTTCGGGCGTAGCGTCCCGCCCTATGCAACTCTCGATCCACGAGCGCATCGGCCGCTGCTTGATGGGGACCCCACGATGACGGGGCCCTGGCTCAATGTGTTCGCCGCGACCGTCGTGATCCTGGGAATTGGCGTTGAGATCGGGGACAAGGGAGCCTCCCCGGTCACGGTTTTCGGGGCACTTCCATCGGTCATCGTGCATCGCAGTCAGAATTCGATCGACGTGAAGGGCATTGAGGACATGCGCTCGCACCGCGGGCGATAGGCCGGTGACGCCGCTCCCAGTTCGAGCACGCGGCGCGGGGCGCTAGCGCGCCTGCCCCGCCCGCTCGCTCGAGGGCGGCGCCGCGGTCCGCAGGTGCCACTAACCGGGCGGTCAGCGGCGGTTCAGCGCCGTCGTGCTTTGATACACCCAACGAGTTCGGAGTACTGCACTGTGTTGCTGGGATTCGTGCTGATCCTCGTCGTCGCTATCGGTATCCATGGCGAAATGCGCGCCCAAGAACAGGGCGAACCTCGGGCTGACCGCATAGAGTTCCCCACCGAGAGCCCCTGAGTCGCCCGTGCCGGGCTGCATCTGAGCGACGAGCTCCGGCTTGACCCACTGCATTTCGGTCATCTGCTCGGCAGTCACACCGCCACCCCAGCGGCCTACATCGAAATCGGGCAGGTTGGCGAAGGGGCGCCGTGCGACATGCAGCGACTTCAACTTGCCGAGCAGCTCGCGGCGAGTGTGTGGCACGAGCCCCGCGCGGACCTTGCCGGCGAACCGCAGTTCCTTGCCTTCGTAATAGCCGACCAAGAGCGCATCGAGACCGATGGAACCGTCCGACCGATAGCCGCCGATGACCAACTCTTGAGATTTCTCAAGCTTCAATTTCACCCAGTCAGATAATCGCTCCCCACGCTGATAGGGCGAATCCTTGTGCTTGGCGACGACGCCCTCGAGCCGCATGGCGCGCACCGCCGCGAGCACCTCGGCCGCGGATCCCGGCGAATAACTGATTGAGTGCATGACGCCATCCACAGCCAACCAACCCGTCACTTACGGCGGCTTCCAAGAAGACTGGGTAGGTTCTCCCGGCCACTTCGGATAAGCTGCCGTCCGCGCGGAGGCCCAAAGAAGACCGCGCGGGTCAAAGGTGGCCTTCGTGACGGAGCCGTCGCACGCCGTATTTCTGAGCTATGCGTCCCAGGACGCGGGCGCTGCTACGCGCATCGCGACCGCCCTGCGTGGGGCTGGCATTGAGGTCTGGTTTGACCAGACTGAACTCCGAGGTGGAGAGGTTTGGGATCAGGCTATCCGCCGGCAGATCAAGACGTGTGCGCTATTCATTCCGATCATTTCTCGCGCCACTCACGAACGCGACGAGGGGTATTTCCGCCTCGAGTGGAAGCTCGCCGTGGACCGTTCCCATCTGATTTCGGCCAACCGCGCATTCTTGCTACCGGTAGTCATAGATGACACACGAGACGACGACGACCAAATTCCGGACCGGTTCCGCGACGTGCAATGGACGCGGTTGCCGTCGGGCGAAACGCCGCCGTCATTCGTCGAGCGGGTTAAGCGGCTGCTCTCGCCCAACAGCGCCCCCGTAGCGGAGCGCCCCGCTAACGAACCGGGCGCGCCTGCGAGCAGTGCGCCGTACGTGTGCCGACGGATGGGCGTGCTGTACGCGACAATCGTGGCGGCGGTGCTGCTAGCAACAGTCGGGTATTTCGGGCTCGAGCGGCTCAACCGATCAAAGCCCAGCGGCCCGGATGCTGCCTCCATCGCCGTGCTACCGCTCGTGAACGAGAGCGGCGATGCAAGCCAGCAGTACTTTTCCGATGGGATCTCGGAAGACCTGATCACCGCGCTCGGGCAGTTCTCGGGACTGAAGGTAATCGGACGCTCCTCGGCGTTCCAGTTCCGGGACTCGAAGGAAGACAGCCGCAGTATCGGGTCGAAGCTCGGCGTGGCGCACCTCATCGAGGGGAGCGTACGCAAGTCGGGAGACATGATCCGGGTGAGCGCCGAGCTGATCGACACCACCGACGGCAGCATGCAGTGGTCGGAGCACTATGATCGGCCCTACAAGGATCTCTTCGCGCTGCAGGATGAGATCACCCATGCGGTGGCAGTCGCTCTGCGAACCCGGCTCCTGACTACGGGTGAACAGCCGGCCCAGCAGAGCGAGCGGCCTCCCGGCGGCAGCCTCGAGGCCTACAACGCGATGCTGCAGGGCCGGTTCTATCATCGCGGCGGCTCGGACGCCGATGTTCGCAAGGCGATCGAATACCTCACGCGGGCGACGCAGCTCGACCCGCGCTATGCCTATGCCTGGAGCGAGTTATCCATCTGTTGGACGAATCTGAGTGGGGTGCTCGGGGGTGCGCCCGCGCAGGAGGCAGTCGCGAAAGCGCGCGAGGCGGCAGACCGGGCACTCGCCCTCGCACCGGATCTGGGGTACGCCCACGCCGCCCGCGGCTGGCTGATCGAGAACGCCGACTTCGACTGGCGCGGGGCGGAGGCGGAGTTTCGCCGGGCCGTGGTGCTGGCGCCGAATGATGATACGGTGAAAGCCAATTTTTCGCTGATGCTGTCGAGCCTCGGCGAGCTGGAGCAGGCGCTCACGCTCATCCAGCAGGTGATTGCGACCGATCCGCTCCGGG
>DASTDD010000210.1:0-4267 GCA_035710545.1 Steroidobacteraceae bacterium
CGCTTTTGCCCAGTGCCGTCCGGAGGGGCTGCGCGAGATCTCCATGGATTCCTTTCCCTGGTTGAGATCCCGGCTCGATCATCTGCGTCTCTCGGAGCTGCGCGATACGAGCGCGCCGCGTCGCGAGCAGGCTGCCGAAGCCCAGCGCATGGCCGAGTTGCAGATTGGGACGGCGCTGCTGGTGAGCCTGCGGGTGCAGGGCAAACCTGCGGCCATGCTGGGGCTGGCTCATACGATGCCGCGCGGGGCCTGGGACGTGAACCTGCAGCTGCTGATGAAGCTCATCGGCACGAGCCTCGCGACGGGGCTGGAACGTATCCGCATCGAAGCGCGTCTCGCCAAGCTCGAGGAGCGCACCAATCTCGCTCAGCTCTCCGCCAACGACGGGCTGTGGGATTTCGATGTCCAGAACAACGAGGTGTATTTCTCGCCCCGCTGGAAGTCGATGCTCG
The DNA here is from genome assembly GCA_035710545.1 of Steroidobacteraceae bacterium. GTDB lineage: Bacteria > Pseudomonadota > Gammaproteobacteria > Steroidobacterales > Steroidobacteraceae > 13-2-20CM-66-19. The sequence continues at coordinate 453 of DASTDD010000210.1, forward strand.
GCTACCAGGACGATGATATTCGCGGCTCGCCTGATTGGCGGAGCCTTGTGCATCCAGACGACCTGTCGCGCGTGCAGGCTGCGATTCGGGACCACGTGGCCGGCAAGACTGCCGCCTTCGAGAGCACCCACCGGATGCGTCACCGCAATGGCGAGTGGCGCTGGGTCATCAGCCGGGCGACCGCGCGCGTGGACAAACATGGCCGGCTGCTGCGCCTGGTGGGAGTCGAGCTCGACATCACCGAGCGCAAGATCTACGAGGAGGCTCTGTTTCGTGAGAAGGAGAGCGCCCAGATCACTCTGCAGTCGATCGGCGACGGCGTGATCACCACCGATGCCACCTCGACCATCGACTACATCAATCCGGTGGCCGAGGAGCTCACCGGCTGGCGCCTGGAGGATGCGATGGGGCGGCCCGTCGAGGAGATCTTCCGCGCCTTCCACGAGGAGACCTGCGAGCCGCTCGAGAATCCTCTGAGCGTCTCGATCCGGCGCATCCGGCCGATCAAGTCGGTGCGCCCGATGCTGCTCATCCGCCGCGACGGCAACGAGCTGTATGTCGAGAGCACGGCGGCGCCCATCCGCGACGGTGCGGGCCATGTCGCAGGCGGCGTGCTCGTGTTCCATGACGTCAGCGAATCCCGCGAGCTCAATCGCCGACTGTCCTATCACGCCAGCCACGACCTGCTGACCGGCCTGGTGAACCGCCGCGAGTTCGAAAGCCGGCTGGAGCGGGCACTGAAAAGCGCCAAGGCGCGTGAGGCTTCCTACGCGCTGTGCTACCTGGACATCGACCAGTTCAAGATCGTCAACGACACCTGCGGACACAGCGCGGGCGACGCGCTGCTCGGGCAGGTCGGCGCGCTGCTGAAATCCAAGGTCCGCTGGCGCGACACGCTCTCACGCCTGGGCGGCGACGAATTCGGCATTCTGCTGGAGAGCTGTTCGCTCGATGAGGCGATGCGCACGGCCGAGACCCTGCGCGAGGGCGTGCGCAACTTCCGCTTCACCTGGGAGGACCGTGTCTTCCGTCTCGGGGCCAGCATCGGTGTCGTGCCGATCACCGCCGACAACGAGGACGTCGCCTCGATTCTCTCGGCGGCCGACAGCGCCTGCCAGGCGGCCAAGGAGGGCGGCCGCAACCGGGTGCATAGTTTCGCCGAGAACGACATCGAGCTCATGCGGCGCCGGCGCGAGATGCAGTGGGCCGCGCGCATCAACGCGGCGCTGGAGGAAGGGCGCTTCGAGCTCTATCGCATGGCGATCCAGCCGCTGCAGCGTGCCGAGGCCGGCGCGCACTACGAGCTGCTGCTACGGCTGAAGGATGAGGCGGGCCGCATCGTGGCGCCGAACGATTTCATCGCCGCCGCCGAGCGCTACGGCATCACCCCCGCGATCGACCGCTGGGTGATCGAGAACGCCCTGCGCTGGCTGGTCTCCGAGGCCGATGAGCGCGAGAAGCTGCTCATGTGCTCGATCAATCTCTCGGGCCAGAGCCTGGGCGATGACAAGTTCCTGCCGTTCGTGATCGACCAGTTTCACCGCAGCGGACTCGATGCCTCCAAGATCTGCTTCGAGATCACCGAGACCGCGGCGGTCGCGAGCTTCTCGCAGGCCAACCGGTTCATCCAGGCTCTCAAGGAGCTCGGCTGCAAGTTCGCGCTGGACGACTTCGGCACCGGGCTGTCCTCGTTCGGCTACCTGAAGCACTTCCCGGTGGATTTCCTGAAGATCGACGGCAGCTTCGTGCGCGAGATCCTGCGTGACCCGATCGACCGCGAGATGGTCCGCTCGATCAACGAGATCGGGCACCTCACCGGCAAGCAGACCATCGCCGAGTTTGCCGAGAACGCCGAGATCATCCAGATGCTCACCAGCCTCGGCGTCGACTACGCGCAGGGGTATGGCATAGCGCAGCCCCAGCGGGTGCTGAAGTCCGCGGTGGCGTAGGCCGCAAAGGTCACGCCTTTTTCAACGCTCCGCGCTTGACGCTCGCTTGAGGGCCGTCTCGCTACCGGATCTCGCCTGGGAATTCCAATCGCATCGACAGATCCACGGCGCGCACGTGCTTGGTGATCGAGCCCACCGAGATGTAGTCCACCCCTGTCAGCGCGATCTCCCGGACATTCTCGAGGCTCACGCTGCCCGATGCCTCGATCTTCACCGGGTGCGGCCGCGAGCGGTTGATCCTGACAGCGGCCTGCATGTCGGTGAGGCTGAACTCATCGAGCATGATGATGTCGGCCCCGGACTCGAGCGCCGCGGAGAATTCCTGCAGAGTTTCCACTTCCACTTCCACTTCCACCTCCACCTGCACCTGCAGTCCGCCTGAGGCGGCGCGGCCCGCGGCGACCGCGGCCGGCAGGGACCCGGCCGCGATGATGTGGTTTTCCTTGATCAACACCAGATCGTACAGGCCGATGCGGTGGTTCCGGCCGCCCCCGCAGCGGACCGCATACTTCTGCGCCGTGCGCAGGCCGGGCACTGTCTTGCGGGTGTCGAGGATCGAGCAGCCTGTGCCGGCAATGGCGTCGGCGAAGCGCCGCGCCGCGGTCGCGGTCCCGGACAGCAGCTGCAGGAAGTTGAGAGCCGTGCGCTCGCCGGTGAGAACCGGCCGCGCCGGTCCCTCGATCTCGAACAGGATCTGATCGCGAGCGATCCGCTCGCTATCCGAGGCGCGCCAGCTCAGACGGATTCGCGGATCCAGTTGGCGGAACGTCGCCTCGACCCACGGCCGGCCGCACAGCACCGCGTCCTCGCGCGTGACGACAGTGCCGCGCACTCGCTGATCGGACGGCACCAGCTGCGAGGTTACATCACCGGTGCCGATGTCCTCGCGCAGCGCAGCGCCGACCTGAGACTCCACGTCCGCGGGTGCATCGCCAATCCCGAGGGAGTCACGCGGGCTCAGAGAGCCTCCTCAAATCGGGAATTGATGGAACGCCGAGGCCATGCACAGGAGCATGGGAATCGACAGCACGAAGTTGACTCGCGAAGCGAGGCCCGCGGTCTTGCGTGCCTTCGCCTTCTCCTCGTCCGTCGCGGGCACGATTCCCAGGATCTTCTTCTGGTTGGGCCAGATGAGGACCCAGACGTTGAACAGCATGATCGTGCCGAGCCAGGCGCCGATGCCGATGGTGAACCCGTAACGGTCCTGCGCGCCATGACCCAGCGTCAGCGCGTTCACGAAATTGGCATTGCGACTCAGATACCACGCGCCCGTGAGCCAGGTGGCTACCGCACCCCAGCGGAACCACCACAGAGCGCGCGGCGCAATGTACTTGCTGATTCCGGCCCCACCGGGTCCGCCTTTGTCGGCCGCAGCCACGGCCATGCCCGGCGTCTGCACGAGATTGAAGTAGTAGAGCAGGCCGATCCAGGTGATGCCGCTGAGAATGTGCAGCCAGCGCGCCAGCGTCGGCTCGAAGAACGCGCCGGTATTCATATGCACCCCGACGGCGATGAGCAGCACGATCAAGGCAAGGATGAAACCGGTCCAGATCGCGCCCGAGACCGAGTTGAGTGGATTCATGATTCGCTCCAAGTTCTTGTTCTGACTGGCGCAAGCGGCCGCTACGCCCCAGTTTGAAGAATAGGTGAGGACCCCCCATAATTCAATGGCAGCGCCCTGCCGGCGCAGGAGGTGCGCGGGGCCATGTATCAGAGCGGTGAGCCCATGGATCGGGCACGGCCCAGCTCTCCCTGCGTGAATATCTGTGAGCTGGACAGTGCCGGGCTGTGCCTCGGCTGCCTGCGCACGGGCGATGAGATCGCGCGCTGGAGCGCGATGAGCCCCGCGGAGCAGTGGCGGCTGAT
>DASTDD010000211.1:0-6173 GCA_035710545.1 Steroidobacteraceae bacterium
GGGGACTCCCCCTGCCCCGGGGGCTTTGTCGGTGCCGAAGCCGGGGGCTTTGTCGGTGCCGAAGTGGCCGGCGGTCGCACGTGAGTACAGCCGGCCAGCAGGAGAAATACGAACAGAGCAGCTATTGCCGTACCGCGCGCCATTGGTTTCCCACGGTGAATCGGTCCCGCCCCCGGCGGGCCCTCTCATGTCCAATTTGCAAGATCGGGTGCCGGATTCGGCACGCCGCCGCACGGCAGAATCGCCGTGCGGCGGTGCTCGCGAGTCTTGGGCTAGGTGCCCGGCGCGCGATATACAACCTTCTTCTCGAGTGCCCGGTCTGTTTCCTCGACAGTCAGCAGTGCAGTAGCTTTGGTGCGAACCAGACCGGTCGCCGAGGCAGCCAGAGACAGGGCCGCCCCAGTGATGATATCGGGCACATCGACGATGAGTACCACGTCGCGATCCCCCAGCGCGAAATAAATGGCTTCGAGCCTGCCCTCGAGACTCTCGATAAGCTTGCTCACTGCCTGCTTGCGCCCGGACGCCTTGTCCTTCTGCAAGCCTCGCAGGCCCTCGGCACTATAGGTACCTTCGATCAGATACTTCGCCATGGAGCTTCTCCTTTGTAGGAATGGTGGTTGGATTCACTCGGCTCATCGCTTCGGCCGACCTCGGGCGAAGCGGAAGCTGCCGTGGAGTTTAGCCCTGCGCCGATGGAAATGGAGCACTCAGAAGCCGCGCTGCGTGTCCGCGCAACTATCTGGCGGTCTGCGCGTGAGCCCCGCTGGCGGACGGCCCCCAGAAGTCACGCATGATGATGCGATACAGCGCCGCGGTGAACCGCTCAGCTTCCGGACGCGTCATGTGTGACCACTCGGGCATGTAATAGCCCCGCAGCTCCGGATAGTCCTCGAAATGGATACCCTGGGCACCGCTGGCCGTGAGCAGCGCATCCCAGGTCCGACTGCGCGGGAAGGTGCGGTTCTCGAAGTCGAGGAATTCGCCGTCGCTCGGCATGCGCACAAACAACACCTTCACGCCGCGCGCCCGAAGCTGCGCCACGAGACGCGAGGCGCGCTCAATCTGTTGCTGCACGACCTTCTGCGCTTGCTCTGGCGTCGGGTCATCCGGTGAGGGCTGAAAACTTTCGTGCCAGATGCGCCGCCAGAGCGCGCGATATTCCGGGTCGTCGGAGACCTTGTCCCACACGTACGAGTTGCGGTCCGCCTCGTGATACCCGAGTTTGCGAGGCTCCAGGTACACATGCTTGCCCGGTCGCTCGGGCCAGGCTTGCCTCTCGAGGACGGTTGCAAGAGAAAAATCGGGGTCCTCGAACGCCAGATGCGGCTCGATCAGGCGCATCGACAGCCATTGTCCGACCCGCTGCGAGGGCGATTCCTTGCTCGTGTACCGTATCGCCCCGCCGCGGTACTCGAAGCCAGAAAAAAACACATTCGGGGCGACCCCGACGAGCACGCGGCCGGTGAACCTGGGGTCCGCTGCCAGACTCTCCAGGTACGGCAGGGGAGAGGTGCCTTCAAAGGCCAGCTGGATGGGCCGGCGCCCATCGAGGCGCTCCCAAACCGGCAGCTCGATGTCGTAGTACACGCGCGATGCGCCCAGCAAGACCGTCGCATCGCCCTCGCCCTCGTCGATCCGCCTTCGCTGGATCGCCCACAGACCGTAAGTGTTGCTGACACCCGGTTTGGCTCCAAAGTCGCGCCAATACCCTTCCCAGGCCGCTGTCAGCAACATGAGAAGTGCCACGGCGCCGAGCAGAATGCGTCCCCAGGGTTGCGCTGGCACTGGACGCGAGGGCACTGGCTGGGCGATGCCGGGTCGGTCCGCCGCAGTCTGACGCGCATACTGATCACGGGTCGGCGCCGACACCCCGCCGCGCAATACAACACCGACCGGGGAAGCGGCCTCAGAACTGGAAGTAGATGAAGGCACTGCCACTCCCCTGCGCGATCACGATTGCGGACGCCATCAGCGCCCACACGACGGCGACCAGTGTGGATGGCGCGCGCGCCACCACAGACTCAAGGGTACGTGCGCGCATCATCCAGTGGGTAAGCACCAGCACTCCCACGATCGCTGCCACCGACAGGAGACTGAAGGTCGCCAGGATCGGACGGGCGGCGCCGTTCTGACCAGCCATGCCGAGCAGCACGACCCAGGCCTTGCTGAAGGTCTTGGCCCGGAAGAATACCCAGGTGATGTTCACGAGCATATACGTGAGTACTCCGAGCGCCACGAACATCAGCGGGCCCGGACGGTAGTCGGCGAAACGCGCCCGCAGCGCGCGCTCTACGGCGAGATACAACCCATGCAACCCGCCCCACGCGACGAACGTCCAGTTCGCCCCGTGCCACAGCCCGCCGAGCAACATGGTGCCCATGAGTGCCATGTATGTGCGGCGCGCGCCGTGACGATTGCCACCGAGCGGAATGTACAGATAGTCACGCAACCACGAGGACAGGGTGATGTGCCAGCGGCGCCAGAAGTCCGAGAAACCCACTGCCGCGTACGGGAAACGGAAATTGTCTGGCATGGCAAAGCCCAGGCACAACGCCGCGCCGATCGCGGTGGTCGAATAGCCGGCGAAGTCGCAGAAGATCTGAGCGCTGAAGGCTAACGTTGCCGCCCACGCGTCCAGCGCACCTGGGATCTGATCGGTGTCGTAGACGCGTTCCGCGACCGCGGACAGGAAACTATCAGCGAGCACTATCTTGTTGAACAGGCCGAGCGTCATGAGCGCCAGGCCGAAGCGCAGCTGATCGGCGGTTGCGCGGCGTGGTTGCGCGAACTGCGGCACGAGCTCCGTCGGGCGCATGATCGGGCCGGCCACCAGATGCGGGAAGAAAGTCACGAACAGTGCGTAGTCGAGCAGATTCTGCGCAGGCGCCGCACGACGCAAGTACACGTCGAGCGTGTACGACATGGTCGCGAAAGTGTAGAACGAAATGCCGACCGGCAGCACGATGTCGTAGTGCGCGGGGTGATAGGCGATGCCGACCGCGGACAGCAGGGCTGTGAAATTGTCGAGCAGGAACTGGCCGTACTTGAAATAGCCCAGCATGCCCAGATTTGCGATCACGGATAGCAGCATCCAGGCGTGACGAGCACTCTGCCGGCGTGCCTTCACGAGGCCTTGGGCGGCATACCAGTCGACCACCGTCGAGATCCACAGCAGGATGACGAATGGCGGGTTCCATGCGGCATAGAACAGGTAGCTGGCTATGAGCAGGTTGATCTTGCGCGTCGTCCAGGGTAGCGGCAGCGAATGCAATGCCAGCACGCACGCGAAGAACACGATAAACGTGAGTGAATTGAAGACCATGGCGGCGTGCCGCCCGCTGTTCCGCGGGTCGACGCTCGCTTCCCCCTGGCCGCTGATGCGGCGTTCCCGGCATCATGCAGCGGCAACCGGCCGTGGCGCAAGCGCTCGGCAGCGGGCTGGAGGATCCTTTGGTGGAGCGGGCTGTATACGCCGGTCGGCCGCTGCAGTCGGCCTGGTGGAAAGTTATCCGACGCACCGGCCTATCGGGCGGCACCTGCCTTTGCGCCCAGGGTTTCCAGGCCGTCGTGTTCGAAGCCGAGGAACATGCGGAGATGCTCGAGCCGACCCTGAGCTTCCATGGTCTTGCTGGCGAGTTCGTCGAGATCGTGCGCGCTCAGCCTCTCAGGGGCGGCGCTTGATGCGATCGCCCCTCCAATCTGGAGCGTCGTTTCAAGCGCGTGCATCGACTCCATCACGGACGCCAGGATTGCGTTGAACCAGGAATAGGTCTCGAGCTCCTCATGGGGCATGAGGTCCAGGGAGCCGCCTTGACGCACCGCTTGCCAGGATCCGTCGCGCGCCGCGTAGAAATGCACGGAATAGTCCAACTTGCCGCTTTCGGACGCTCCGTGCGAGCGCAGCGCCTGAATGACCTTCAGATTGGCAGCGAGCTCCCGTTGGACTCTCGAGGTCTCCTGCATGTTGCCTGACCAGGCGTGCCGGTTCTCGACGATTTCCGTCGCCAGCTCGCGCCGGGCCTCCGTCAGCTGACGGCGCTCATGGACATACTCCGCGAGCTTCTCGAGCCCCAACGCGAGTAACAGTCCAATGGCTATGGCCGCGATGTGAACCAGGAAGTCTCGCCAGCCATGGGTCGGCCCATGGGGTGCATGCACGTCCAGCATCTTGCCCAACCTCCGGAGGCGGAATCGCAGGGGGTCCGGCAATTTCACGGCGTAATGACAGGCGACGCCGGCACGCCGCGCCCTCCCCCACTTGCGACACCGGTGCGTGCGCGGCGATTGTTCCAATGATTCCGCCGTCGCGTTGTTAGGACAGCCTACCTGATCCGGGGCTGGCGGACCACATCAGTGAGCTGTCCTCAGGCCGACACGGTCTGTTCACGGCAGGCTGATGGCGAGAGGGTGCCAAATCCGCGAATTTCGCGCGCCGCTTCGTTGCGGCAAGCCATGCGAGCAGCCAGCCGCACGCACGTTGGGCGCGCGGGTCGGGCCGGATTTCAGGCCGGGCCGGACAGTGAGGCTTTAAAGAAGCGGCACGGCGAGATAGCAGCCAAATTCCTTGGCAAAATCGACCGAGACACGGGCATGAACCCGGCCCTGTCGGTCGAGAAACCGGGCATGGTCGTCCAGTGGCACGACGGCTCCGTGCCAGATGCCGGGATGAATGTAGAGTCCGCGCCCACTGGAGCGGAACGCGACAAACTTCTCCGGCGTGACATCGTCACCCGGCAATGCCAGCGGCACCACGAAGCTCTCGCCGTTCAGGGGGTGGAAGAGCTGTCCGCCGTCCGGATGGTAATTGGCGCGCCAGATCAGTGCGCGCTCGCGCGCCGGATTCGGTCCGCTGGTCGCCGCCTCTTCCGGCCAGTTGCTCCAGCCGAAGAGATAGGAATCGCCGACCGCATTGTTGCGAGCGTAGAGTGTCTCGCCCCTCCACCAGAACTCGAAGAGCCCTTCCGTGACGCCGCCCTGATCGCCGCTATGGGGATCGATAGGCCGCCATCCCTGCGCCGGCCAACGAACGATCTCGATGGGGAAAGTCTTGGGATCCTCGACGAGGCAGCCATACCCTCTGAGGTTCGCGTCAGTGGCCTCGACGAGCGGCGTCTCGCACAGCCTGCGGACGCCCGTCGTGGGTATGTAGGCGATCTCACCGACGTCGAAGTCCACCTCAACCCTCCATCTTGGTATGACGGGAGACGCGCTTATACCGGGACGCGGGCGCTTCCGCCAGCGCGTTCCGCGACCCTGTCATGTCCAATCAGCAGCGCGATCAGCCCGGTCAGCAGCACACCGCCCGCGATGATCAGCAGGCCCAGCGCAAAGCTCCCGGTCGCCTGCTTGATCCACCCGATCACCAAGGGTCCGGCGAAGCCGCCGATGTTACCCACTGCATTGATCAGGGCGATGCCGCCCGCGGCAGCGCGCCCGCTCAGTCGCGCCGCCGGCAGTGTCCAGAAAATTGGCAGGATCGCGAGCGTGCCGACCGCACCCAGGGTGATGGCGGCCACTGACAAGACCGGCGCGCCTGGCAGATAGGCGCTAGCCCCGAGGCCGAGACATCCAGCCAGTGAAGCCCCCGCGACATGCCACACCCGCTCGTTCGTGCGATCGGAGTGCCGGCCCACCACACCATCGCGACCGCGGCGGCCGTATAGGGAATCGCCACTGCGAAGCCAACCATCTGGTGCGGCACGCCGGCGGCCTTGAAGATCTGGGGCAGCCACAGGATCACCCCATACAGACCGATCTCGACTCCAAAATACGCCAGGCACAGCGTCAGGACGCGCGGATCGGCCAGCGTCGCGCCGAGACGCGACCCGTATTTGGCCTCCCGGAAAGTTGTTTCCGCCGCCAGGGTGCGCAGAAGCCAGTCCTTCTCCTGCGGGGCAAGCCACCTCGCCTGGGCGGGCGTGTCGGGCAGATGAGCCAGCGCCACGAACCCCAGAACGAGGGAGGGGACGGTCTCGAGCGCATACAACCAGCGCCAGCCCGCAATCCCACCCACTCCGTCCAGGTGCAGAATGGCGCCGGACAGAGGGCCGCCGAGCGCCGTCGAGATCGGAATGGCCGTCATGAACAGACCGATCAATCGCGCTCGCTCCCGTGCCGGCGCCCACTGCGTGAGGTAGTAGACGACGCCCGGGAAAAAGCCTGCTTCAGCC
>DASTDD010000212.1:0-19324 GCA_035710545.1 Steroidobacteraceae bacterium
AGCAAGCAGGAGTTCGTGCCGATCACGATCGGCTTGCGGTTCTGAAGTCGCGCGCAGAGCTGTGGGTTGGTCAGTTCTGATCGCCGGCGAGGGCTCACCCCCGCCGCGGGCAGGAACGCCCTGGCCCGCCGGCCTCTCGACCACCCCACAGGGCTCGCAACCTGGTGATTTGCGCGCGACCGCGCGCGCGGGAACGCTCACGAGAGCGCGGATTTCAGGCGGCCGCCGTATAGGTTTGCCCTACCAGGCCGCGAAAGCTTGAGCGGCGCGCTTGCGGGCGTACCGGTGTTCTCAAAGCGGACCAGTGGCCTATCCAAGTGCCGGAAAACATAGGGTTTTCTTGCAATTTGCCGCGTCCCGCGCTACCGTCCGCGCTCACCGGTCGTCACTACAAGAACTCAAACCGCTGCGACGCAGACACGTTCGATATCCACGCCGCGCGGCACAAGCCAGGGAGAAACCATGTTCACGCAGCTGCTCGATCCGCTCAATAACCTGACAATCACCTGTCTGGTCGCGCTGATACCTGTAGTCTCGCTGCTGGTCCTGCTGGCGGTTTTCCGCTGGCCCGCGTGGCTTGCGACGTTGGTTGGATCGATCATCACCTTCGCGCTGGCCGCCGGGGTCTGGAAGATGCCCTTCGGCGATGGATGGCACGCCTATGTGTACGGGGCGGCGACCGGCGTGTGGAACGTCGACTGGATTACGTTCTGGGGCATGGTGCTGTTCAACACGCTGGCCGTCAGCGGTGTCTTCGAGAACTTCCGCCGCTGGCTCATCGCGCAGGGCAGCATGGATGTGCGAGTGCAGACCATGCTGTTCGCCTGGGCATTCGGCGCGCTCCTCGAAGGGCTGGTCGGATTCGGCTATCCCTGGGCGGTCGTGGCCCCGATCCTGATCTCCCTCGGCATCTCCGACCTCAATGCCATCCGCGTGGCGGCCATTGCCAACAACGCACCGGTTTCGTACGGCGCCCTCGGCGCCCCCATCATCGCGCTGGCTGCCGTGACCAACTATCCACTGCTGGCGCTTTCCGGTTCCGTCGGGACGATCGTCGCCGTGCTCGCCCTGTTGCCGCCGTGGGTGCTGCTGTATCTGGTCTCCGGCAAGGAAGGCATGAAGGGAGGCTGGCCACTGGCCATCGTGGGCTCACTCGGATACATCGCCGGCCAGTATCCGGTCGCCGTGCATCTCGGCCCGTATCTGCCCGACGTCACCGGCTCGATTGTGTGCTTCATCGCGCTGCTCGCTCTGCTGAAGGTGTGGCAGCCCAAGACCGTTCTCGGCTACGGCGGAGTGCCGGTCGATGCCGCCGCGGCTCGACAGACGCAGGGACACGGACTGACCACAGGCCAGATCGCGCAGGCCTGGATGCCCTTCGTCGTCCTTCTCGTCGTGGTCGCGGCCTGGACCGGCCCCTGGTCGCCATTGCCGAAGAAGACATGGTTCACCGCCCAGGCGGTGGCCTGCTCGTCTCTCACAGCGACCTGCGATGTCGCCAAGCCGCCCGTTACGGCGGTCTTCAAGTTCGCGCCCTACGTGGGTGGCACTGCGATCCTGGCCTCGTGGATCATCGTTGCGCTGTTGCTTGCGGGCATGGGCAAGCTCAAGGGCGGCCAGGTCAACGAGGTGTTCCGCCGCACATTCCACCAGATGTGGGGAGCATGTCTCGTCGGCGTGTTCATCTTCGGACTCGCCTACATCTTCAACTATTCCGGCATGGCCGCCTCGCTCGCGAAGGGTTTCTCGGGCATGGGCACCCTGTTCATCGTGGTGTCGCCGATCCTGGGCTTCATCGGCGTCGCGCTGTCGGGCTCCAACACCTCGACGAACGCCATGTTCGGCAAGTTCCAGGCGCTCGTCGCCACGCAGCTCGGCATGCCGCCGCTGCTGCTGCCGACACTCAACTCCGTGGGTGCGGAGATCGGCAAGCCCGTTGCGCCCCAGACCGCTAGCGTGGGAGTCTCGACCAGCAAGTTCGTCCGGAAGGAGGGCGATGTCATCCGCCACAACATGGGCTGGACGTTCATCCTGCTCGCCTACCTCATCCTCATCGCGATCGGATGCTACCTCCTGCAGCCGGCCTCGATGATGCTGGGGGTGCCACCGGCGACGTAGTCACAGGCGGCCGTCTGGGCGCACAGCTGTCGCCAACGCTGGTCAAAAAAGCAGTTTGCACCAGGCGGCCAGCCTTGCTTGGATCGGAGGCATGAAACACGTCTTGGGCCTCTGCCTTCGCGGCATGTTCCTGCTCGTTGCTTTCTCCGTGACAGCCGGCTGCAGCAACGTGCCACGTGCGTCCGATCGCGAAGATGCTGGTGGCGCTGCGATTGCGCACGCGGCTGCCCAGCTGATCGGAACTCCCTATCATTTCGGCGGGGCCGACGCGCACGGTTTCGATTGCAGCGGACTCGTGCTTTACGTGCACGAGCGCGCCGGGCTTGAAGTCCCACGCACTGCAGAGGAGCAAAGTCGTGCGGCGCATCCAGTGCCACTGGATGCTGTTCGGCCGGGTGATCTCGTGTTCTTTCGCACTCATTTCCACGCCAACTCGCACCGCGTCGATCATGTTGGCATTTATGTTGGCAGAGGTCGCTTCATCCATGCGCCTCGCTCCGGCGCCACCGTCTCCTACGCCAGCCTGAAGGACGGTTATTACCGAAGACATCTCGTGAGTGCCGGGCGCTTCTGGGACGGGCGGTGACCTGCCGGCGGGGCGATCCGCAATGGTGCGCGGGCGTGCCCTGGCGGCCGAGCGCGTGCCGGCGGGCGTCCGATCGGCAGGCTTGGCGCCGCAGTGTATCCTTGGCCGCGACCAGGCGTTCCCGGGACCGCCGCGTGGCGGGCCCTTCCAAACAAGAGGACCGCAATGGGGGGAGGCTCGAGAGAATCCGCCATATCGCTCAAGGACTTGAGCGGGCCCGAGTTCGCCCGGCTCTCCGAGCTGCTCGACCGCTCGATGGAGCTTGCGCCCGCTGCCCGCGATATATGGCTGTTGGAGCTCGAGCGGACCGATCCGAAAATGGCGGCTGCGCTGCGCGCCATGTTCGCTTCCCGGCCCCTCTATGAGGCCCAGGGCTTTCTCGAGGCACGCGATCTGCAGCCCCTGCACCCGGCGGCAGGGGTCGGCCCCAATCCTTCACTGATCGGGCACCAGTTCGGACCCTACCGCGTGACCTCGGCCCTCGGGCAGGGCGGCATGGGCAGCGTCTGGCTCGCTGAGCGCGTCGACGGTCTGTTCTCACGCCACGTCGCCCTCAAGCTGCTGCACCCGGCGCTCATGGGCCGCGCGGTGGCCGAGCGACTGGCCCGGGAGCGGGAGATTCTCGCCGGACTGAGTCATCCCAACATCGCGCGGTTGTTCGATGCCGGCTTCGCCGAGGACGGGCAGCCGTACCTTGCACTCGAGTACATCGACGGCACCGCGCTCAATGTCTACTGCGACAGTCATGCGCTCTCGATACGTGAGCGGCTGGGGCTGTTCCGCCAGGTTCTGGGCGCCGTGCAGTATGCCCACGCGCACCTGGTCATTCATCGCGACCTCAAGCCTTCCAACATCCTGGTGAGCGAGGACGGCCAGGTGCACCTCCTCGACTTCGGGATCGCCAAGCTCCTCAGCGGAGGGGAAGCGCTCGAAACCGAGCTCACGCAGATGAGCGGCCGAGCCCTCACACCCGATTACGCCTCGCCGGAGCAGATCATCGGCGCACCGATCACGACTGCCGCGGACGTGTACTCACTTGGCGTGACGCTCTACGAGCTGCTCATAGGTCAAAGGCCGTACCGGCTGCGGCGTGAGTCGCGCGGTGCGCTCGAAGAGGCAATTCTGCGGGAGGACCCGTTACCGCCGAGTCGTGCAGCCATCGGCGAGGCCGCGGCGCACTCGCGTGCGACAACGCCGGGCAAGCTGGCCAGGGCGCTGCGCGGTGACCTCGACACGATAGCGATGAAGGCGCTGAAGAAGTCTCCGCTCCAGCGCTATGCGACAGCGAACGCTTTCGGCGAAGACATCGAGCGGTTTTTGCGCGGCGACCCGGTGCTCGCGCAGCGCGACAGCGTGCTGTATCGGGCGGCGAAGTTCGCGCGGCGGCATGCTGTTGCAATTGGAGTTGCGACCGTGCTGCTCCTGACTCTCGCAGGCGGTCTCGCCGCAACGAGTTACGAGGCGGAAGTGGCTTCGCGGCAGCGCGATGCGGCCCTCCAGGCCCAGCTCCGCTCCCTGACGCAAACAGCGGCAGCCCGTCTGAAGGACGGCGACTCTGCAGCCGCGCTGGACATCATCCTCGCTGTCCTGCCGCGCCCGGGAGTGCAGCATTCCTACACCGCCGAAGCTCTCAGCGTGTTCCAGGAAGCGCGTGCAGCGGATGCCGGACTGCTGACCATCACCGGGCATACCGACCGAGTCCGCTCGGTCGCCTTCTCTCCTGATGACCGCCTGATCGCCACGGCGGCCTTCGACAAGACCGCAAGGCTCTGGGATGCCGCGACTGGAGAGCAGCTGAAGCTTCTGCCGCACCCCGACCAGGTGATGGCGATTGCCTTTTCGCCCGACGGACGCCGCCTCATCACCGGCTGCTTCGACAAGCTCGTGCACATCTGGGATGTCGCCACCGGGACGGAGATCCAGCGGCTGGCCGGCCACACGGACAGGTTGCGATACGTCACCTATTCCCCGGATGGGCGGCTGATCGCCACGAGCTCGTACGACCAGACGGCACGCATCTGGGATGCCGGGTCGGGCAGGCAGTTGCGCGTGCTGAAGGGACACACCGAGCTGGTCACCAGTGCCGCGTTTTCCGCGGATGGTCGCCAGCTCGTGACCAGCGGCTATGACAAGACCCTGCGGACCTGGGATGTCGCAACGGGACAGCTGAAGCGCGTGCTCATCGGACACACCGATCGCGTCACTTCGGCCGCGTTCTCCCCCGATGGGAGGCAGATCGTCTCGGCCTCGGGCGACAAGACGGCAAGGATCTGGGACGCCGCCACCGGGCAGGAGACGCGCGTGCTCAGTGGCCACACCCAGCTCGTCGCCTCGGCTGCGTTCTCCCCCGATGGCCGCAACGTCGTAACTGCCGGTTACGATGAGACCGTCCGCATCTGGGATGCCGCGACCAGCAAACAGCTCAACGTGCTGAGCGGTCATCTGCACACCGTCGAGGCGGCTGTCTTCTCCCACGATGGTCGGCGGGTTGCCTCGGTGGCGACCGACAAGACACTGCGCGTGTGGGACATTGCGGCACCCGAGCAGGTCGCGCTGCTGCGCGGCCACACCGATGCGCTGCCCACTGCGATGTACTCGAGCGACGGGCGGCGAATTGTGACGTCCTCATTCGACATGACTGCACGCATCTGGGATGTCGGGACGGCGCAGCAGATTCAGGTTCTGAAGGGCCATGCCAATCGCCTGGTGTCCGCCGTTTTCTCCTCCGATGGCCGTCGCGTCCTCACCAGCTCGATCGACCGGACAGCACGCCTGTGGGATGTCGAGACGGGCCAGACACTGCTGACCCTGAGTGGCCACAGTGACGTGTTGCTCGGTGCAAGCCTCTCACCCGACGGGCGCTTCGCCGTCACGTCGTCGGAGGACAAGACCGCCCGCATCTGGGACCTCGCGACCGGGCGGCAGCTGTTGGTGCTCTCCGGCCATACCGGTCCGGTCTGGTGCGCAGTTTTTTCGCCCGATGGCCGCCAGGTGGCGACCGGCTCGGACGACCGGACGGCGCGGGTCTGGGATGCGAAGACGGGTAAAGAGATTCTGGTGTTGAGCGGTCACACCGATGTGGTCGAGAAGGTCTCGTTCTCACCGGATGGCCGGCGGATCGTCACGGCCTCTGACGACAAGACCGCACGCATCTGGGACGCGGTGACCGGCAGGCAGATCGGGGTGCTGGTCGGGCACAACGAGCCGCTCAGCTCGGTCTGGTTCTCACCGGACGGCCGCCTGATCGCCACGAGCGCCATCGACCGGACGGCACGGATCTGGGATCCTGCGACCGGGCGGCAGCTCGAGGCTCTGCTGCATCCGGACCAGGTGGAGATCGCCGTCTTCTCGCCCGACGGCCGGCGGCTCCTGACGGCCGCGGATGACGGCGTCGCGCGCATCTGGGAAC
Source organism: Steroidobacteraceae bacterium (assembly GCA_035710545.1). Classification (GTDB taxonomy): domain Bacteria; phylum Pseudomonadota; class Gammaproteobacteria; order Steroidobacterales; family Steroidobacteraceae; genus 13-2-20CM-66-19. Next base: position 6,114 of record DASTDD010000212.1, read on the forward strand.
CACAGATCGCGCCGCTCGAGGCGCAGATTGCCTGGGTTCAGGCTGCCCAGTTCGATCCGCTTCCCAGCGCGCAACGATTCCAGCTGGGAATCGCCGCGCCCACCGATGTGCGCCAGTGGCCGGGCCAGCGGACCAAGTGCGATGAATCCGCCGCAGCGCCCTACGACCCCGAGCGCACAGCCCCGGGCGCCATGCTCGAAGACCTCGTGCCGGATATTGCGCTCGCCGCTTGTGCGCCGCAGGCTGAACATGCGCCGTCCGATGCTCGCACCTTGTACCAACATGGTAGGGCACTGCTGGCCAACGGCGAGTTTCCGGCCGCCCGCCAGGAGCTGGAGAGCGCCCTGACTCAGGGCTATCGACCGGCCCGGATCGATCTCGCGACGTTGCTTTCCAACCCCGCTGCTCACGCGTTGGATTTTGCCAGGGCGCTGGCCCTGTATTCGCAAGCGTGGGATGCGGGGGTCGCGGTGGCCGGGTTCAAGCTCGGGGAGCTGTACGAGCGCGGCTTGCGCCGGGGCGGGCCCGACAGCCCCTACCTCCTGGCGCCCGATCCGGCCTGGGCCTGGTCCTGGTACCGGAAAGCCGCCGACGCCGGTGAGCCAGAGGCACTGGCCCGCTTCGCCGCGCAGGCCGATGCTTCGGCATTTGCGGCCAACACGCCAGGCCTGAGAAACAGGTATCTGCTCCAGGCATTCAGCTACTACGCCGCAGCGGTCGAGCGTGCTCGCGCAGAGGTTTGGCCCGACGAAGCGTGGCGCGACTGGCGATATCGCCGCGCTTCGCTGGCCCGCCTCCTGGCCCGACAGGGCCTGATGAAGGGTGTGGCCCATGCCTACGAGGACGTGCGCGCGCGAGATGCATCGCACGTACCGGTCTCGACCTGGCACCGTTTGCGGGCGTGGCTGGGCGCTATCGGCTAGGGCATCGACGCAGGGCTTGACTTTGTATGCATATGCATGTAATGTACGGCCCGAGGTCGATGCCATGAAACTGCAATCCCTGCCGTGCTATTGCGCCACGCTCCGCCAGGCGGCGAGGGCGGTGACTGCGCTCTACGAGCAGGCGTTGGCCGACACAGGCCTTCCGGCCACGCAGCACACTGCGTTGCAGGTCATGAGGGCCGCTCCGGGCCTGACGACCACCGAGCTGGCCGAAGCGATCGGTATCGACCAGACGACTGCGACGCGAACCCTTGCGCACATTCGAAAGAGCGGGCTCGCCATTGACGCGGCCGGCAGCGACCGCCGTGAGCGACGCTGGACGCTGACGACGACAGGAGAGACCACCTTGCGCAAGCTGCGGCCCGCGTGGGAGGCGGCACAGGCGATCGTCGAGCAGCGGCTCGGGCGGACCGAGGCGGCGGCTCTGAAGAAAGCGGCTTACACGGCCGCGCGCAAGCTGGCGGACGAGTAGGCTGCGCGCGGCTGCCTTTTGTCTCATATACATGTATATGCATTCGAATCCGACGACCATGATCACTGACTCGATCCACCAACATCCAGGAGAACTCACATGATCCCCGTCACTGCCCTCCGCACGAATCGCCTGATCCAGGCTCCCGCCCGCTCCCTCAGCGCAGGGCTTGCTCCGCTCCTCGCCGCTGCCGGCCTTTTGCTCGTCGCGCCAGGCGTGCAGGCGGCCGAGCCCTCGGGTGATGCACAGGCGCAGGCAAGGTCCATATTGCTGGCGACGACCTCTTTCGAGCCAACGGTCGGATCGTCTGCCCATCAGGTGAACACACGCCTGCCGGACGTGCAGGAGCAGGCGCGCAGCATCCTCGTGAATAAGACCACCTTCGGCACGGCCCCACCGGCACTGGCTTCGCGCGCGCTAAGCGTGCCAGCCGCAACGTCTCAGCGTGTTCACAGAGCGGACGCGCAGGACGGCGCTCGCGCCTTGCTTCTCGGTCGAGGGTCCTGAGCCCGATCTCCACGACCAGGCACGAGGCCATCGCCGGCGAGGCTACCCACGAGGCCACCCCATGAAATCTCGCGAGGACGCGAGATTTCATGGGACCCCGGCGAGCCCACCAATCTCGCGAAGACGCGAGCTTTCACGGGCCCCGCGTGGGCCGCCGGTTCAACATCCTGTCAGCGGGCAGCCCGGGCCCGATCCCTTGCCGAGGCAACCTCGGGCAAGCGGAAATCCGCGCTCCAGCCCAGCTCGACCCGCGCCTTGTCGGTCGCGACCTGGGAATTGGGCTCCGCGATGTTGAAGGCACCCGGCTCCCCATGGTCGATGGCAAGGAAAGCCGCATATGCCGCCGAGTCGACGTGAACGGGTGACGTCTTTGAAGGCGTCGCTGAGTCAGTGCCAGGCCCGTAGAGCCGCCCATATCGCAGGACGACACCCTCGAGCGGCGGTGAATTGAGCACCTCCTTCTCCAGAGAGAGCACTCCTCGCATCGTGATCCCCCGGTCACCCTGCGCGCCCGTCTCGAGAGGATCCGCCTCGCCATGCGGCTCATGTCCGGGGGCGTATGCCCAGCTGATGCTCTGGGCAACCAAACGACGGACATTCGCCGCCAAAGCAGCCTTCACGAGGTTACGGGTCCCTTCTTCGCGGATCCGCGCGTTGCGCACTATGGCCGCCTGCATCTGGCCGGGGTCGAGATCCTTTGGCAGATCCGTCAACTGGTGAATGATCACATCGGGCCGGCTTGCGAGGACCGCGCGGGACAGCGCCGCCGCATCGAACACGTTGATTACCACAGCTTCCGCACCCAGCTCGCGCAGCAACGCGACCTTGTTCTCGGTCCGCGTCGTGCCCAGCACCTGATGGCCGGCATCTCGCAACAACGGGATCAGGCGTCTGCCCACGGCGCCGGCCGCGCCGGCCACAAAGATTCGGTAAGCCATGTGTCCTCACTCCGGATTCGAGCGCCGTCAGTGCCCGGATCGCTGTAATGCATGTGGGGAATCTCGATCCACAGCCTGAGCGGACGATGCAGCCACAGGTCGCCACGCTGGGTACCACTATGCGGACGGCGGAAGCAAGCCAGACAGTCGTTTTACACGCGTCGCCCTGGGCGCGTCGCGGTGCGATCGTGCGGCGCAGTTGCCGCTCAGGTCACGCAGCGGGACCCGGCCCCGACGCACCCCTAGCGGTAGGGAATCTCGTCATTTCTTGCGCTTTCGCCCGGGTTCGGAATTTTCAGCAGGCCCGTTTATCATGCCCGACCCATGCGAGCTCGCGCTACCCGCCAGGCCTTTGCACTTTCCCTCCTGACGTTGTGTTGGATCGGCCCGCTCTGGAGCGCCCCGGCCGCGCAACACGCACCCTGGCGGGCATCGGCCGCGCGAGTCACGATCACTCGCGATGACTGGGGCATCGCTCATGTGAAGGGCAGGACCGATGCGGATGCCGTCTTCGGCATGATCTACGCACAGGCCGAGGATGATTTCAACCGCGTGGAAACCAACTACCTCGTCAGCCTCGGGCGCCTCGCCGAGGCCGAGGGCGAAAGCGCGATCTGGCAGGACCTGCGCCAGCGGCTGTTCCTCGACCCGCAGACCCTGCAGGCCGACTACGAGCGCAGCCCGGCGTGGCTCAGGAAGCTGATGCAGGCCTGGGCCGCGGGCCTGAATGCTTTCCTGGCCCGCCACCCCAACGTGCATCCTCGCGTGTTGACGCATTTCGAGCCGTGGATGGCGCTCAGTTTCTCCGAGGGCAGCATCGGAGGGGACATCGAGCGAGCCCCGCTCTCCCAGCTGCAGGCTTTCTACGATCACGAGCCCGTGGCCATGACACAGGCCGAGCGCGGTGTGATGGTGAGCGATCCGCAGGGATCCAACGGCTTTGCGATCGCACCTTCGCACACCCGTGACGGCCATGCGCTGCTGCTCATCAATCCGCACACGAGCTTCTTCTTCCGCTCGGAGCTGCAGATGACGAGCGAGGAGGGACTCGATGCCTACGGCGCGGTCACCTGGGGTCAGTTCTTCATCTACCAGGGCTTCAATCCCCGGATAGGGTGGATGCATACCTCCAGCGGCGTGGACAACGTCGACGAATTCGCTGAGACGATCGTTACCGGTGCCGACGGATCGCGGTCCTACCGCTACGGCCATGAGCTCAGGCCCGTCACGACGAAGAGCGTGACGCTGTCGTATCGCACCCCGGATGGCTCGATGGCCACGCGCACCTTCCCGACCTACGCCACGCACCACGGCCCGATCGTGCGCGAGGAGGGCGGCAAGTGGATTGCACTGGCACTGATGAACAAGCCCCTCGCGGCGCTCGAGCAGTCTTTTCTGCGCACCAAGGCGAGCGACTACGCCAGCTACCTGAAGGTGGCGGAGTTGCAGGCCAACTCTTCCAACAACACGATCTTCGCCGACTCCAAGGGCGAGATCGCCTACCTGCACCCGCAGTTCGTTCCCATCCGCAACGACCGCTTCGACTACCAGCAACCGGTGGACGGAAGCGATCCGGCAACCGACTGGAAGGGGTTGCACAGCCTGTCGAGTCTGCCGCACGTGGTCAGCCCGGCGAACGGCTGGGTGATGAACACCAACGACTGGCCGTGGACGGCCGCGGGCGCCGATAGTCCGAAGGCGGCCGACTTTCCGCGCTACATGGACCAGGACGGCGAAAACCCCCGCGGACCGCATGCAATCCGGGTGCTGACGGCACGCCGGGACTTCACGCCGCAGACGCTGATTGCGGCCGCCTTTGACCCCTACCTGACCGCCTTCGCGCGTCTCGTGCCGTTGCTGCTCAAGGCCTACGACGCCCTGCCACAGGAGGACCCCCAGCGGTCAACGCTGGGAGGGCCGATCCAGCTGCTGCGGGACTGGGATTACCGGTGGGGTCTCGACTCCAGGCCGACATCGCTGGCGGTGTTCTGGGGCGAAGCCCTGTGGCAGGTGTCCGCGGAGGCTGCCAAGACGGAGCGTCTCTCCGTCTGGGACTACATGGCCGAGCACACGAGCAATGCGCAGAAACTGGCGGCACTCCAGGACGCCTCGCAGCGGCTCACCAGGGACTTCGGCGGTTACGCGGTGCCGTGGGGCGAGATCAATCGATTCCAGCGCAACGATGCCGCCATCGTCCAGACCTTCAGCGACCTCAAGGCGAGCATACCCGTGCCGTTCACTTACTCCCGATGGGGTTCGCTGGCCTCTTTCGCCGCGAAACGCTATCCGGGCACGAAGTGTTATTACGGCACCTATGGCAACAGTTTCGTGGCGGTGGTCGAGTTCGGTCCACGCGTGCGCGCCTGGGGAGTGAGCGCGGGCGGTGAGAGTGGCGATCCTCATTCCGTCCATTTTCTCGACCAGGCGCAGCGCTATGCCGACGGCAACCTGCGCCCGATCTATTTCTATCCGGCCGACCTCGAGGGACACATCGAGAAGCGCTATCGGCCCGCGGAGTAGCTCCTGCGCCCGAGCTGGTTTCTGACTGGCCTCCTGCTGGCCCTGCTCCCGATCTACAAGTACTGATTGAACCATCCCACCAGGTGCGTCATGACATCGACCTGGTCGGCTCGCCTGAAGAAAACGTGTCCCTCGTCCGGGTAGACGATGAACTCGGTCTTGACTCCCAGAGTCTTCAGCGCATTCCAGTACTCATACGACTGAGTGATCGGTACTTCCGCGTCGCGGTCGCCCCCGACCATCAGAGTCGGGGTCTTCACCTTCTTGATGAACGTGATCGGCGAGCTGCGCTCGTAGACCTTCGGGTCATCGTAGACCGAGGCCCCGAAGTACGGAATCATCCACGTATCGATGTTGTTGGTGCCGTAGTAGCTCAGCCAGTCCGACAGGCCTGCCCCGGAGACCGCAGCCTTGAAGCGATCCGTCTGGGTCAGCGCCCACATGGTCATGTAGCCGCCGTAACTCCAGCCGGCGATACCGACCCGGGCCGGGTCGATCGGGGCAGTCTTTTCCACGGCGTCCAGGCCCGCGAGGATGTCGCGCAGGTCGCCGTAGCCGAAGTCCTTGACGTTCGCCTGAGTGAACGCCTCCCCCTGCCCGTAGCTGCCGCGCGGATTGGGCTTGAAGACGAAGTAGCCCTGGCTCGAGAGCACCGCATCGAAGGATTCAGGACTCGCCGGAAAGAGCGGGTAGTGCGCGAAGGCCGGGCCACCGTGGACCTCGACGACCAGCGGATAACGCTTGCCCGGCACCACCGTGGCGGGCTCGATCAGCATCCCCTGCACATCGAAGCGATCGCTCTTCCAGCTCACGATCGTCGCCCTGCCCGTGATCGGCTGCGTGTTCGCGTTGAGCCGGGTAATCGGCTTCCATTTCCCCGGTGTTCCGGTCTCCACCTCCGGCGGACTCGCGTAGGACTGGCGAATGATCGCCGACGCTGCGGCGTCGCGGGACAGCGAGATGCCCACATCGCCGGGTGCGAAGCCCAGCAGGTTGTTTGCCCAGATCATCTGCGGCCCGCGCCAGATCTCGCGCTGCGACTTCGACTTCACATCGAGCGAGGCCAGCACTTCCTCCCCGGCGGCGAACTCCGTGGCCACGATGTGCGATGAGGACCCGTTCCAGGTGATTGTCTGGACCGAGGCGCGCAAGTTGGGAGTGATGTTCACTGCCGGGCCGCCGGTCGCGGCGACGAGATAGACATCGCCCCCCGTGATGGCCTCGTCGCTCATGATCCCGCTGATGTAGGCGATCTGTGTGCCATCGCCCGACCAGCGCGGCGATGCGATCTGCAGCGGCGGCTTCAGCAGCGGCGTGGTGGAACCGGTCTGGGCATCGATCAACTCCAGGTCCGCGATCCACCAGTTGTCATCTCCTGAGCCATGGGCCGCACTGACCACGAACCGCTTGCCATCGGGGGACCAGTCGTACTCGTAGATGTTCAGATCCGCCGGCCCGAGCAACCTCACCTCGCCACCGGACGAGGGAGTCAGCGCGAGGCGCTGCTCATAGACCGTTTGCGACAGCACGCCGGCATCGCGAGCCAGCGGATTCAGCGGGCCGGGCGTACGGGGCGCACCCTTGGAATACAGGAACGCAAGTTCCTTGCCCTCAGGCGACCACCGAGGCGTGTCCACTGGTCCGCGAGCAGCTGTGATGACCCGAACGTCACTCCCCGTCGCGTTGGCAACCGCGAGTTGTGTCTGGTCGTGCTCGTCCGTCGTCACGAATGCGATCTGCTTGCTATCGGGCGACCAGGCGGCACCGTGCTCATCGCACGCCACGTCGGGGCAGGCCGTCAGACGAGCCGCGGAGGAGCCGTCGCGAGCGTTCGCGATCCAGAGCACCGAGGAGTCAACCTCAGCGCCGCCTCGCTTGCCCGTGACGATGCTGCCATAGACGACGCGCTTTCCATCCGGCGAGATCGCCACCTCGCCGAGGGGATGCACGGAAGTCAGAGCCTCCACCGCCTTGGCGATGGAGGGCGCCTGGGCCCCGGCGGCTTCCGACAGGACGCAGCACCAACCAGCTGCCGCCAGTTGCGCCAGACACATCGTTCTTTTCTTCATCATTCGACCCCTCAAGTCGTGCCCATCGGGTTCCGCGACCACTCGCCGAGCAAGTCTCTTGCCCTGCCAACCTCGGCATGATCCGCTCCGAGACCGCCGGACAGAGCGGGCAAAGCCTCTTTCAAAGTCTGTATCGCCGCGGCATCGTCCTTCGCTTCGTGTTGTGCCTGAGCAAGCAGTACCAGCGCACGGCCCCGATCGGCACTCCGAAGCGGGTCTCGTGCGCTCCTGCGTGCAAACTCTGCTGCCGCCCTCGCATACTCCTGTGCCGATGGCACGTCGTTTCGCGCGAGCGCGATGCGGGCGGCCGTCGGCAGGGCGCTGCGCAGCACGGGCAGCGATGTTTGTTGAGGATAGCTTACTTCCTTCAACAGCCGCGCGATGTTCTCCTGCGCGAGCGCCGCGCTTCCTCCATTCAGCAGCCACTCGGCCCGGCATACCGCGAGCGCCTGCAGGGAAGCCTCATTCTTGACCGCATCCACGCGGTACGCGCTCTCGATCTCATCCAGGGCGCTGCCGGCCTCCGCCTGGCGCCCGGCATGCACCAGCGCGCAGGCCCGGAAGTATTGCGCCCGCTGCTGCCAGTACAGGTTCTTGCTCGCACGGGCGTCCGCAATCGCCTGGTCGAAGAAGGAGAACGCCTCCGGGTAGCGGCCGATCGCCGCAAGGCGTGCGCCGTAGTTCGTCCGGAAAGGAACCTGGACGGCGGCTCCGGCACCCCGTGCCTGCAGCCGGCGCATCACCTCGGCGCTCGTGTCCAGCGCCGCACGGATCTCGCCGAAATTGATCAGGTCGACCGATTCGTTGTTCAGGGTGGTCAGCGCCTCGATCGAGCCGCTGCCATGCAGCCTGTCCCACGCCGCACCGGTGAGTTCCGTGTAGCGGTGCGCTTCCTGCGCCTGCCCCAGCGCATCGTAGTAGAGGGACAGGCGGCTCAAGATGGCTGCGTAGTTTGCAGTGTTGTCTTCGCCCCCGGCACGCAGCATGGCAAGAGCGCGCAGCGCGTGAGTGACGGCAAGATCGGTGTGGCCGTCCGCCGCCGCAATCTGGGCTGCCTCCTCTTCCACGATTCCCCGCAGCAGGGCCGGAGGTCGCGACATTCCGGCCAGCAACCGCTGCGCCTCGGCGACCCGCGCATGCGCCTTGTCACGGTGATCGAGATCGAGCTCCGTGTCAGCCTGATCGCACTGCAGCTCGACCAGTGCTTCGATGTAGTTCGAGCGGCGCGCGAGATCCTCGGCGCGTGCCAGCGCCTCCTGCTCCTTGTGACTCTCGAACTGGCTGGCGTAGAACGTTCCCATCTGCCGCAGCTCATCGACCTTGGTGCGCGGGTCAAGGGAGTCCTGGTGCTCGATCAGGTACATGCCGCGATCGAGGATCTGGGTCGGGGACATCGTGCCGCCCTCGGCACCGATCTCCTCGACCATGCTGGCGAGAAAGCGATAGGACTCCTGCACCCGGCGCGCCTGCAGCGTGGCCTCCTGCCGCTCGCGGTCCGCCTCGAGCTTCTGCAGGTAGATCGCGATTACCGCCGCAACGAGGATCGATGCGACCACGGCCGCGGCGGCCACCCCGTTGCGATGGCGCCGCAGGAACTTTCCGAGGCGGTAGCCCAGCGAGTCGGGTCGGGCCAGCACGGGCTCGAAGCTGAGATACCGGCGCAGGTCGTCCGCCAACGCCTCGACCGAGCCGTAGCGCTCGGCGGCCGATTTCTTCAGCGCTTTCGCCAGGATGTTGTCCAGGTCCCCTTCGAGGGCGCGTGGTGCGATTCCGGGAATCGCCGCGACGCTCGAAGCCGGCGGCGAGTCCTCCGTCGCCACGGTCCGTATGAAGTCGACACTTGACAGAGACTCCGCCGGGATCGGATGCCGGCCCGCCAGCAGCACGTACAACACGAGCCCCAGCGCATACACGTCCGTTCCGGTCGTGACGGGTTGTCCGAGCAGTTGTTCCGGCGCCGCATACTGCGGCGTCAGGGCCATGGCCCCGGAGCGGGTGAGCGCCGCGCCCTCCGCATCGCTGCCGAGGAGCTTCGCAATTCCGAAATCGAGCAGCTTGACCGTGCCGTCGCGGGTTACGAAGATGTTGGCCGGCTTGATGTCCCGATGCACGATCAGATGGCTGTGGGCGTGCGCCACGGCCGCCAGCACCGCAAGAAACAGCTCGACGCGCGCTTTGACGTCCAGCTGATGCCGCCGGCAGTAGGCGTCGATCGCCTCGCCTTCGACATATTCGATCACCAGGTAGGGCTGACTGCCGTCGAGCACGCCGGCATCGATCAGCCGCGCGATGTTGGGATGATCGAGCTGCCCGAGCAGATTGCCCTCGACCCGGAAGCGTTGCTCACCGGTGGTGCCCTGCCAGGCGGCGTGCACGAACTTGATCGCGACCGTGCCCCGGAAGCGGCCATCGGCGCGATGGGCGCGCCAGACGCTTCCCATGCCGCCCCGGCCGATCTCGGCATCGATCACGTAGGGGCCGACCATCCGCCCCACCAGCGAAGTGCCCACTCGCTCCAGGCCCGAGAGCGGCGACCCGGTGAGAAACGCCGAATAGCCCTGGTGACCGCGGGCCCGCAGCAGAGCATTCAGCCGCGAGGCGGTGGCGGCGTCGGTCTTTTCCAGGTTGGCCAGGTAGCGGGAGGCATCCGGCTCGGACAGGTCGAGGATCCGATCCAGATGGTCACTGAATGACTTCCAGCCCGGGTCGGAAGATACCCCCATAGCGCGCCAGAGCATACCGCAAGCCCCGCGGCTCGGCGGCGCGCAGATCTCAGGCGCCCGATCGGGGTGAACTCACGTACACATCCGGGGGTCGGCCCCCCGGATATGCAGGCCATCAGCCTCCCGAGCGGCTGCCGCCCTTGTCACCGGCCAGTTGCTGCACCGCTGCCAACGCCTTGTCGACGTTCTCCGCCGGCGCCATGCCACCAATGGTCGCCGCGATTTTGCCGTCCGGCTTGACGATGAACGTCGTGCGCTCGGCGAAGCCGTGGTCGATCTCGACGCCCCGGGTGTCCTTGAGCCCCGGCTTGCCGTCCATGACCTTCAGCTCGAAGGATTTGGCGATCTTGCCATCGGCATCCGAAGCGGTGGGGAACTTGCCCGCGCAGTAGTTCGGATCGGCCGAGAAGTCGTTCAGGCGCTTGATGCTGTCGAGGGAGACCCCGATGATGCTGGCGCCCGCGGCCTTGAATTTGTCACTGTTGACGGCGAAGGTGTGCGCCTGGATGTTGCATCCGTTCGTATACGCTGACGGATAGAAGTAGACCACCACGGGCCCCTTCTTGAGGGCATCCTTCAGGGAATAGTCGAAGGCCTTGCCGGCAAAGGAGGCCTGGGCTTTGAATTCGGGGGCGCGGTCCCCCTCCTTCAGGGCGGCCAGGGCTGGCAGGGTGATGACGCTGGCGAGCACACAAGCAAGAAGCCGCTTTCTCATAGATCACCTGGTGAGGGAATGCGAACCCCTATCATGGCACGCGTGCCGAGTCGGCCGCGAGCGTCCGCGGGCGGCCGGGAACGTCCGGACGCGACAGCCGGCGCGCGGCCAGTCATTATTGGCATTACGGCGCCTTTGGCGGGGCGGTAGGCCCGGAAGGTGCTCAAGAGAAATCTTCAGATACGAGGAGCCAGACAGGATGCCGAGCAGAGTTCCGGACGGCGCGCGACGCGGCTGGATCATTCCGATCGGGGGGGCGGAAAACAAGGAAAACGACCGCCGTATCCTCGAGCGCTTCATCGAGTTGTCGGGCGGGGACAAGGCTGACATCGTGGTCATTCCCACGGCCAGCCGGCTGCACGAGACCGGCCCGCGGTACGAGGAGCTGTTTACCGACATCGGCGCGGCCCGGGTGTCGGTCATGGACTTCGATACCCGCCGGGACTGCCAGGAGCGTGGCCGCCTGCAGCGCCTGGAGGAGGCCACCGGTATTTTCTTCACCGGGGGCAATCAGCTGCGCGTCACGACCCTTCTCGGGGGCACTCCGGTAGCCAGGCTGATCCGCGCCCGCAACGCCCATGGCGTCACGGTCGGTGGAACGAGCGCCGGGGCCAGCATCCTCAGCGAGCACATGATCGCTTACGGGGACGAGGGATCCTCGGCCATCGCGGGCAGTGTGCGTCTGGCTCCAGGCCTGGGCCTGACCAACCGGTTCATCATCGATCAGCATTTCCGCCAGCGCGATCGCCTCGGCCGTCTGCTCACTGCGATCGCCTACAACCCGTTCGCGGTCGGCGTCGGTCTCGACGAGGACACGGCCGCGCTCATCAGCCCCGAGGATGTGATCGAAGTGGAGGGCAGTGGCGCCGTGACCATCGTCGATGGCGCCGATGTCACCTACTCCTCGATCCATGAGGTCACCGACGGACAGCCGGTCTGCATGCTCGGGCTGCGATTGCACGCGCTCGTCTCCGGAACAACCTTCAATCTCCAGACCCGCACAGCATCGGCCCCGGGGGGGTAGCCCATGCGCATTCTCGATCGCTCGGTCTACGTCGGTCCTTCGCTCCATGCTCGCTTTCCGGTGATCCGGCTCGAGCTCGATCTCGGTGCGCTCGAGCAATGGCCGACGGGCCGCCTCGGCAGCACGTTCATCGACGGTCTCGTAGAGGCACTTCCGGGACTGGCCGAGCACGGCTGCTCGTACGGCGAGCCCGGCGGTTTTCTCCGGCGCATGCGTGAGGACGAGGGGACCTGGCTCGGCCACGTGCTGGAGCACGTGGCGATCGAGCTGCAGAACATCGCGGGCGAGGAAGTCACATTCGGCAAGACGCGCAGCGCCGGGCCACCGGGCGTCTACACCGTGATCTATGAGTATGAGCAGCGCGACGAGGGCATCGCCGCCGGCGAGCTGGGCCTGCGCTTGTTGAGCTCGCTGTTGCCGGAGGCTATCCGCCCGGCGGACTCGGTCCCAGAGGGTTGGATCTGGGCCGAAGCGCGTGATGAGTTCATCCGCTTCGCGCAGCGACGGGCGCTGGGTCCCTCCACCGCTTCGCTGGTGCGTGCGGCCGAAGGCCGGGGCATTCCCTGGCTGCGCCTGAATGATCAGTCCCTGATTCAGCTCGGCCATGGCAAGTATCAGCAGCGCATCCAGGCCACGGTGACGGGACGCACGCCCCACATAGCGGTCGAGCTCGCCAGCGACAAGGAAGAGACCAACAAGATCCTGGCCACCCTCGGGTTGCCCGTCCCACGGCAGGAGCTGGTGCAGACCGAGGCGCAGGCCGTGCGCGCCGCGCGCCGCATGGGATTCCCGGTGGTGACAAAGCCGTACAACGGCAATCACGGCCGGGGCATCTCGATCCGGCTGACCACGGATGAGGAGGTCGCAAAGGGATTCACCGTGGCTCGCGAGCACTCCCGCTCGGTGATCGTGGAAACCTTCATGGAGGGCGACGACCACCGCCTGCTCGTCGTGCATGGCGAGCTCGTGGCTGCGACGCGCCGGACGCCCGGGCATGTCGTGGGCGACGGCAAGCACACCATCACGGAGCTGATCGATACGGTGAACCAGGATCCGCGCCGCGGCGTCGGCCACGAGAAGGTGCTGACGCGCCTCGAGCTGGACGAGCAGGCGCAGACCATGCTCGCACGCGCCGGCCTGCAGGCCGACTCGGTGCCGCCCGAGGGCCAGGTGGTTTATCTGCGCTCCACAGCCAACCTCTCCACCGGCGGCACCGCGACGGATGTGACCGATGTGATCCACCCGGATAATCGCGAGATGGCTGAGCGCGCCGTCCGCGCGATCGGGCTCGACGTGGGC
>DASTDD010000213.1:0-3222 GCA_035710545.1 Steroidobacteraceae bacterium
GAGGGCGACAGAGATGGGCGATTCGTCGAGATAAACCCCGACCTGCTCCTTGAGGCCCGGCTGATCACGGATCACCTGGCCGGAGCTGATTCCGCGTATCGCCATCTGACTCTGTCCGGGGCCAAGGTCCGCGATCGCCAGGCCCGCCACGTTGCGGGCCAGATCAATCAGGTTCTCGGAGCCGCTGTTTCGGATCTGCTCCTCGCTGGTCGCCGAAACGGAGAACGGCACGTCCTGCAGATTGGACTCGCGCTTTTGCGCCGTGACGATCACTTCCTCCATGGCGCTGGCTTGGCCCGGCGGTGATTGTTGCGAATATGCGACAGGGGCAAGCGTGCTCAAAGCGAGAGTGAGGAGCACGGGCAGGCCTCGGGCGGGGCGCGAGCAATTAGCAGCCATGTGTATTCCTCCCCAACCAGCAGCAATTCACGAGACTGCGACGATCTGTGAATTATTGTCAAGACACTGTGAGGGCATCATACACAGCGGACGTCTGTTTGTCGCCACAACGGGAACGGAGCGGGTGGCGAGCCGACGCACCCAGTGTTGGAACCCGCGGAGCTCCTGCCACCGTGAGGGACATTAAGGAGCGTGCGACGCGAGTTGCCGATCCGGTATGGAGAACAGAGCAGCGAGCTCAATGCGCCTGCGAAGCCTCTCGCTCCCAGCCGCCCCCCAATGCCTTGAACACTGCAATCTGATCACGCACCAGTGCCGCATCGGAGGCCGCTACGGCGGCATCGAGCGCGACCAACGACTGCTCGGTCGTGAGCAAGTCGAGCGAGCTCAGAGAACCCGCCGCAAACTCCTCCCGTGCGATGTCGTATGACTTGTGAATCGAGCCCTGGGCATCGACCAGGGCTTGCCGGTTGTCGAGCGTGGCGCGATAGGTGGAGAGAGCCTGCTCGGTCTCTTTCAATGCCGTCAGAACGACCGAATCGAATGAGGCGAGCGCAGCGACCTGCGCGGCCTTGGTCTGACGCACCCGTGCCCGCGCGCCCATCTGGTTGGGGAATGACCAGCTGATCGATGGACCCACCCCCCAGATGCGCGCATCGTTGCTCGTCAGCTGAGACACCTCCGTGGCGGCACCGCCAACAAAGGCGGTCAGTCGTATCGTTGGATACAGGTCCGCGGTGGCCACGCCGGTCGCCGCGGTCGCGGCAGCCAGTCGTCGCTCCGCCTGGCGCACGTCCGGACGACGGCTGATGAGCGCGCGCCCATCGCCCACGGGAATCAGAGCGTTCAGGTGCAGTGGTGTGGCGCACGTTTCCAGTTCGTGCGGGGCATTGACAGGCGTTCGGCCCAGCAGGGCGGTCACTTCGAAGAGTGCTGCGCGACGGAGCCCCTCGAGCTGCGGAATGGTCGCGCTCACTTGTGACACGAGCGCGCGGGATCTCTGCACGTCGAATTGTGAGTTGGCCCCTGCCTGGTATCGCTGTTCGCTGATGTCAGACTCGCGCGTCACGATGTCGAGTGAGTGCCGCGCCACCGCGAGCTGCTCACCGAGCGCACAGATCTCGGCGTAATCTCTTGCCGTCTCCGCCGCGACGAGTATGCGCACGGAGTCTCGGGCAGCGGCAACGGAGGCAGCGCTGGCACTGGCTTGCTCGACCGCCCGATGAACCCGGCCGAAGAGATCGACCTCGTATGCGGCCTCGAAAACATCGTCAAAGAGCCAGAGCGTTTGCGGCTCGTGTCCACCCAGCTCGAGGATTTCATCCGTCGTCGGATCGCGCCCGTACACCCCTGCTGCAACGGCCGCCGTGGACGGATAGCGCTGGGCATGCACAGCTGTCAGCGCTGCGCGGGCTGCTGCGAAGTTGGCATCGGCCGCCGCCAGATCCCGATTCGCCGCAAGAGCCTCATGCACCAGGCCATCCAGCCGGGTATCGTCGTAGAGTCGCCACCACGCTTGCGGCGGCGCAGCTGAAGTCTCCAACGATGAATCGAGTGATACCCACGGCGCCTCGGCCCCTGGCGGCACCGCCGGAGGCCGGTAGTCCGGTCCGGCGTGACACCCTGCGAGGCATGCGATGGCGGCGCCGGCCACCAGGAGTCCGGAGGGCCGCGCCAGCTGCCGCAGCACGCAACTCATGGCGGCGATCTGCTGGTGGGAAACACGGCCGGAGCGGACGCGGGCCCGAGCGGCGCCGCGCGCCGAGTAACGATGACCAACAGCGCCACCATGGTCAGGAATGCTACTGCCACGAAGCTGTCCATCACCGCTTGGGTAGTGGCCGCCGCCCGAATAACGTTGCCGAGCACCGTCTCGCCCCGATGCAAGACTCCCACGGGGTCGACGTTGCGTGTAGTTGCCGCACCGTAGGCGCCGATTCTCTGCAACACCCGCGCGTCGCCGGCTTGCACGTGAAGTCCAATCAGGTTCGATGCGATCTGCTCGCGCACGCGAGCCAGTGTCGTAATGAACGCCGTGCCGATCTCGCCGCCCATGAGCCGCGCCGTTTGCAGTACAGCCCCGAATGTCAGTGCATCCTGGGGTTTCAGGTGCAGGACACCGAAAAAGATCACCCCCGAGAGCGCAAAGCTCTGCCCGAGGGCTTGCAGTAAAGCGGACGGCAGGAACTGCTGCGTGCCCCAAAGCGGGGTGAGTTGGTACGCCACCATCAGGCAGGCGACGCTGATGAAGATGAACCCGATCGAGGAGACCAGGCGCGGATCCGACCGGCGCAGCATCAGAGCCGCAAGGGGGCAGAAGATGAGCTGGGGAGCCGCCACCCAGAGCAGCGTGCTTCCCACCTCGAGGTCACGATAGCCCCGCACCGAACCGAGGTACAGGGGGATCAGATAGCTGGTCGCAAGAATCGTCACGCGCAGGAACGCAATGAGCAGGAACTGACTCGGCATCGGGGCGCCAAAAACGACCTTCAGGTTCAATAGCGGCTGACGCGCGGTGGCCTCGTGGACGAAGAAAGCCGCGAGCAGTAAAGCGCCCGCGAGAAGCAGTCCCCACTCCAGCCCGGAATTCAACCAGTCAAGCCGATTACCCTGATCGAGCGCCGCGTAAACCAGGGCAAGGCCCGACCCGCCCGCGATCAGCCCGAAGAGGTCATTCGGGGGACGAACGGTGATCGGCTTTTGCGCCACGCCGTGATGCAGGCAAAGCGTCATGATCAGCGCGAGGGGCACGTTTTGCCAGAAGATCCAGCGCCAGGAGTGATGGTCCACGTACCATCCCTCGAGTGAGGCCGAGATGTTCAG
>DASTDD010000214.1:0-65330 GCA_035710545.1 Steroidobacteraceae bacterium
CGCTACATCACGCGGGCCAGCGAGCGCTTCCAGCTTCGCGCGCGCCTGTTTCAGGCGGCCGTGCAGATGCTCGGCAGAGGCGCTCCAGCGGTCCGAGGTGCAACGCCCGGGTAACCCTCAGCGCACGCAGCGATATCCCACGCCCAGCAGCGCAAACCAGATGGGCGCGACGTACAGCGCGACACGGGTGTCCGGATCGAGAGACAACATCCCGGCAACGATCAGCAGAAAGACGACGACGAGCCAGTTCGCTGCCGGCCCACCTGGCATCCGGTAAGGTACTGCGCGCACGTGACCTTCCCTGACGGCACGGCGATAGCCCCGATGCGCGATCATGATGATGATCCACGTCCAGAGCGTGCCGATCAGCGCAATGCTCGTGACCCAGGTGAAGACTTGCTTCGGCACGACGTAATTCAGGGCCACGCCGATCAGCATGACGATCGCAGAAGCATTGATGCCCGCGAGCGGTACGTGACGCCGGCTCAGCGTGCCGAACGCCGAGGGCGCCTGGCGGCGCAGGGCGAGGGAATACAGCATCCGCCCGGTGCTGAATATGCCGCCGTTGCACGAAGAGGCGGCCGCCGTGATGACCACGACGTTGATGAGGCTGGCAGCGCCCGGAGTCCCCATCCGCTCGAACATCATGACGAAGGGGCTCGCCTGCGGGTCGAGCTGATTCCACGGCACGAGGGCCATGATCACCACGAGCGCGCCGATGTAGAAAAGCAGGATCCGGAAGATGATGCTGTTGGTCGCGCGCGGCAGGACCACGGACGGATCGCGCGCCTCCCCGGCGGTCACGCCCACCAGCTCGACGCCCGAGTAGGCGAACATGACGATCTGCAGGGTCAGCAGCACGCCGAGCAGTCCGAAGGGCATGAAACCGCCATGTCCCCAAAGGTTGGCGAAGCTTGCGGTCGGCCCGAGCGGGCCGACTCCGAACACGATCACCACCAGTCCCACGACGATCAGCGCCACGATCGTGATCACCTTGAGCAGGGCAAACCAGAACTCCAGCTCGCCGTAGACGCGCACCGCCAGAGTGTTCGTCGCGTACAGCACCGTCAGTGCGCACAGCCCGGGGAGCCACTGTGGGACCTGCGGAAGCCAGAACCGCACGTAGATCCCGATTGCGGTCAGCTCCGCCATGGCCGTGACGACCCACATGAACCAGTAGGACCAGCCGGTGACGAACCCCGCGAAGGGCCCCACGAACTCCTCCGCGTAGCTGGCGAAAGAGCCGGCCACGGGCCGATAGGTGAGCAGCTCCCCCAGGGCCCGCATGATGAAGAAGATCGCGACTCCACCGATCGCGTAGTTCAGCAGCAGTCCCGGCCCGGCCTTGTGGATCGCGCCCGCCGAGCCCAGAAACAGTCCCACTCCAATCGTGCCGCCGATCGCGATGAGCTGGATATGACGGCTCTGCAGGCTGCGCGCGAGGGATGCCTCGGTTGCTTTCAGGCCGGCCGTTGCGTCGGGCTTCGACATCTCTCTGACCTCCCCCGGTGTGTAGCAGCCCCGCGGTCACTCCATGTCCGGATACGGTCCCTTGCCCCCTTCAGCGATGAACCGATCGATCCGCGCGCTGAGAACCGGCAGCGGCACGGACCCGAGCTCGAGCACCGCATCGTGGAAGGCGCGGATGTTGAAATTCGGTCCGAGCGCGGCGCGGGCCTTGTCACGGGCCTGCACGATGGCACGCTCGCCGAGGTAGTAGGAGAGCGCCTGACCGGGCCAGGCGATGTAGCGGTCCACCTCAGTCTCGATCTCGTGCTGCGGCAGGGCCGTGTACTGCCGCAGGTAATCGATGGCGCGCTCGCGCGACCATCCCTGCGAGTGGATGCCGGTATCGACCACGAGGCGCGCCGCGCGCCAGATCTGGTAACCCAGCATTCCGAAGCGCTCGTAGGGCGAGTCGTACATGTTCATTTCCACGCCCAGCAGCTCGCAGTACAGCGCCCAACCCTCGCCGTAGGCCGAGATGTAGGTGCGTCGCCGGAATGCGGGCTGGTTGGTGTGCTCGGCGGCGATCGGAATCTGGAACGCGTGACCTGGCGCCGACTCGTGCAGGGTGAGCGCGGTCAGGTTGTACAGAGGACGAGAGGGCAGGTTGTACGTGTTGAGGAGGTACACACCGGGGCCGCCCCGGCCAGCGGTGTAGAAGGGCGCGAGATCCTCCGGTACCGGCTTGATCGCGAAGCGTGCGCGTGGCAGGTAGCCGAAGAACTGGGAGGCCTTGCCGTCGAACCGCTTGGCGATCCACGCGGCATGCATGAGCAACTCGTCAGCGCCTTTGGCGTAGAACCGGGGGTCCGTCCGCAGGAACTGCAGGAACGCCGCGAAATCGCCCTGAAAGCCGGTTTCCTTCATGACGGCCAGCATCTCCCCATGCAGCCGCGCCACCTCCGCTTCGCCGAGCGCGTGGATCTGCGCGGGATCCATGTCGAGAGTGGTGAACTCGCGGATTTTCGCGCGGTAGTAGGCCGCCCCGTCGGGCAGGTCCTGCGCCGCGAGCGTCACGCGGCAGCCCGGCACGTACTCCGTGCGCATGAACTTCAGCAACACCCTGTACGCCGGCTGGACGATGTCGCGGATGGTCGCGACGGCCTGCGCACGCAAGCTCGCCTGATCGGCAGCCGAGATCTCGGGCATCTCCCTGAAGGGCGTGTAGAAGAGACTGGCCTCGGGTGTCACATCCGTTACCGCAGTGACCGAGGCGTCGCGGCCTTCCATCGTCACCCGCGGCGGTGTGAACCCCCGCTTCAGCCCCGCGCGCATCTGGTCCATCTGCTCCTGGAAATAGCGCGGCACATCGTGCAGCTGCCTGATCCAGTTCCGGTAGTCCTGCAGTGTCCTGAAAGGCCTGCGGGCCGTATACCCGAGGTTGGTCCAGAACGTCGTGTCTGAATTGGCGGGCATCTGGTATTCGCGGAAACGCTGATTCGCGACGAGCACTTCGATCTGGGGCCGATAAATGTCGTAGTTGACTTTCTCCCCTGCGGAGAGCTGTGCCCTCGGAATTTTGTCGAGCTTCGCCCGCACGTCCTCCCAGTAACGCAATCGCATGAGTTGCGAAGCCGGATCGACTCTCGGCAGATGATCCACCACCGGGCGCTGCGAGTCCTCACCGTCGGCGAGCTGCTCCTCGCGCCACTTCCACTCGGCCGTGTAGAGAGCTCTGAGCCGGGTGTCGGCCCCGTCTTGCCTGGAGGTGCAGGCGCCTAGGCCCGCGAGAGTGGCCATTGCAATCGCATGGGCCATCAGAGCGGCCAGGGTCGGGCGCGCAAAGCAGGCCCGTGCAACCCACGTTGTCGTCATGCTGACGGTCCCTTCAGGGCTTCGCGGACAAGCCCAGCGCGCGACGCAGCTCCGCGGCAGTGAGAACCCTGGTGTAGACGGGCGTGCCAACGTCAAATTCGCGCGCGCGCGCCAGCGAGCCGACTACGACTGGCTCGAAGCCGGCATCTCGCACCAGTCGCTGCGCTACGGCGAGGGCTTCCTTGTCATCCCCCGCGAGCGGTATGGCTACCGGCTCGCCTGAGCGATGCGCCTCATTTGCCAGATCCGTGTAGTTGATTGCGTTGAACGCTCGCACCAGGCGCACGCCTGGCAGGAACCGGACCGAGGCGACGCCAGTGCCCTCTCGGCGCGCCTCGATCGCCATCTCACCGTCCCGACCGGGGTAGGGATTGCCCGTGTCCAGCACGATCTTTCCCGCCAGCTCGTGCGAAAGATCCCGGCCCAGCTGGGGCAGAGCCCCGTAGGGCACGGAAATCAACACGACCGCGCCGAAGGTCGCGGCTTCCCGCGGCGTGCCGACGCGCGCCTTCGGACCGAGCGAGGCAGCCAGCCCTCTGAGCTCTTCGGGATGCCGCGAGGACAGCAGGACTTCGTGGCCGGCTTTCACCCAAAGTCTGGCAAGGTTGCCACCGATGTGGCCGGCTCCGATGATCCCGATCCGCAGCGGCCCGGCTTCCGGCGCCGGTGCCGCGCCAGCCGTCGCCGACAGAGTGACCACACTCAGGGCGGCCAGCAGCCATGCGGCCCGCATCCCCGAGCACCGGGCCCACACCGCGGCGGGCGCGTGCCTGGGCTGGTCCGGCCCCGGGTCATTTCCCTCCCTGTTCAGCGTGCGCATCATCCGGCCTCTCCACCTGTCCACCTGCAGGGGCCCGGATTATAGCCTCACGCGCGCAGTGTCCTGCGAAAGCTCCCCTCGCCTGCGCTGGCGGCCTTACCCAATTGCTGGTTGAGTGCGACGCCACCCAGGATCAAAGCACCCGCCACCGCCATGTTGGCCGTGACCGGCTCACCCAGGACGAGCCACGCCCACAGTACTCCGAAGAGAGGTATCAGGTAGGTCACGGTCGCGGCGCGCGGCGCTCCGATGCGATGAATCAGCCGGTAGTACAGAACGAACGCGAAGCCTGTGCACAGCACTCCCAGCAGCACGGCGCTGAGCCAGGATCCAGCCGGTATTGGCGCCTGGGGCCACGTGGCGGCGGCGAAGGGTGCGGTGAGTATGGCCGAGCACAGCAGGGTCGCGGCGGCGACCGCGCCAGCGGGCAGGCCGACGAGTTGGCGTCGTACGAGATTCGCGCCGATGCCGTAGAGGAGTGCCGCGCCGGTGCCCGCCAGCGCCGCGGGCCATACGCTCACGCCCCCCATCTTGCCGCTGGCCAGCACGATCACGCCGACAAAGCCGGCCACGAGTCCCGCAGCGCGGCGTCCGCTGATGAGCTCGCCGTAGAAGACCAGCGCCACCAGCGCAGTGAACATCACCGTAGTTGCGTTGGCGATCGCGCCCACTCCTGCCGGGGCGCCTTCAGCAGCCCAGGCAAACAGGACGAACGGTATCGCTGAATTGACGGCGGCGATGCCGGCCAGCTTCAGCCACTGGTGAGCCGAGATCCTCCCCCAGGTGCGCCACAGCTGTGGCAGCAGCACGAGCGCGCCCAGGCCCAGGCGCATCTCGACGAGCGCGAATGCGCCGAAATGCCCGGCGGCCACGCGCATGAACAGGAAGGAGGCCCCCCAGATTGCCCCGAGGAGCAGCAGCTCGAGCGCCGTCAGCCAGGCAGGGCCCGGCCTCTCGGGAGGCGCCTGGGCGCCCGCGGCAGTATCGGCATCGGACATGGGTCTGGTTTGTCGATTGCGCAAATCTACGCTGATTGTGCCTGTTGCGCCGGGTTGAGCAAGATCGTACTGTTCCTGTCAGCCACAAATCTGATTTGTGTCTCAACCATGAGCTTGCGCCCGGCCTCCCTGCCCGCCTTCGGCGTTTTCGCTTCCGCCGCCCGGCACCAGAATTTCGCTCACGCGGCCGAGGAGCTCGGCCTCACCGCCAGCGCCGTGAGTCACCACGTCCGCAGCCTCGAGGCGGCACTTGGAGTGAGGCTTTTCCAGCGCCATGCGCGTGGCGTTGCGCTGACGGTGGAAGGGCGCTCGCTGGCGGATGCTGCCACCGCCGCACTCTCGGACATCGATGCCGTGGCGAGCACCCTGAACTCGGTTGCAAAGAATGTCGCACGCGTACGCGTGGCCGCGCTGCATTCGCTGACCTACTGCTGGCTGCTGCCTCGATTGAAGAGTTTCGTCGCGGCTCACCCGCGAATCCGCCTGAGCGTGGAGACTGGCACGGCAATCACTCGCTTCGACGACACGGGGCCGGATCTGGCGATCCGCCATGGCGCCGGCTTCTGGCCAGGCCTGACGGCTCATTACCTCATGGACGAGCAGCTCTTCCCGGCTGCCTCACCCGCCCTGCCCGGTCTCGAGCGGGTCCATGGCCCGACACAGATTGCCGGCCTGCCACTGATCACGGATCTCGCGTTCCAGGGCTGGCGTGACTGGTTTCGCGCGGCCGGAATCCGTGGCTTGAGATTGCCGGAGATGCACAGCTTCACCGATTCGACGGATGTCATGCAGGCGGCGGTGTGCGAACTCGGTGCCATCCTCGCCCGCTCGCGCATCGTGGAGCCTTTCCTGCGCGACGGGCGGCTGGTGCGCCTGCCCGGGCCCGCACTCACGGCGCGCTTTGGTTACTACGCCGTCCACCCCGCTCACCGGCGCCTGACCGCGGCGGCGGGCAGTCTCCTCGAGTGGCTGCGTCACGAAGGGGCGCGTCAGTCGTACGAGCCGCCCGTATTCGTCCCGTTGGTTCGTGAGCCCCTGTAGATGATCCGGGCCGTCAGCGGTGGTGATGCATGAGCGACTCGACAGCGTCAAAGAGTGCGCGGATCCCGAACGACACATCCTGGATGCGCCCGTTGACGAAGATCGCCGGAGTTCCGCGTACACCGCTGCGGTGAGCGCCGTCCATGTGCTCACGGATTCTCTGCAGATACACGTGATCGTGCATCTCTGCCGAATAACGGGCCATGTCGAGCCGCAGCCGCTCGGCGTAACCTTGCAGGCTGGACAGCTTGAGGTGCTCCTGGTTGGCAAACAGCAGGTCGTGCATCTCCCAGAATCTGCCCTGCCCGGCGGCGCACTCGGCTGCTTCGGCCGCACCGAGCGCGTGCGGATGCACCTCCTCGAGCGGGAAATGACGGAAGATGAGCCGCAGGCGACCGGCGAACCGTTCCAGCAGCAGCTTCAGGGCGGGGGCGGCCTGCTTGCAGTTGGGACATTCGAAGTCTCCGTACTCCACCACTGTCACGGGCGCATGGTCGGCGCCGAGTGCGTGGTCAGCGGCCTGTGGCGGGACGTCGAGATCGAACACTCTGTGGCTCACGTTGGATGCCTCCGGGCGCGGCGAGCGCTGCGCCCACTCAGGTCGCTGGCAGGGGAATGAACTCGGAATTATCCAGATCGGGCAGCTTCATGCGCCCCGCCCGCCAGTCGGCCTTCGCCTGCTCGATGCGCTCCTGCGAAGAGGAGACGAAGTTCCACTCGATGAAGCGCTGCCCGATCGGCTCCCCGCCCAGGATCATGACGATCGCGGGACTCGCGGCAGTGAGGCTCGCCCCGGCATGCTCCGCGGAGAAGACCAGCATCTGCCCGGCGTTGAAGCGGCGGCGCTCGACTTCCACCACTCCGCTGGCAAGGTAGGCGGCGCGTTCGCTGTATTCGGGCGGCAGCTGCAAGCGCGCGCCTTCCTTTATCGTGCAGTGCGCGTAGAAGAGGGGCGAGTGTGTCTTGACCGGCGAGCCCACACCGTAGGCGCGCCCGGCGATCAGGCGCATCCAGACACCGCCTGCTTCCAGCACGGGCAACCGCTCGCGCGAGTGATGCCAGAAGGCCGGCTCGGTTTCCTCTTCCCGGTCCGGCAGGGCCACCCAGGACTGAATGCCGTGCAGCGCACCGCCCTGCTTGCGGATCTTCTCGAAGCGCTCCGAGTGCGTGATGCCTCGCCCGGCGGTCATCCAATTGACCTCGCCGGCGTGGATCGGCTGCTCCGAGCCCACGCTGTCCCGGTGCATGATCTCGCCTTCGAAGAGGTATGTCACAGTGGACAGGCCGATGTGTGGATGCGGGCGGACATCGGCGTTGGCCGGCAATCCGGGGGCGAAATCGGCGGGCCCGATGTGATCGAAGAAGATGAAGGGGCCAATCATGCGGCGGCTCGCGAAGGGCAGGACACGACCCACTTCGAAGCCGCCCAGATCGCGGCGGCGCTGATCGATGACGAGCTCGAGCATGGTATCGGGAGGCGCAGCTTTCCCCAGGGAGGATGATCGAGCTTTTCACCGAACCTGGCAAATGAGCCCGTTCGCTACAATCCCAGTTGGCTCAGTCCGGGGTGGTCCGCGGGTCTCGGACCGAGGGGCCAGTGGTACTTGCGATCTGCGGCAGCGATCGGCAGATCATTGATGCTGGCGATCCGAACGCGCATCAGGCCCTCCGCGTCGAATTCCCAGTTTTCATTGCCGTAGGAGCGGAAGTGTTGACCGCTGTCGTCATGCCACTCGTAGGCGAAGCGTACTGCGATCCGGTTGCCGTTGAATGTCCAGAGCTCCTTGATGAGACGGTAGTCCAGCTCGCGTGCCCACTTGCGCGTCAGAAAGGCCACGATCTCGGCCCGGCCGTGGATGAACTCGGCCCGATTACGCCACCGGCTGTCCTCGCTGTAGGCAAGCGAGACCGCTTTTGGATCACGGCGATTCCAGGCATCCTCGGCCATCCGAACTTTCTGGGTGGCCGTCTCCGCATCGAACGGGGGAAGCGGCGGGCGTGGCATGGGGTCCTCCGTAATTGCGATGTCAGTACCGCGCGGCGCAGGCGCGGCGGGTGCTCGAGCGATCGGGTATTCGCGCAATATACACTTGGTGCGGACGGCCCGTCCGCGCAGGCAAGCTTGCGCTTCAGTTCTGCAAGGTGCACTCGGCAATGAAGCTCCCCACGGGCGGGCACATCGTCATCGGCGTCCTGGCACTCGTGGCTCTCGTGCTCGGGATATGTTTCCTCCTCGCATGGCGCGATGCGTTGCCCGCGATCGAGCCGCCGGGAGCGGGTGACTTCGCCGCGGACACGATCGCACGCGGTGCACAGCTCGCCGCCCTGGGCGGGTGTGCGCCCTGCCACACGGCGCCAGGCGGCGCGAGCTTCGCGGGCGGACGCGCCATCGACACACCCTTCGGCAGAATCTTTTCGACCAACATCACGCCGGATCCGCACAGCGGCATCGGCCGCTGGTCCGAAGCCGCCTTCCGGCGTGCGATGCGCGAGGGAGTCGACCGCGAGGGACGTCAGCTCTATCCAGCCTTTCCCTACGATCATTTCACGCTCGTGAGCGATACGGACGACGCCGCTCTCTACGCCTACTTGATGACACGTCGCCCGGTCCGGGCCGAGGCCCGGCAGAACCAACTCGGTTTTCCCCTGAGGATTCGCTGGATACTGGCAGCCTGGAAGTTGCGGTACTTTCACCCAGGGCCCTACCAACCTGACACCGCTCACGATGAGCTCTGGAACCGCGGCGCGTACCTCGTGAACGGACTGGCACACTGCGGCGCGTGTCACACGCCGCGCAACCGGTTCGGCGCCGAGAACCCGGCCCAGCGATTTGCAGGCACCGAGGCCGAGGACTGGTATGCCTACGCCATCAACTCAGCCTCGCAGGCGCGAGTGCCCTGGGACGCCGACTCTCTGAGCCTCTTCCTGCGCAACGGCTGGCATGATCGTCACGGTATTGCGCAGGGTCCGATGGCCCGCGTGACCGATGACCTGGCGCGGGTGCCGGATTCCGACTGCCGCGCGATCGCCGTCTACGTGGCGTGGCTGATGAGTGAATCCACCGCGGCCGGCGCGCCCAAGGCCGCCCCGCCGAACAGTCGCGATGGCCAGGCCATTTATGCGGCAGCCTGCGCAGACTGTCATGATGGAGCGAGGCCCTTGCCCATCGGCGGCGTCCGGCTGGAGCTCAGCACCGCGGTCAGCGGCGAGAGCGCGATCAATCTGATCAACGTCGTGCTCGATGGAGTGCGTCCTCCCGAGGGAGCCGCCGGTCCCATCATGCCGGGCTTCGCCAGCACACTCTCGGACACACAGCTCGACTCGCTGGTGACCTACCTGCGTGGGCATTTCGCGGGCAAGCCGCCCTGGCCGGCGTTCATCGAGCACGTGCGCGAGGCACGAAGGCGCTCGCATGATTGAGCTGACGGTGAACGGACAGACCCATCGCATCGATGCGGATCCGGAAACGCCGCTGCTGTACGTGCTGCGCGAAGACCTGCAGCTGAATGCCGCGAAGTTCGGCTGTGGCCTGGGCCAGTGCGGAGCATGCACGGTGCTCGTGGATGGCGAGGCAGCCCTCGCGTGCGTGACCCCGATCCTGGTTCTACCCGGGCGACAGGTCACGACGCTGGAAGGTCTGGGCGGCGCGGAAGATCCAGCGCCGATCCAGCGGGCCTTCATCGAGGAGCAGGCTGCCCAGTGCGGCTTCTGCATCGCCGGCATGATCATGCGTGCGCAGGCACTCCTGCAGAGCAATCCACGCGCGAGCGACGCCGACATCCGTGCGCAGCTCGAACCCAACCTGTGTCGTTGTGGCACGCACATGCGGATTCTCCGCGCCGTGCGCCGTGCTGCCGCGTTACTGCAGGGGTCAGGCGCGGCCGCATTCCATTCGCCGAGTGCGAAGTCGGCACCCGGCGGCTCCGAAGCCGCGGGTCGAAATGGATCAGGAGGCACCGAGGGCTCGGAAGACCTGCGACGCCCCGGCGAGCGGGACCTGTCGCGCCATCCCCAGCAGCGCGAGCGGCCCGAACGATGAGCGGTCTCATGCCGCGCACCCTCTCCCGCCGCACGGTACTCCAGGGGACGGGTGCTTTGGTGCTGAGTTTTTCGCTGCTGCGCTCAGCGCCGGGCCAGAGCGGGGCACCGGCTGGCCGTTCCGCAGGGCAGCCCGACGATCTCCCCGGCAGTCTCAGGAAGAGCCCTGTGCTCGATGCCTGGATCCGGATTGACGCAGACGGCAGCGTCACCGCTTTCACCGGCAAGGCGGAGCTCGGTCAGGGCATCCGGACAGCGCTGCTGCAGGTGGTTGCCGAGGAGCTCGACGTGCCGTGGGGGCACCTCAGCCTGGTCACGGCCGACACCGACCGCACCCCGAACGAGGGATACACCGCGGGCAGCCACTCCGTGCAGGACAGCGGTACGGCCCTGCGCAACGCGGCCGCTCAGGTGCGCGAGATCCTCATAACCGAGGCGGCTCGCCGGCTCAGTCTCCCGCGGGATCAGCTGCACACCGAGTCGGGAGCCGTGTTTGCCGCCAGTGGCAGCCGCATCTCCTACGGAGACCTCGTTTCCTCGATCGCCCTCCATGTGCAGGCGCAACCGCATTCGGTCCTGAAGGACTCCGGGCGCTTCTCGGTCATGAATCATGCGGTGCCCCGGGTCGACATCCCCGCCAAGGTGACGGGCGGCCAAGCCTACGTGCAGGACATGCGCCTTCCCGACATGTTGCACGCCCGGGTCGTGCGGCCGCCGTCCTATCAGGCAACACTCCTGGAAGTTGACGCGAAGGAAGTCGAGAGCATGCCGGGCGTGATGAAGGTCGTGCGCAACGGCAGCTTCCTCGCCGTCGTCGCGCAGCGCGAATATCAGGCTGTCAAGGCAATGCAAGCACTGGCGCGCGCGGCACACTGGTCGGAGAGCGTCTCGCTGCCGGTGGAGTCGGACCTGCGGCAGGTGCTGCTGACTCTGCCTTCAAACGACACGGTCATCCTGGATACACTCGAGCCGGCCCACGGTGCCACGGCCGCTGCAGCTTCCGCCACGCTCGAAGCGACCTATTCGCGTCCGTACATTGCCCACGGGTCGATTGGACCATCGTGTGCCGTAGCCCAGTTCAACGACGGGGTGCTGACCGTATGGTCGCACACCCAGGGGGTCTATCCAGACCGACAGGCGATTGCGGAGATGCTGCACCTGCCGCCGGAAAAGGTCCGTTGCATCCACGTGGAAGGATCGGGTTGCTATGGACACAATGGCGCCGATGACGCGGCAGCGGACGCTGCGCTCATTGCCACAGTCGTTCCGGACCGGCCGATCAGGGTGCAGTGGATGCGCGAGCAGGAGCATACATGGGAGCCGTTTGGTCCGGCCATGCTCGCCAAAGTGACCGGAAGGCTCGATGCCTCCGGCCGGATCGACACGTGGGAATACGGCGTTTGGAGCAATACCCACTCGATGAGGCCGGGGCCCGCGGGTGCTCTGCTGGCAGCGCGATCTATCAATGCGCCTTTTCCCGCTCCGGAACCCAAACCGCTGCCCCTGCCCGAAGGCGGTGGTGATCGCAACGCGATCCCGCTCTACTCGTTGCCGCACGTACGGGTCGTGCATCATTTCCTGCCCGACATGCCGGTGCGAATCTCGGCGCTGCGCTCTCTGGGAGCGCACATGAACATCTTCGCAATCGAGAGCTTCATGGACGAGCTGGCTCTCGCCGCGCGCGCCGACCCGGTCGAATTCCGGCTCCGACAGCTCGATGATCCGCGGGGACGCGATGTCATCAGCGCCGCCGCGGACGAGTTCCGATGGGCGGCTCGGCCGCGACCGGGCAATGGCCAGGGATGCGGATTCGCGTTTGCACGCTACAAGAATCTTGCGGCCTACTGCGCGATCGCCATGCAAGTAGAGGTCGACCCCGAAAGCGGTCGCACCCGGGTCGTGCGCGCTGCCGCTGCCGTGGACGCCGGCGAAATCATCAACCCGGATGGGATCCGCAATCAGATCGAGGGGTCGATCCTGCAGTCACTCAGCTGGACCCTGTTCGAGCACGTGCGGTTCGACCGGACCCGGATCACGTCCGTGGATTGGGCGACCTATCCCATCCTGCGCTTCGCCTCGGTTCCCGACACCGTCACCGTCAGGGTTCTGGAGCGCCCCGGCGAGCCGTTCCTCGGCTGCGGCGAGGCCGGCCAGGGGCCGGCTGCCGCCGCCCTGGGTAACGCCGTGGCCAACGCCACCGGGCGGAGATTTCGCGACTTGCCGTTGAGCCCAGAGCGCATCCGCGCCGCAACAGGCGCCTGAGAGCCACCGCTCGACAGGCGCAGGCCGGCACTAGTTCGCTTCGGCGTAGAAAGCCAGCGTACGCAGCTCGATGCTCTCGCGCGGCGCCGCGCCCGCGGGTGTGGTTGGATCGCTGAATGCCGAGTGCGGCACGAAGCGCGCGCGGCCGTCCTGTGCCGAGTCGAAGCACTTGATCAGCATCGCCTCATCGGTACGCATGCCGGGAGCGTAGAACCAACGGTGCGCCGCATTGAATCGGACGTAGTAGATCTCGCCTGTGCGGTCCGGATAGATGAGATCGGTTGCGACCAGATCATCCGGATCGATGCTGCGGGCATCAGTCACCGCCAGCGGCGAGTCCTGAATCGGGCCCTTGATCGGGCGCCAGAGGTTGATCACCGAAAATCGCTGGCGCAGCAGTGCCTCAGCCTCGCCGGCGAGCAGGTCCCGCACCCGTTGGGGCCCGGAGTCGACGGTGTAGTCGTTGTGCACTCGCGGTACCGGCTGTCGCGGAACTCCCACGGTTCTGTCGTTTGCTCCGGGAATGCGCCGCCGGATGGTGTGATCGAACACGACTACACGCTCTGCGCCGCTCGCCTGCTTGATCAGCTCGATGGCTTCGGGGTAGTAGGTCGATCGGATGGCATCCTCGTCGCCGAAGTCTCGTAGGGCAGTCGGCGCGGACAGCAGTTGAAATCCTTCCCGCTCCAGAGACAGCGACCCGGCGATCGGGCGCATGTCGTGAATGGCCACCGTGTGATCACGGTACACGGCAGTGGTCCGCGCCACACCCGGTGGCGGCTCGAATTCGAGCGCGCGTGGCTTCCCCTCGCCAGGCTCGAGGTAGAGAACCGAGGCGCGAACGTGTGATGCGGATTCCTGCCTAACAGCGTTCATGCGGGTTCTTCCTGCTGGTAGCGGACCGTTGCCACAGGCGCATTCCGACCCCGACAGGGGACCAGTCGGCGTGCGGCACTTCGTTGCGTTTCCGAAGCTGGCCGTCCGACGGCTTCGGATCGAACCAGTAGCTGCCATCGACTGGCGTGGACCCCAGGCTGATGCGTGCCAGAATGGCTTCGAACAGCGATGGTTTTCGAGCACTCATATCCGCCTCCTGTACCCCGGATGCCGTTGTCTCGGCTCTCGCGCGGGGCTTCCGGACCCCTGCGCGCGATACATAGCCTGCGCCGGCGGGTGCCACGGAACAAACAGAGTGCGTTGAGCGGCGTTTAGTTTTTCTTCACGGCTCGATGAAGATGGTGGCGGGGTGCTCGAGGCGGTCCTTGAGCGACTGGATCATTGCCGCGGCGTCGTATCCGTCGACGAAGCGGTGATCGAAAGAGGAAGACAGGTTCATCATTCGCCTGACCGTGACGATGCCCTCGTAGACCACAGGTCGCTCGACGGCACGATTCACTCCGATGATCGCCACCTCGGGTGCGTTGATGATCGGCGTCGTGACGATGCCTCCGAGCTTGCCCAGGCTCGTCACCGTAATGGTGGACCCCGTCAGCTCCTCTCGCGCGGCTTTGTTGGTACGCGCTGCTTCGGTCACCCGACGCATCTCTTCGGCCAGCTCCCCGAGGGACAGCGATTGGGCGTCGTGCACGACCGGTACTTTCAGACCATCGGCTGTCTGCGTGGCGATTCCGACATGCACTGCCCTGTGCCGCACGATGACGCCACGCTCGGAATCATATAGGGCGTTGCATTGGGGAAACTCGCGCAGCACACCCACCAGCGCCGTCACGATGAACGGCAGGTACGTGAGCGCGGCGGCACCGCGCTCGAGGCGCGAGTTCAGATGCCGGCGCAACGACTCGAGTTCGGTGACATCGACTTCCTCGACGTAGGCGAAATGCGGAATGTTGCGCTTGCTCTCGCTCATGCGCTGGGCAATGAGCCGGCGTACGCCGATCACCTTGATCTCTTCGGTGGGCGGCTCGTCGCCGCGGGGCTCCTTCGCGGGCCTCACGGGACGCAGCCGCGATGGCGTGGCCCGGCTCGACACGAATGCCTCGAAGTCCTGGCGCAGGATGCGGCCGTGCGGACCCGAGCCCGCCAGCTGGGTCAGATCGACGCCCGCCTCGCGAGCCTTGCGCCTTATTGCGGGCGAGGTGGCCACCCGCGTGGAGCGCTCCTGTACGGAAACCGCACCATGTCCGTTCGAGCGATTGCTCGCGCCTCCGCGCAGCTCGAGCGTGCGCGGCGGCGTCACCGCGGCCGAGTGGGCGGGCGACGCAGGCTTGGCGACAGCGGCCGCCCCGGCTTTGGCAGCAGCCACGGGTCCGGCTTTGGCAGCAGCCACCGGGCCGGCTTTGGCAGCAGCCACCGGTACGGCTTTCGCGGCAGTGGGCGCCGCGGTCTTGTCAGCGGGCGGTGCGCCCTTCGCAGCAGGCGACGGTGCACCCTTGGGAGCAGCGAGTGGGGCGGTCTTCTCCGGAGGGCTCGCCACCGCCGTTCCGGAGTCGGTCTCCAGGACAATCAACTCCGACCCAACCGGCACCATGTCGCCCGGGTTCCCCGTGGTCGAGATGACGCGTCCGCTGACCGGCGCAGGCACCTCGACTGCGGCCTTGTCCGTCATCACCTCGACCATGACGTCGTCCTCGGCGACCTGGTCGCCGGCCTTCACGCGCCAGCCGACGATCTCAGCCTCTACCGTGCCCTCGCCCAGATCGGGCAGCTTGAACACATAGCGACTCACGTTTCCTCCATCACGCTCTTGAGCGCCTGCGCTATCCGGGCCGGGCCGGGAAAATATTCCCACTCGAAGGCATGCGGATACGGGGTGTCCCAGCCAGTCACTCGCCTGATGGGTGCCTCGAGATTCCAGAAGCAACCTTCCTGCACGGTGGCAACGAGCTCCGCGCCGTAACCGCTGAAGCCGGTGGCTTCGTGAACGACCACGCAGCGGCCGGTCTTGCAGACGGAGGCGCAGATCGTGTCGACGTCGAGAGGCACAAGCGTACGGATGTCGACGATCTCCGCATCGACCCCCGAGAGTCGGACGGCGGAGGCTGCCACATGCACCATGGTTCCATAAGTGAGGATCGTGACATCGCTGCCCGGCTGTGTGATCTCCGCCCGCCCGATTGGCACGTTGTAATGATCCTCCGGGACCTCGCCGCGGGGGTGGGAGCTCCAGGGGATGGCGGGCTTGTGCGGGTCACCGTCGAAGGGCCCGTTGTAGATCCGCTTGGGCTCGAAGAACACGACCGGGTCCTCGTCTTCGATGGAGCTGATCAGCAGGCCCTTGGCGTCGTATGGATTGGAGGGCATCACCACCTTGATGCCGCTCACGTGAGTGAAGATGCCCTCGGGACTCTGCGAGTGTGTCTGCCCGCCGCGGATTCCGCCACCGCAAGGCGTGCGGATGGTCACGGGCGCGGAGAACTCGCCCGCGGTGCGATATCGCAGCCGCGCCAGCTCGCTCACCACCTGATCGAAGGCCGGATAGATATAGTCGGCGAACTGGATCTCCGCAACCGGCTTCAACCCATTGACGCCCATCCCGATCGCGGCCGCGACGATTCCGCCCTCGGCGATCGGGGTATCGAGGACCCGATGCTCGCCGTATTTTCTCTGCAGCCCGTCGGTGACACGGAAGACGCCCCCGAAGTAGCCGACGTCCTCGCCGAGAATCACCACGCGCGGATCGCGCTGAAGCATGATGTCCATGGCGGAGTTGAGCGCCTGGACCATGTTCATGTTCGCCATAACTCAACCCTCCTTGGCGAATGAGCGAGTGGACTCTTCGCGCTCGTTGTCCGCGGAGCTGTCTTTCGCCTCGAGAGCCCGCAGCTCCTGGAGCTGCTCGCGCTGGCGTATCAGGTGCGGGGGCATCTGCCGGAAGACGTCCTCGAACATCGTAGCGGGGTCCAGAGTCGGGCCGTCGGCGAGCGTCCCGTACGATACGGCTTCCTTCCAGCACGCGGTCACATGCGCTTCGAGCTCCTTCTCCAGAACACTGTGCCGCTCTTCCGACCATTCCCCGAGCGCGATCAGGTGCTGCTTGAGCCGCACGATCGGGTCTCCCAGGGGCCAGTCCCGCCATTCGTCCTTGGGGCGATAGCGGGAGGGATCGTCACTGGTCGAATGGGCCGAGGCTCGATACGTGACGTGCTCGATGAGGGTTGCGCCCCCGCTGTGCCGCGCCCGTTCCGCCGCCCAAGTCGTCACCGCGTGCACCGCCAGAAAGTCATTGCCGTCCACTCGGATTCCCGGAATGCCGTAGCCGGGCCCGCGCGCCGCGAACGTCCGGTGCTCGCCGCCGGCAAAACCCTGGAACGTCGAGATGGCCCACTGATTGTTGACGACATTCAGGATGACGGGCGCGTCGTACACCGCGGCAAAGGTGAGCGCATGGTGAAAATCGGCCTCGGCCGTCGAGCCTTCGCCACTCCAGCTCGCCGCGATGCGGTCCTCGCCTTTGATCGCCGCCGCCATGGCCCACCCCACCGCCTGCGGAAACTGGGTGGCGAGGTTCCCCGAGATGGAGAAGATGTTGCCGCTGCCCCAGTGATACATCACCGGCATCTGGCGGCCCTTGCACATGTCGCGAGTGTTGGAAAGGCACTGACACATCAGGTCGGTGAGGCTGCGCCCGCGGACGACGTACAGGCCCTGGTTGCGGTAGGAAGGGAACAGCATGTCCCCAGGCAGGAGCGCCATGCCCTGCGCCACCGACACCGCCTCCTCGCCGGTGGATTTCATGTAGAAGGAGATCCGCCCCTGCCGCTGCATGCGCTGCATGCGGTCGTCGAACAGGCGCGTGAGAACCATGTGCCGCAGTCCAACCTGCAGGTCGGCCGGCTCCAGGTGGGGGTTCCAGGGCCCGACGGCGCGGTGCGTATCGTCCAGCACACGCACGAGCGACGTCGCGAGACTCTGTATCTCGGTGACCGGCGCCGTCGCATCGGGCCGCGGCACGGTGCCGGCCGGCGAGAGCGCAACATAGCTGAAATCCGGCTTGTCGCCAGGGCGGGCCGGTGGATGGGGCACGTGCAGGCGGGACCGTTGCACCATGTGCTGATTACTCGTTCGTAGCCCGGATTATCGACCAGAGTGGAATATTACTTGCGCCCAGCGCAAGAGGCGTTCCAATTTGCGTCGGGAATGCCGGATCTGCGCAACGACTCGTTCACGAACCGGCCTCGTTCGGCACGACAGCGACAGGGGCGGGTCCGGCGGGCCGCCCTCCGCCCCCCAAGGTCTCTTGCCAGGCGAGGGTTTTCGCCTTCCCCAGTCAGTCACGGCGCTGTCCCGGCAAGCACCCTGCCCATCCGCGGGAGGCTCAGCGCGGCGCAGACTCAGGCCCGGCAGGTGCCGGTGGAGCCCAGACTCGGCGGACTTGCGGCGGACCTGCTGGAGCAGACCCAAAAAGGGCGGCGCAGGCGCGCCGCCCCATGGACTGTGGAGGATCAGCCCGGCCTGAGCTCAATCGCTCATCTTGCCGTGTCGCTTCCAGTAGCTGTCCGCCTTGCCCTGCCAGCTCGTATTGGAGGTGTCCTGAAGCTGGCTTTCGGGGACCTTGGGTGCATTCTGCAGACGCTTCTGATCAACCATCAGCTTGTTGCCCTTGACCATATGTTTGGCCGCCATGTACGGCATGGCGGTGTCGCTCCCGCTCTGATCGGCAATGACGACATAGGCGGGCTTGCCGGATGAGTCCTTGACGACACTGGTCACTGTCCCAAGCTGCTTGCCGTCATGCGATTGCACGTCCATACCCGACGCGATACCGCCCGCGGCAGCCATGCGCATGGCGCCCCTTTGATGCGGCGTCGAGGCACCGGTCGGATCCGGATTCTGGTTGGTTTGCGCCTCGCCACTCGACTGTGAGGTCAGGTCCCGCTGGTGCGGACTCGATGCCGAGCTCGGATTGGTGTTACCGCTGTTCGGCGGGGCCGGGTACGTCTGTGGGTTCGCCTGATCCGGCTGATGCGTCGGGGGGTTGGCCGCCGGATCCTGATTAGCCGGCGGCTGTCCCTGCGGAGTGGTCGCCGAGTTGGGTTGATCCGGCGGCATGGTGGGAGACTGTGCGTAGGCCGCGCCTGCCAGAGACAGACCGGCGAGGATAGATAGGCCTTTCAGCGTGTTCATGGGTCACCTTCAGTTGTCTTTCGGTTCATCACGCAGGACACCGGAAAGCGGCCCGCGCAGCTCCTGACTGAAGCGCAATCCCCATGCCTGCGGGCGCCTTTGACGCAGACCGAAGCTGAGATCTGCGTGCGGGCGGAGCCCCTTGCGTCGGAGCTCCCTTTCAGGGGGCAAGCCCGCACGCAGATCTCGCCGACCGCCAACCCGCAGCCTCAGATCGGGTCACGGAACACCCTGGCCCCGGCGGGCGTTGCAGTACCGAAGCGTGCCAACTCCAAGGAGAGCCAGACAGTGAGCGCTACGGCGTACCGGATCGCCGCCACGGTCGTGTTTTGGGCGATGCTGACCGCGGTCGCGGCCGGTTCGGCGAGCGCCGTGCACGAAGTACAGTCGCTCACGCAGGCCAAGGTTTCGCTTACCGAAGGCATCCATCTCGCGGAGCAGCATGCCAACGGTCATGCCATCAGTGCGTCCTACGAAGTTCCCAACGGCCGTCCGTCGTACTACCTGATCGAGGTTCTGCGCGGCGACGGCCTGAAGCTGACACGCTACGAGCTCAGCCCCAACACCGGGAGAGTGCAGCCGGCCGGCGATCAACATCTCAACCAACTGCCTGGCAGACTGAAGCCGGCTGCCGTCGGGAATGCACCGACATCGCTTGCGGGCGCCGTGCAGCGCGCTGAGGAGCGCGCGGGAGGCAAAGCTACCGGGGCTACCATCGACCCGGGTGGGGACCGGGTGAACTACATTATTGATATCGCACGGCTCGACGGCAGCACGCAGCGTGTCGAGGTGAACGGGGCCGACGGTAGGGTGGCCGGGACCGATTGAGCCTTGGACGGATTCTCCGGCGGAGCCATTGGCCGAGCCAGCTCCCACCCAACCGCGTGGGCGCGCACAATTGGCGGCTCCGCGTACCAGCTGTGGTGATCTCATGAAGACGGTGGTCCTGCCTGCGGGAGAAAGGGTACCGGCGTTCGGCATGGGCACCTGGCGCATGGCGGAAGATCGCGCCCGGCGCGCCGAGGAGATCGCCACGTTGCGGCTCGGTCTCGATCGGGGTGCCACGCTCATTGACACGGCTGAAATGTATGGCGAGGGCCACGCGGAGCAGTTGGTCGGGGAGGCAATCGCCGGCAGACGGGACGAGGTATTCCTCGTGACCAAGGTGTATCCCCACAACGCAAGCCGGACGGGCATGCCGCGCGCGTGCGAGCGCAGCCTCAAGCGCCTCGGCACCGACCGTATCGACCTCTATCTGTTGCACTGGAGAGGAAGCATCGCGCTGGAGGAATCCATGCAGGCGTTCGCCGATCTGCAAAGAGACGGCAAGATCCGCCACTACGGCGTCAGCAATCTCGACCTGGCGGACCTGAAGCAGGTGTCACAAACATCGTCGGGCGGCGCGGTGCAGGCCGACCAGCTACTGTACAACCTGACCCGCCGGGCGCTGGAGTGGGATCTGTTGCCCTGGCTGCGGGAACAGGGCATCCCCGTGAT
Source organism: Steroidobacteraceae bacterium (assembly GCA_035710545.1). GTDB lineage: Bacteria > Pseudomonadota > Gammaproteobacteria > Steroidobacterales > Steroidobacteraceae > 13-2-20CM-66-19. Next base: position 20,062 of record DASTDD010000214.1, read on the forward strand.
GGCCTACTCTCCGGTGGAGGAAGGCCGCCTGCTCTGCAATGCGCGCCTGGCGCGATTCGCGCGCGACTGCGACCGGACCCCGGCGCAGGTGGCGCTGGCCTGGCTGCTGGCGCGGCCGGATGTCATCGTCATTCCCAAGACGGCGCGGCGCGATCGACTGTTGGAGAATCTCGCCAGCCTGGAACGGCCACTGGACGCCGGCGAGCTCACGGAGTTGGATCGGCTGTTCCCGCCTCCGCGCGGCCCGGCGCCGTTGGAAATGATCTGAGCGCCCGGTACAGTGGCGACGATATGTACCCAGGCATCGGCTTGCCGCCGGTGTTCCTGTCTTCGAACAGGATGGTCCGATTCGATGAAGCCCAAACAGACTTACCGGGGTGTCCTCCTGCGCGACAAGCCGGCAGCCCGCCCGCTGCCGCGGCCGCAAGCCCGCGGGCCGGTGCGCGTGGGTCGGGAAGTGGCCGGTCGCAATGGCAAGGGCGTCTCGGTGATTACCGGTTTGCCCCTTTCGGGGGCCGAGCTGGAGGCTCTCGCGACCGACCTGAAGAGGCGCTGTGGAGCGGGCGGCGCGGTACGGGATGGCGTCATCGAGATCCAGGGCGACCATCGGGACCGGCTCGTCGCCGAGCTGGTCAAGCTCGGCTATGAGGCGCGCCGCTCGGGCGGGTGAGCCTTCCCGGCTGGCAAGCCGTGTCGAATATTGCTATAGACTTGCACAAGGCGGGCCTGCCGGAAGTCCGCCTGGATGCGGGGATTTCACGCACGGCAGCCCCGGTTCCCGGAACTTACTTATCATGCAGGAGTTTCGAATGGGAAACAGTCACGCGGAACACGTCGTGTCCAGGAATCATCCTTCAGCAAAGCGCGCTCCGAGCGGGGACGCGCTGCTATTCGCGCGCAACTTCTTCCGCCATCCGCGCATGCTGGGCTCGATCATTCCGAGCTCTCGCTTTTTGATCAAGCAGCTTCTGCAGCCGATCGACTGGGACAAGGCCCGGGTCATCGTCGAGTACGGTCCAGGGGTCGGTGGAATCACCGCCGAGGTGTTGCGGCGTATGCGCCCCGACGCGTGCCTGATCGCCATCGAGACCAATCCGGAGTTCGTCAGCTTCCTGAGCCGGACCCTGGTGGATGAGCGGTTCCATGTCGTGCAGGCTTCGGCCGCCGATGTCTGCGAGATCCTGCAGCAACACGGTCATTCCAAGGCGAGCTACATCATCTCGGGCATTCCACTGGGCGCCATGCCGCAAAGGCTGCGCCAGCCGATCCTGCACCACACCTGCGAAGCACTGGAACCCGGCGGCTCGTTCCTCGTGTATCAATTTACGACACGGGTATTGCCGGATCTGAAGCGGATCTTCAGGTATGTCAAGCGCAAATTCGAGCCGCTCAATGTGCTGCCGGCTCACCTGTTCTTCTGCCAGCAGCCGGCGACGGCCTAGCCGCGCGGGAGTCGGGTTGTCCGCCCCAAGCGTGCCGGACGGCGCGCCTGGCGCGCATGTTGTATGAGCACGCTCGGTACCTGGGCATTCCCGGAGCGCCTGCAACCCAGGCAGGAGCTGCTGCGTTACGATCTGGAGGCGGCTCTGCAGTCCGTGGTGCTTCTGCACGCGGAAGTGCCCGATAATGCTTTCACCGCGGCGGTCCTGGGAACGGAACGCATCGGGCACGGCGTAGTCATCGGGCACGACGGGCTGGTAGTCACCATCGGCTATCTGGTCACGGAAGCACGATCCATCTGGCTCACCACCAACAGCGGCGCCGTGCTGCCGGGCCACGTCGTCGGCTACGACCAGGTGACCGGCCTGGGGCTGGTTCAGCCGCTCGGCCGGCTCGACGTTCCTGCCATGCCGCGAGGCTCGGCCAGCGGGGCCGCGGTGGGTGATGGCGTAACCGTGATCGGTCACGGCGGCCTCAGTCACGCGCTCGATGCGAAGCTCATCGCCAAGCGGGAATTCGCCGGCTACTGGGAATACCTGCTGGAGGAGGCTGTGTTCACCGCACCCGCGCACCCGCAGTGGGGCGGCGCGGCACTCGTGAACAGGGACGGCAGGCTTCTGGGGGTCGGATCGCTGCTGGTGCAGGAGGCCAGGGGCGCGCGCACCGTCGACGCCAACATGTTCGTGCCCATCGATCTGCTCGAGCCCATACTCGACGACATGCTCCGGCTGGGGCGGCCTTCACGGGCAGCGCGTCCCTGGCTCGGTATGTATGCGACCTCACTGGAAGGCGTGCTCGTGGTGGGCGGGCTGACTCCTGGCGGACCGGCCCAGAGGGCGGGAATGCGTCCCGGTGATGTGTTGCTCGAGGTGGCCGGCGAACCGGTCGGCGACCTGGCAGACATGCTGCGCAGAGTCTGGAGTATCGGGCCGGCCGGCGCCGAGATCGGGCTGACCGTGGCACGCGGAGGCAGTACTTCCCGCATCAGCGTCAAATCCGCGGATCGCAGTGACTACCTCACCAAGCCGAGAACTCACTGATCATCCGTGTCGGATCGGGCGGATGAGGACTGGATCATCGAACTGAGGGAAGTTGACGTGCGGACCCACCGCATGCCTCACCATCCGCTCGGCCGGATACCCCTGCAGAAGATTCCTTGCCTCGGCAGGGCGTCCTCCCAACCACGTCTCATAAGCCTCGCGGGGCAGGATCGCCGGCATCGCTCCGGTGGTCTCGATTCCCGCCAGAAGAGTGTTGGCCGGCACGGTGAGCAGTGCGCACCCCTCGATCACATCGTCGTCCTTCTCCGTGACAAAACGATCCCACAGTGCGGCAACGCCAAACACGGGCCGATTCACGACCCGCACGTAAAACGGCTGGCGGTGCCCGCTGTCCGAACGCTGCCAGATATAAAACCCGGCAACCGGCACGATGCAGCGTTGACCGTGCAGCCACACGGTGCGGTATTCCTCAGACTCTTCCATGACCGTGCTCGTGAGCGTCGGATCGGGTTCGCCCGGTGCATCGGGCCTCCTGGAAGCGGGCAGCAGACCCCAACGCATCACGACGCCCTCGGACTCCCGTTCATGCATGCGGGCGGCAGGCACACTCTGTAAGGGGGCGACGTTGAAGCGTGTTTCGAATGTCCACCAGGGGTTGCTGACGCTGATCTCCTGCTCAGCCTCTTCCCTGCCCGGTATCACCAGTCGTTGGCACATACCGCAAGAGTACGACCACACCCCGTCGCGCGGGAACTGTCCGCGGCTGCCGACACGCTGCAACCGTTCGCCCTCCCGCGATTTCCCCAGCTCCATAGCCCAACTGGCGGGTTACACGCGGCCAAAGGGTGAGACGCCTGCGTCGAACCCCTCCTGGCCGCGTGCCCGAAGAGACAGCTGAGCTTGACCTGCTGAAAGTGCCGCAGGAGATTTCAGCCAATGGCTCGACTGAACACCATTGAATCATCCGCGAATGCCTTGAGCTCGAGGGCGTTACCCGAGGGGTCGAGAAAAAAGCACGTCGCCTGCTCGCCCGCCTGGCCCTTGAAGCGCACCTGCGGCTCGATGAGGAACGCTACCCCGGCCGCCTTCAGGCGTTGAGTGACGCCCTGCCACTCGGCGAGCGTCAGGATCAGGCCGAAATGCCGTACGGGGACGTTTTCTCCATCCACCTCGTTGTAGTCGCCGGCGGTTTGCCGCTCGCACAGGTGCGCAACGATCTGGTGTCCGTGGAAGTCGAAGTCCACCCAGCGGTCCGATGAGCGTCCTTCGGGACAACCGAGCAGGCCGCCATAGAAGTTGCGCGCCGCGCCCAGATCGTGAACCGGGAAGGCGAGATGGAAGCGTGGCTGGCGCGGCTCAGTCATGGCTTTCTCCGGTCGATTGGTGCCACCCCTCGCACGCTTGCGTGCGAGACGCTATCGCGGAGCCTGGAGCAGGCTTGACAGGTCGGCACGCGTCTCCTCGATATGCGCATGCGTCAGGCGGCTTGCCTCATCCGCCTTGCCGCTCGTCCACGCTTCGTACAGGTCCGTGTGCTCGGCGGTTGCGCGAGTCACGCGCCCGCGCGGCAGCAAGTGCATGCGTACATACCGGTGCGACAGCGTATGGAGTCTGTTGAGTATCTCGGCGGTGACGGGCTGCAGGCGGGGCACGGTCAGCGCCAGGTGAAAGGCCCGGTTGAGCTCACCCGATTCATGCAACTCACCGGCAGCCAGAGCATCGTTCAGGTTGGTGAATGCAAGCCGCACCGCATCGACATCTCCGGGTGTCGCGAGTCTGACCCCTTCCGCCACAGCAGCCGGCTCGATCTGCAGGCGGAGCCGGAAGACTTCGTCCACCTCGGTCGAAGACAGAGGTCGCACCTGAAATCCGCGGTGAGCATAGACGTCTACCAGGCCTTCGGCGCGCAGCTGGACCAGTGCCTCGCGCACCGGAATCTTGCTCACGCCGAATTCGGCTGCGATGACGTCCTGCAGCAATGCCGACCCCGGCGGATACTCTCCTGTCAGGATCTTTTCCCGGATCCGGTCCGTGATCTGCCCACTCATGGTGCGAATCAGTGGTTCGGACATATTCCTGACGGTGGCGGCCTGCAAGCTGCCACCGGCTCCGGCTCAGATCACCTGGAAACCCGTGGGAAACGGCTCGGCTGGGTCGATCCACACGGTGTTGAATCCGGTGACGAAAGCAGAACCCTCGATTCCCGGAATGATAGCCGGTGTGCCGTTAAGATCCACTGTCTGCAGCACCCGGCCGACGAAGCGGCTGCCGATGATGCTCTCGTGCACGTAGGAGTCCCCGGAACGCAGTCGGCCGCGCGCGACAAGGTGCGCGAGGCGCGCTGAAGTTCCCGTGCCGCACGGAGACCGGTCGATGGCCCGGTCGCCGTAGAATACGGCGTTCCGGCCATCGGCGCCCTCACCCTTGGGCCGGTCAGTCCACATGACGTGGCTGACCCCGCGGATCGTTGCATCCAGCGGGTGAACCGGCTCCACCGCCTTGCGCATGAGCGCACGGACCACTGGACTGAGCGACAGAATCCTCGATGCTCCCAGCGCGTCGATTCCCTCGTAGGCGTCCTGCGTCTCGATGATCGCGTAGAAATTGCCGCCATAGGCCACGTCGACGGTCAGCGGGCCTAGACCCGGAACGTCGATGCGGATGCCTTCGGCAGCCAGGTAGGAAGCGACGTTGCGGATCGTGACCGTAGTGACCTTGTCGCCGCGCACCGTGTATTCGATGCCGATGACCCCGGCAGGCACCTCGAGGCTGAGCCGGCCGTAGGTTCGCGGTCTGATCAGCCCATGCTCGAGCGCAAACGTGACAATGCCCATGGTGCCGTGCCCGCACATGGGCAGACATCCGCTCGTTTCGATGAACAGAACGGCAGCATCGTTGGCGGGGTCGAACGGCGGATACAGAAACCCGCCGGACATCATGTCGTGGCCGCGCGGCTCGAACATCAGTCCCCGACGGATCCAGTCGAAGCGTGCCAGGAAATCCTGCCGCCGCTCGCTCATGTTGGCGCCGGAGAGGAAAGGGGCGCCGCCCACCACCAGGCGCACAGGATTGCCCGCGGTGTGGCCGTCGATGCAGAAGAAGACCGACTTCATGCGGGCATCCCGCTAGCGGGGCCGCCGGGTGGCCGCTTCCTTGACCATCGCCGTGACCGCCTCGCGGCGCTCGCCGGACAGTGGCAATCGCGGCGGCCGGACTCGCTCCGAGCCCCGGCCCATGAGCTGCTCGGCCAGCTTGATCGACTGAACCAGGTCGGGGTCCGAATCCAGGTGCAGCAGGGGCATGAACCAGCGGTAGATGGCCCGGGCGCGCTCGAGATTGCCGGAGCGCAGCGCCTCGTAGAACAACAGCGACTCCTCCGGGAACGCGTTGGTCAGGCCGGACACCCATCCCTTCGCCCCCAGGCACAGCCCCTCGAACGCCACGTCGTCCAGTCCGGCAAACACCACGAAGCGGTCGCCGAATGCATTCAGCACGTCGGTGAATCTCCGCGAGTCGGGCGCCGACTCCTTGAGCGCCACGATGTTGGGCAGCTGTGCCAGACGCGCCAGAGTTCCCAACTCGATGTTTACCCGGTAGGCCGGCGGGTTGTTGTACAGCATGATGGGCAGAGAGGTGGCCTGCGCGACGGTCCTGAAGTGGTATTCCAGCTCGGCGGAAGTCGGCACGTAGACCATGGCCGGCAGCACCATCAATCCGTCTACACCGATCCGCGCCGCGTCGCGCGCGTACGCGACGGCATTCGCAGTCGTCAGTTCTGACACTCCTGCCAAAACCGGTACACGGCCGGCAGCGGTCTCCACCGCCGCCTGCAGCACGGCACGCTTCTCCTCGGCGCTCAGGGAGTTGTTTTCTCCGACGGTGCCGAGTATCACCAGACCGTGGACGCCGGCGCGCAGCAGCGCTGCCTGCACGGCGCGCGTACCCGGCAGGTCAACATTCAGAGCTTCGTCGAACTGGGTCGTGGCGGCCGGGAAGACACCTGACCAGGTGCAAGCGATCGGTGCTGACATGTGGCGGCCGCTTGTTGAGGTATCGTAGATCGTATACGGTAGGTCCGTATGGCGACAGGGTAGCCGGCTCGCATGGCGGAATCAAACTGCGGCGGGAGCGCTGTCGCCGTCATTGGCGCGGGTGTGGTCGGTTGTGCCGTGGCCTGGACGCTCGCGCGCACCGCGCAGCGCGTAGTGCTGCTCGATCGAGCGGACCCGGCAACCGCTGGAGCCTCATTTGGCAACGTCGGGCACATCGCGACCGAGCAGGTGCAACCGCTGCCCTCCCCACAGCTGCTGCTCACGTTCTGGCGGGAGCTGTTTGCGCTCGGCGGTCCTCTCGACATTCCGCGGCACCGACTGACCGCGCTCGCGCCCTGGTTCGCGCGATTCGCCCTGGCGGCCTTGCGGCAGCGGCAGAACGCCAGATACTTCAGTCCTCTCGTGCGCGCAGCCGCCGACGCACTCGCGCGCCTCCTCGAGGAAGTTGGCCGGCGCGATCTCATGCGCCGAAACGGGCATTACTCATTGTGGCTGGGTCAGGACGGAGTCGCACGTGCAGCGCTCGAGCGCAGGCAGGCGATGGCCTGGAACGTCGCCGCCTCGCCCGCCCCGCCGGACCTGCTCAGGGCTGCAGCCTCGGCGGCAGCCCACTCGACTCGCGCGAGGCCCCAGAGTGCGAACCGGTTGCACGCCGGGCCGGCCGCGGGCCTCTGGTACCCCGATAGCGCCCACGTGTTGGACCCGGCCCTCGTGGCCCAGGCGCTGGCTTCCGGCGCCGTGCGTGCCGGCGCAATACTCAAGCGCTCGAACGTCCGGCAGCTCGCGGCCGCGGGCGACGCTATCGAAGTGTTCACCGACACCGGATCCCTGACGGTGAAGACGGCCGTGATCTGTTGCGGCGTGTGGTCCGCGCCCTTCATGGAATCCTTCGGCCTTCGCGCTCCTTTGGAAGCCGAGCGGGGGTATCACGTGGAGCTGCCGGGCCACGCCCCTCTTGCGGATGCGCCGATCGTTTATGCAGACCACAGCGTGGCGGTGACACCCATGTCCGGTCGACTGCGCGCCTCGAGCTATCTGGAGTTCGCGGGCCTGGGGACTCCGCCGGATCCGCGCAAGCCTGCTCGGTTGCGCGCGACGCTGCGTGAGCTGGGTTATCAATGCGATCCGGATGGGCCGAGCTGGATGGGGCCGCGCCCCACGCTGCCTGATTACCTGCCCGCGATCGGCCGCGTGCCCGGACCGCTCAACCTGTTCTATGCCTTCGGTCATCAGCATATGGGTTTGACGCTGTCGGCCGTGACCGCGGAGCTGGTCGCCGAACTCGTGACGGCGCGGCCCCTCCGCTTCGACATCTCCGCCTTCGATCTGAGGCGCTTTGGAGCCGCCCGGCGGCGCTGACTGCCGAGTCCAAGCTGGTCGCCAACCCCGGGAAATTTGGCTCTGGACCGAGGGCCGCCATGCCCAGCTTGCCGGGGAGGATTTCACACCGGTGCGGCGCGTGGTTCCGCTGGCCCGGCCGGCCCGGCCTCGACTATGCTCACCGCATGTGCCAGCTCGCGTGGCTGCAGGCATCACTGCTTTCCCTGTTTGTCACTGTCGCGCTGGCCATGCCCGCGGAGAGCCTGCACCATCGGTTCAGGCTCGAAGGACACGGCACCCCCACGGTCATCCTCGAGTCCGGCCTGGGCGACACCCTCGATGTGTGGAATACCGTGCAGCCACTGATTGCCTCAGGCTGCGCGCGCACTCTCGCCTACAACCGCGCCGGCTACCTCGGAAGTGACCCATCCAATCTGCCGCGCGACTCCGTGACCATCGTGGCGGAGCTGCGCGCCGAGCTGCAACGGCAGCACATACGGCCGCCATATATCCTCGTCGGTCATTCCCTTGGTGGCCTGTACATGCAGTACTTCGCGCGCAACTACCCGCAGGAGGTCGCGGGTCTGGTGCTCGTGGACTCTACAAGCTGGGAGCAGCACCTGGACCCGGGTAACCAGGCCAACACGCCCTACAACTCGCGCACCGCTGTCACGTTGTTCATGCCATGGATCGTTCGCCGGGAAATCCGCGACAGCGTGGCAGCCGGCGAACAGGTGCACGCCAGCCCGCACGTCGACGTCCACACCGTCGTGCTCTCGAGCACTCGCGGACCGGCGGGAGAGACCCCGTCGGCCAGGGCGTTGGCCGCCCGCCTGCAGGACGAGATTGCCGCGGACTTTCCGGGTGCGCGGCGTGTACGGGTCAGTGACAGCGGACACTACATTCAGCGGGACCATCCGGAGGCGGTCGCCGAGGCAGTCCGGCGCCTCGCAGGCTGCAAACCCTAGGGCCTGATCCGGCGCGCTTGCCTGCCGCTGTTCAGCGGGTGCGGCGGCTGCGAGCCTGGCGGCCTTGCACCCCCGGATCCTTCGAACCGGCAAACGCTGGAGCATCGGTTCGCGTCACCGGCTCGGTCTCGATGCGCGACTTGAGAAGCCGCAGCGCCTCCTGAGGCTCATCCGCATACGAGAACAGACGCAGATCCGCCTCCTCGATGACCTCATGCCGCAGCAGCGCGTCGAAGTCTATGATCTCCCGCCAGTACGCGCCGCCGTACAGGACGATGGCAATCTGTCGATCGAGCTTTCGAGTCTGCGCGAGCGTCAGGATCTCGAAGAACTCGTCCAGCGTACCGAATCCCCCTGGGAAGATGACGATGGCACGCGCCAGATGCGCAAACCACAGCTTGCGCATGAAGAAATAATGGAACTCGAACAACAACTCGGGAGTGATGTAGGGGTTCGGGCGCTGCTCGTGCGGCAGACCTATGTTCAGGCCCACGCTACGGCCGCCGGCGTCCGCCGCTCCGCGATTGGCGGCTTCCATCATACCGCCTCCACCGCCGGAGCAAACGATGAGTCTGCGGCCGTTCTCCGGCAGAGACAGACTCCACTGCGTCACCAGGCGAGCGAGCTCGCGTGCCTCGGCTACGAATTTCCCCAGCGGGCCGTCCGCACGAGCCCGGGCCGAGCCGAAGAAGACCACGGTGTCGTGGACGTGCTGCGCACTGAAAGCCCGCATCGGCGCCAGGTATTCGGACAGGATGCGCAACGGCCGGGCCTCGTCGGAGTCGACGAACTCGCGATCGTGATAGGACAGGATGGGATGCTTCATCGGATGCCTCTGGGCCCGCGCAAGCGCGCCACTGTAGCAGCTCCGTCGATTACACTTTCCACGAGTATCCGCGGCAGAGGCGCGACCTGACTTGCGCTCGCTCATCCTGAGCTCGACACTGACGATTGCGGCTCTCGCCGGCAACGTCACAGTGCCGGCGGACGAAACCCGCGATTACCCGGCGCCTGCGACGCACACCGTGCCGCGCGCCGCCAGAAGGGCATCTGCGGATGCGCCACCGACCGCCGAGCTTCCGCCAATCTCGCGTGCGACTTCATTGCTGGTGGTCGCGCCGCATCCCGATGACGAGTCCCTATGCTGTGCTGGGATCATCCAGCGCGTCATACAGGTCGGCGGCCGTGTCAGTGTGGTGTGGATCACGAGCGGTGATGCATCCGAGATCGACCGGCTCGTAATCGAGAAGCGCGTATTCGGCAGCACCGGCAAGATGCGCGATCTGGGCGAGCGGCGAATGCACGAAGCGCAGGATGCGGCAACCATCCTGGGCCTGGCGCCGGAGCACCTGTACTTCCTCGGCTATCCCGATCGTGGCGTGCTTGCGCTGGCGACTGACAACTACGTCACTCCTTACCGATCCAGATTCACCGGCGCGGCGAGCGTCCCCTATCGCGCGGCGCTGTTTCCCGGGCATCCCTACACCGGCCAGAGCCTCGAGGAGGACTTCACAACCGTCCTGGAGCGCACGCAGCCGACTCTGATTCTGGCGCCCAGTCCGCGTGACTCGCATCCGGATCATCGGGCCACGGGAATCATCACCATACGGGTCCTCAGCCATCGCCATGAGCTGACGCGGGCCCGCTACTGGATCGTTCATGGCGGAGAAGACTGGCCGAGGCCCAAGGGGTTCGAGCCCGGGCTGGCGCTCACTCCCGCTCCGCTGGATGCGGGACTGTCGCCTGCGCCCTTCCCCCTCGACTCCGGCGAAGAGCAGCGCAAGCTGTTTGCCATTCGTGCCTATCACACGCAGATGAAGGTGACTTCCACGAATCTGCTGTCATTCGTCCGCAGGAATGAGTTGTTCTCCTCGCGACCGGTTCCTCAGGAAGCGCCGTCCGACTGACGGCAGACCTGCCTGCAGCGGGCGTGGCCGACAAGCTCAGGGGGAGTTGGGACGACGCCAGCGCTCGAGCCATCGATCCAGCCTCCCGGCAATCTGTTCCTGCAGACGGTCGAGCGCCGCACGTTGCGGCCAGTGGCGCCGATCGAGCTCCAGCGACTGACCGCAGTCTTTCTCGAATACGCTGGCAGCGGCCCGCGCGAAGGCGGCACACTCCACCTCCTGGTTGGCTTCGAGATTCCACTTGAAGCTCCAGCGATCGAGATTGCTGGACCCGACGCTCACCCAGTCATCGCAAACAGTCATCTTTCCGTGCAGAACGCGCGGCTGGAACTCGAAGATGCGCACCCCGTTGCGTAGCAGCTTGCCGTAGAAGCGCCGTGCCGCATGCCGCACCCAGGGATGATCGGTCAAAGGACCCGGCACCAGCAGCCGCACATCCACGCCACGCCGTGCCGCCCGCCGCAGGGCTTTGCGAAAGCGGCGCGAAGGTACGAAATAAGCGCTCATGATCCAGGCGCGCTCGTGCGAGTCCCCGATGCGGCGTGCCACGGCGGTGGCCAGCTCGGAGCGATACCATGCCTCGCTGAGAACTACGCGACCCCGTGCGCCTTCGCCGGACACGGCCTGAGCTGTTGGGGCCGCGAGGGCGAGTGGCGGCCCGCTCGTATGCCACGTCTGCGCGAACGCACGATGCCAGTCGGCGAGTACGGGACCGTTTATCTGGGCCACGAGATCGCGCCACGGCCACCCGGGCGGCCCGACGACACCGAACTCGTCGGTGAGGCCGACGCCTCCGACGAACGCCACTTCGCCATCGACGAGCATGAGCTTGCGATGATCCCGCAGGAAGTTGCGCAATCGCTTGACAAGCCGGAGGGCGTTATAGACACGCAGCTCCACCCCGGCATCGATCAACTCGCGTCGATCGGCTTGTGACAATGCGAGTGAGCCGAACCCGTCCACGATTACGTACGCCTTCACGCCGCGGCGGGCCGCGCGGACGAAAGCCTCGATGAAGCGGCCGGCGAGCACTCCGGATTGGACGAGGTACATCTCCAGCAGGACATAAGATCGCGCGTCATCGATTGCCTGCACCATGCGTTCAAAGTACTGCTCGCTGTCCTCCAGGAGTACGAATCGGTTGCCGTCGCGCCACGGCCAACTGGCCGTGGGGCTCTCGGGAATGTATTTCAGTGATGTGCGCATGCGCGAAAGATGACCGAGCCGTGTACCCTCGTCCATTCATGACCCAGCGATTGTTACGAGTATGCCTGCTTGCCGCCGCGGTCGTGCTGTTGCCGCAAGCGGCTTTGGGCGACGTCACGGGAGCCATCAATCGCATCCGGCTTCATGGCTGCCAGGAACGCCCGGGCAGCGTACCGCGGGTGCGAGAGAACTCACGCCTCGACGAGGCAGCCCGCCGCCTGGCACGCGGCGAGAACTTACGCGAGGCAGCGCGCGATGTGGACTACCGTGCCGTTGCCTCGGCTTCAGTACACATGAGCAACGTGCCAGATGATGGCGCGGTAGAGCGCTTGGTCAGCGAGCGGTTCTGTTCACAGGTCACCGAGCGGGAGCTGCGGGACATCGGCACGTATCGCAGGGGACAGGATGTCTGGCTGGTGCTGGCCACACCGTTTTCGCCCCCCCGGCCAACGGAGGCGGCCGAGGTTGCGCGTCGCGTCCTCGAGCTGACGAACCAGGCACGCTCGCGCCCGCAACGTTGCGGCCGCGTTCCCTATCCGGCCGCCCCGCCGCTCGCACTCTCCACGACACTGCAGACTGCGGCACTCGAGCACTCCAGGGACATGGCTGCCCACGGGTTCCTGGATCACGCAGGTCGCGATGGCAGCAGTCCCGCAGTTCGGGTGACGCGCACGGGGTACCGGTGGCGAATTGTCGGCGAGAACGTAGCGAGCGGAGTCATGACACCGGAGGAAGCGGTGAGCGGTTGGCTGGGAAGCCCCCATCATTGCGAGAATCTCATGAGCGCGCGCTTCGAGCAGATGGCGGTCGCGTACGCAACGAACGCCTCGAGCCCCGGGGGTATCTACTGGACGCAGGTATTCGCCACTCCGCGCTGATCGAGGCACGAAGAAGGCAGCCCGCAACTCGATGATCTCGTAGAATCCGCGCCCTTGGTATCGAGCGGCGGGAGGGCAGATGGCGGAAGTCGAGATTCACACCGGACACGATCACGCGGCTGACACGGTCGCACAACGCGTTGGCGTTGCCGTAGGCGTCATTGGCGTTTTGCTCGCCGTGGTCACGATCGGATCGCACCGCGCACACACACAGGCGGTCATCAACAGAACCGAAGCCAACGATCAGTGGTCGTTCTACCAGGCCAAGAAGATACGGCAACAGGTCCTGGAGGTCGGCGCCGGCCTCGCACGAACGCTGGCGGCGGAAGAAGGCAAGGCTGAAGGTCTGGTCGAGCGCTACTCCGCGCAGGGGGCGCGCTATGGCCAGGAGACTGCCGACATCGAGAAGGTCGCGCGCGCGGCGGAAGAGGAAACCCGGCGCGAGGAGCGCAGGGCTCTGCGCCTGGACCTGGGCGAGGGCTTCCTGGAGCTCGGCCTGGTGCTGTCGTCGCTGTACTTCCTGTCGCGGCGGCGCTTTTTTCCCGCTCTGGGTCTCGGTGCGGCCGCGATCGGCACGGCACTGGGAGTGGCGGGCTTCCTCGTTTGAGCTGGGCTCAGGCCGCCGGTTCGGGCAGTGCGCGCCGGTTGAACATGACCGCGAGACCCGCGCCCAGACAGAGGGTGCCGAACCAGGCGATCGTGCGCGTCAAGACCAGGTAGCTGAGGTGGTAGTACGAATCGAGGTACCACTCCTGCCGCCACGCCAGCGTGCCGACGATCAGCAGTGATGAGGCGGCAACCATTGATACGATGAGCTGACGTACCCGCGGGGCGACTGGCTCGGACCCCATCGGCAATGGTGTGCGCCGTATGGCTCGCCGGATCCACTCAGCGACTGCCAGCAGGCCCACTACCGAGCTGAGGTACTGCAACAGGTGACTTATCGTCGTGTCCCACCCGAACACTGTGATCGGGGATCCCAGGGCCGCCACCCTCATCGTCGTCCAGCCGTCGGGATGCGTGAAGGAGTCCCACCCGATGTGCGTCCAGGTGCCGATCATCAGGGACAGCAGGGCGATCGGCCAATGCATCGGCCGCCTTGCGAACTCTTCGATGGAGCGCAGCGAGGCCGCCCGGGCACGCGGACTCAGCAGCACCGTCAGAGGATCGCGAAGCAGCACCACCGCCACGAGCAAGGCCATTCCCAGGGGCAGGCAGATGAAGAACGAGCCATCGAGCGTGTGCGTATCGTTCCATAGCTGGGCAATCCGGTGCGGGAAGTAATACGGCACGTCGGGCACGAGGCTGCCGATGACGAGCGGAAGGGTCAGCAGGAATCTGAAGCGGCGCAGCGGCAGGACGGCTGCCGGATGCGCAAAAGTGAATGGCATACCTCTTGAAGACTCGCAGAAATGGGACATTCCCCGCAAGTCTTCCTTCCCTGAGCTGGGAGCCACGCACGGCGGGCAATCCACGGCGCCACCGCAGCACGGCCTTGGACGGCAGTCTCGTGCGATCAGCGCCCGGGGATCACCCCTCCAGGCGGCCTCCGAGCCAGGGGGCGTCCCCGCAGTCAGCACGCACGAGACTGCACCGGAAGAGCTCACACGCTCCTACTTCGTGCGCAGGTTATGTTTCTTCCGGTAGATGCGTCCGCTCTGGCGATTGTCCGCCCTCTGGATCCTGCGCTGCTCACGGGCGCTCACGCGGCCGTTGGCGGCGGCATTGGCTTCGCGGCGATCGTCATGGGCCTGGCCGCGCTCCAGTGAGCCCACTTCGCGATTGGTGAGGGCGCCGCTCTTGACACCGTTCGCGATCCGCTGCTGCTGATTTACGTTGCGTTGCACATCAGCTTGCATGCGCTCGGACGAGGCCGATCCTGGATTGCCGGTGACGGCATTGTGCTTGTCGGCCGCGATGTCACGGCTGGCGCGGTTCTCCGCTGCATTGAGGCGGGCCTGCTCACCCGCGCTGACGGAGCCATTCTTCAGGTCGTGCGCCTCCATCCGGTCGATGTGCTGCTGCTGGCGCTCGAGCTGACCGGCCTCACGGGTCGAGAGCTCTCCTGACTTCAAACCCTGCTCGATGCGCTCCTGTTGGTTCACATCGCGCTGCTGATCCTGTTGTACGGTCTGCGCGAGCGTCGCGCTGCTCAGCAGGCTCGCCGCCAGCACTCCCAGGCATGTTGCAGTTGCCTTCATATGCCTTCTCCCATATCGGTGTCCGCGTAGCACATGCTACTGCCCGGTCACAACGGCTAACACCTAACAGGGTTGACTGCAGATTTCCACAGGCTCCCGGCCCGATCCTTCGGTCCAGGCGTGGGGTGGGCCGGCCGGCTCAGCCGGGTGCGCGCCCGCGGTGACGCCGGCGCCGCGCCCGGTCAACCGGGCGGCGACTGGTGCGTTGGGGGGCCACCTGCAGCGGGTCGGTCGCGTGTTGCCAGACCCGCAGCCCGCCGATGAAAGCATTGCGGTTGTCGCCCAGCCGGCAGTTCGGTGGCAGGCTCTTGAGCCGCCTCGCGTTGCCGCCGCCGATGACGACATAGTCCGATTCGAGAGCCTTGCTGAGCTGCGCCACCACCTCCGAGACGATCTTGCGCCATTTCTTGTTGCCGAGCTTGCTGCGCCCCTGCTCACCAACGTAGTCCTCGAAGGAGCGGTCGTGGCGGTAGGGCAGATGCCCGATCTCCATCGGCTCGACGACGCCATCGAGAATCAGCGTGGCGCCAAGCCCGGTACCCAACCCGAGAAACAACATCCGGCCACCGGCATAGCTGCCGATCGCCTGCATGGCTGCGTCGTTGATCACGCGCACCGGAGCGCCGAGGATCCTCTCGAAATCGAAATGCACCCATCCGTGTCCGAGGTTGTACGGCTCGGCCGTGATCCTTCCATGCAGCACGAGGCCGGGATAACCGATCGAGACGGCATCGTAGGCGGATTGCGGCAGCAGCTCGAGCAGCGTCCGCGTCATCATCTGGGGAGTCATCTGCGGACCCGAAACGAACCTCCCGACGGCGCCCTTTGCGCCGACACGGAATTTGACGTGCGATCCGCCTACGTCGAGGACCAGAATGCGCCGCGGTGGCTTGGGCTTCTTCGGGTTGCCGGTCCGGGTCCTCATCGAGCGATTATGGCTCGACAGACTGCCATCGCACCACCGGACCGCTCGCCGCACTGCGCGTTCGCTCCACCGAATGGACTTTGAATTACGATCCCGACGGAGCCACTATTGAGGCAGGGTAAGATGGAGCGCAACCCATGTTTCGGCTGATTCCACTCGCGTTGCTGGTCGTCGTTCCGGCACTGCAGTGCGCAGTTGCAGGTGACGATGACACTTCCAGGGTTCTCGGTTCGGTCCGGATCGCCGCGGGCTCTCATGCGGGCGATGCGACGACGGTCAACGGATCCGTCGAGCTCGGCGCCAACTCGGTCGTCAAGCATGCCGGGACCGTGAACGGAAGCATCACTCTGCACGAGCACGCCTCGGCGGAATCGCTCGAGACCGTGAACGGCTCGACCCGACTGGAGCGCAGTGCCCGAGTCTCCGGCAGCCTGCACCTGGTCAACGGCTCGATCGTCCTCGATCAGGGTGCGGACATCGGCGGCCGCGTATCCAATGTCAACGGATCCATCCGGCTGGAAGGCGCGCATGTGGGCGGTGGCATCGAGACAACGTCCGGCGACGTCGACGTGGGCGCAGGCTCGCGCGTCGAGGGTGGTATTCTGATCAACAAGGAAGATGAAGGTTGGTTCCACTTCGGCTCGATAAGGACACCGCGCGTGGTGATCGGCCCGGGCGCAGTGGTCCAGGGACGGCTCACGTTCAACCGCGAAGTGAAACTGTACGTCAGCGATCGCGCGCGGATCGGACCCGTGCAGGGAGCCACGCCGGTGAAATTCTCTGGCGACCAACCGCCCGATTAGGCGCATTGGGTTGATGGCTGGAATCGCCTCCGGCGATTCCAGCCATCAAAAAAGCCCCACCACCCGGCCGTTCTCGTCGATGTCGATCGAGTTGGCCGCGGGCACCGCCGGCAGGCCCGGCATGGTCATGATGTCGCCGCAGATCATCACGATGAACTCCGCGCCGGCGGCCAACCGCACCTCGCGGATGATGACTACGTGATGCGAAGGCGCGCCGCGCAGCTTGGGATCAGTACTGAATGAGTATTGCGTCTTGGCGACGCATACCGGGTAGTGCCCATAGCCGGAATGCTGCAGGCGATCGATCTGTGCGCGAACCTTCGCATCCGCGTCCACGTCGGACGCGTTATATACCTTCGTCGCAATCGTTCTGATCTTTTCCCAGAGGGTGGCGTGCTCGTCATAGACGAACCTGAAGTCATTCGGCTGCTCGCACAGCCGCACGACCTCGTTCGCGATGTCCACTGCGCCCTGACTTCCTTCGGCAAAATGGCGACCGAGAACAACCTTGACTCCCAGGGGCTCAACCAGGTCCACCAACCTCTGCACCTCGCGCGCGGTGTCTTCGGCGCGATGGTTGATGGCGACCACGCAGGGCAGGCCGTAACGGCTGCGCACGTTTTCCACGTGCCGCCGGAGATTGGAGATCCCCTCCTCCAGGGCGCCCAGATTCTCCTTGCCGAGATCGGCGACCTCGACCCCGCCGTGGTACTTGAGGGCCCTCACCGTCGCGACGATCACCGCCGCGGAAGGCCGGAGGTTCGCCTTGCGGCACTTGATGTCCACGAACTTCTCCGCGCCCAGATCGGCGCCGAAGCCTGCCTCCGTCACCACGTAATCAGCCAGCTTCAGCGCGGTGCGTGTGGCGACCACTGAGTTGCAGCCGTGCGCGATGTTGGCGAACGGCCCCCCGTGGATGAAGGCCGGATTGTTCTCCAGGGTCTGCACCAGATTGGGAGCCAGCGCGTCCTTCAGCAGCACCGTCATGGCGCCATGCGCCTTGAGATCCTTGGCGAGAATCGGCTTCTGCGCGGTCGTGTAGCCGACCACGATCTTGCCCAGGCGCTCGCGCAGATCGGCGAGGCTGGTCGCCAGGCAGAATATCGCCATCACCTCCGAAGCCACCACGATGTCAAAGCCGTCCTGGCGCGGATAGCCGTTGGCGGGGCCTCCCAGGCCGGCGACAGTCTCGCGCAGCGCGCGGTCATTGACGTCGAGGACGCGGCGGATGCCGATGCGACGCAGGTCGAAGCCAAGCTGGTTGCCGTGATGGATGTGATTATCGATCAGGGCTGCCAGCAGGTTGTTGGCGAGCGCGATGGCGGCGAAATCGCCCGTGAAGTGCAGGTTGATGTCCTCCATCGGCACGACCTGGGAATAGCCGCCGCCGGCCGCTCCGCCCTTCATGCCGAACACCGGGCCCAGCGCCGGCTCACGCAGGCAGATGAGCGTCTTGCGGCCGGTGAAATTCAGCGCATCGCCCAGCCCCACCGTGGTCGTGGTCTTGCCCTCGCCTGCCGGCGTCGGCGAGATGGCCGTGACCAGGATGAGCTTGCCGTCCGGACGGCTTTCGAGCTGGCGCACGCAATCGAGAGAAACCTTGGCCTTGTAGCGGCCGTACAGCGACAGGCTGTCTTCGGGCAATCCCAGGCGCTCACGGGCCACCTGGACAATCGGGTGCATCTTCGCGCGCTGCGCGATCTCGATGTTTCGCAGTGTCATCGGCTCACTCTTGTTCTGGTTGATCCGCCTACATTACCCGGCCGGCGTCTTCCGGTACATGGCCACACCGGCGCCTGCGCCGAGGTTGCGTGTCCGAGTCGTGCCGTGATTCCATTCGGCCGGTCCATCGTCGCCCGGGTCTGTGCCGCCCATGCTGTGGCTGAAAGCCTTCCACATCGTCTTCGTGGTCACCTGGTTTGCCGGGCTGTTCTACCTGCCGCGGCTCTTCGTATATCACGCCGCGGCGACGGATGCCGTCGGGCTGGAACGCTTCGGTGTCATGGAACGGCGTTTGTTCGGGATCATGACGATCGGAGCGTCTTTTGCGATCCTGTTCGGTCTTCTCATGGTCGCTGTCTCGCCCGCTTACCTGCAGACTGGTTGGCTTCGGGTGAAGCTGGCTCTGGTGCTCGTGCTGATCGGCTATCACCTGTGGTGCCGTGCCCTCATGGTCGAGCTGCGCGAGGGGCGCAGCACGCACTCTCCGCGCTGGTACCGGATCTTCAATGAAATGCCCGCGTTGCTGCTCATCGCGATAGTGGTGCTCGCTGTAGTCAAGCCCTGGTGATCGACCCGAGGTTGACGGATCCGCGAGCCGGGCCGGATGTAGCCAAACTGCAACAGCCGCTGCAGGTCCTGGCTAAAATGCGTTGAGCCGCTCGAGGTCGCCTGCCAAGTGAAGGTTCGCTCCCGCCTGTTCTCTCTCGTGTCTTCCTCGTGGCGCGACTCCCCTACGCTCGCGCCTTTCCACTCGCGGATCTTCGCGGCCATCTGGACTGCGAGCCTCATTTCGAACTTCGGCAGTTTGATCCAGGCGGTGGGTGCCGCCTGGCTCATGACTTCAATCGCGCCCACTGCCGACATGGTGGCGCTGGTGCAGGCATCGACGACCCTCCCGATCATGTTGCTGTCGCTGCCGTCGGGCGCGACGGCGGATATCTGGGACCGACGCCTGGTGATGATCATCGCCCAGGCGCTCATGCTGTTGGTTGCGGGAGCTTTGAGTGTCATCGGCTTCCTGGGTTTGATCACGCCATGGCTGTTGCTGGCGCTGACGTTCCTGATCGGTTGCGGAACCGCTCTGTACGGTCCGTCCTGGCAGTCTTCGGTCGGCGAGCAGGTGCCACGTGCCAATCTGCCATCGGCCGTAGCCCTGAACAGCCTGGCTTTCAATCTGGCTCGCGCCGCGGGACCGGCGATCGGCGGCATCATCGTTGCGCAGGCCGGCCCTCCCGCCGCATTTCTGATCAATGCGCTGTCGTACGTCGGGCTCATCGTTGTGCTGGCACTGTGGCGCCGGCCACAGCCTGCAGCGTTCCTGCCGCCCGAAAACGTTTTCATGGCCATCGGAGCCGGCGTGCGCTACGCGCGCCTTTCCCCCGATATCCGCACGGTGCTGGTGCGTGGCCTGGTGTTTGGCCTGCTCGGCAGCAGCGTCTGGGCGCTCATGCCGCTGATTGCACGAGACCTGATAGGCGGCAACGCAGTCACCTATGGCGTGCTGCTGGGAGCGTTCGGGAGCGGCGCCGTGATTGGCGCGCTGGGTTCCGCATCTTTGCGGGAGCGATTCACAAACGAGCAGATCGTGTGGGCTTCGACAGCCGGATTTGGCGCCGCCGGAGTCGTAACTGCGGTCAGCTCCTGGCACGCCCTGAGCATGGTTGCCCTCATGCTCGGCGGTGCCTGCTGGGTACTGGCGTTGTCCACGTTCAACGTGACGGTCCAGACTTCCTCACCCCGATGGGTCGTCGGCCGGACCGTGGCTATCTATCAGATGGTCACATTCGGCGGGCTGGCGATCGGTAGCTGGATCTGGGGTGAGGTCGCCAGTCAGTTCGGCCTTGCGCGCTGCCTGGCGCTTTCCGGCGTCCTCATGGTTGTGTCCGCCCTCCTTGGCCGCTGGCTTCCGTTGCGTCAGCCGGAGGGACTCAACCTCGATCCCTCGCGCACCTGGTCCTCCATCAACAAGGCGCAGCTCGAGAAGCTCAGGGACAGTGACCCGGTAGTCGTCACTGTCGAGTATCGGATCGCCCCCGAGGATGCGGTGGCATTTCGCGATGCCATGCGGGAGTTGCGGCGCGTGCGGCGCCGCGACGGCGCGCGGCGGTGGTCGCTGATGCAGGACCTGGCGGCACCCGAGATCTGGCTCGAGCGCTATCACAGCCCGAACTGGGTCGAGCACCTCCGCCGCCATCATCGCTTCACGGTCGCCGACCAGGAGATCGAGCAGCGCGCCCTGGCCTTTCATCGGGGTCAGGAGCCACCCCGCGTGCGCCACCTCATCGAGCGCCGGCTCGGCGAATCGATGAGCGAGCGCAGCGCAGCGACCGATCCCAACCTGCCCTCAGGGCAGGTTTCGATCGCCAGCAGCGGCGACGACGAGAACTAGGCGGGCCCACGCGGTCCGAGCGCGCGCCGGGGGCTTGCGAATTATGTGAAATGGCGCCGCCAGATGTCACATCTGTGACGAAGCACTGACGGCAACCTGCGCCGAATTGATACGGTGGGCGCTGCCGAATCGGCGCTTCACATGAACACGGCGCTCTTACTGCAGTCCCCATCCCCGTCGTCTGGGTCCGAGGCCGACAACGCCCAGGACAACGCGCGGATGCTCAAAACGCTGCTCGCCAACGTGGAAGGCATGGTCTATCGGCGGCGGCTCGACGCTGCCTGGACGATGGAGTTCGTCAGCAGCGGTTGTCTCAGGGTGACCGGCCGGCAACCCGCCGAACTGTTGAGCGGCGCCGGCATTTCGTACGGCGAGCTGCTGGTTCCCGAGGATCGCATGTGGGTCTGCGAGGCGATTCGCTGTGCCGTCGAAGAGGGCCGCGCATTCGACCTGGAATACCGGATCGTGCATGGCGACGGCGCCATCCGCTGGGTCTGGGAGCGGGGCGCCGGCGTGGCGGATGAGCATGGCCGCCCTTGCGCTCTGGAAGGACTGATAGAGGACATCACCAAGCGCAAGAGCGCAGAGCACGCGTTGCGCGAGGCCGAGCGGCGCTATCACGGTCTGTTCGATAACGCCATCGAGGGCATCTTCCGAACCAGCACCGACGGGCAGTTTCTCGATGCCAACCCGGCGCTCGCGCACATCTACGGCTTCGAGTCTCCGGAAGAGCTGATGCGGTGGGTGCGCGACATCGGCAGCCAGCTTTACGTGGAGAAACAGCGCCGCGAAGAGTTCATTCACATGATCAGGGCTCGCGGCTCGGTGACCGGCTTCGAGTCGCAGGTTTACCGCAAGAACGGCGACGTCATCTGGATCTCCGAGAATGCGCGCGCCGTTCTGGCTGAGGACGGACGGTTGATCGGCTACGAGGGTACGGTCGAGGACATCACCGAACGCCGCCTCTATCAGGTCCGCATCGAGCATCAGGCCAATTACGACACGCTCACCGGCCTCGCCAACCGCTCTCTGCTGCAGGACCGTCTGCAGCAGGCGCTGCTCACGGCGGCCAGCTCGGACCGCCGCATCGCGGTCGCGTTCGTGGACGTGGATCGCTTCAAATTCATCAACGACAGCCTGGGCCATCATTTCGGCGACGAGTTGCTGAAGACGGTGGCCGCACGCCTGCGCTCGTGCGTGCGCGACTGCGACACGGTCGCTCGCCTCGGCGGCGACGAGTTCGTCCTGCTGATCAACGGACACGGCGGTCCTGACTCGGTCCGTCAACTCATGGCCCACATGCTCTCGGTCCTGTCGCAGCCCTGGGTCATCGAGCAAGGCGAGTTCCTCGTCAGCTGCAGCATTGGAGTGGCCCTTCATCCTGAGGACGGCGAGGAGGCGCTCACTCTGCTGAAGCACGCCGACTCGGCGATGTACCGCGCCAAGGACAGTGGGCGCAACAACTTTCAGTTCTTCACGCGTGAGCTCAACGCCGTCATGACAGAGCGGCTCGAGCTGGAGACACACCTGCGCCGCGCGCTCGAGCGCAACCAGTTCGTGCTGCGCTACCAGCCGCGAGTCAACCTGGCGACCGGGCAGATCGTCGGCGCGGAGGCGTTGCTGCGTTGGCGGATTCCCCAGCGCGGCACGATCGCGCCGCGCCGCTTCATCTCGCTCGCGGAGGAGACCGGGCTGATCGTCCCGATCGGCAAGTGGGTGCTGCAGAGCGCCTGCGCGCAGAACAAGGCCTGGCAGGATGCGGGTCTGCCGCCGATCGTCGTCTCGGTGAACGTGTCGCCGCGACAGTTTCGCCAGGAGAATCTCGTCCAGACCGTGGCGGAAGTGCTGCAGACCACCGGCCTCGACCCGCATTTCCTCGAGCTGGAGCTCACCGAGAGCATGGTCATGCACGATGCGCCGCAGCTCGTCGCCATGCTCGATGAGCTCAAGAAACTCGGCGTACAGATGGCGGTCGACGACTTCGGCACCGGCTATTCGAGCCTGTCGTACCTGAAGCGTTTTCCCGTCGACCGCCTGAAGGTCGACCGTTCCTTCGTGGTGCACATGTCCAGCGAGCCGGATGACGCCACGATCGTCCGCGCCATCATCGCACTCGGCCACAACCTGGGACTGAAAGTCGTAGCCGAGGGGGTCGAGTCGGCACAGCAGCACCGCGCCCTGCGCGCCTACCAGTGCGACGAGGCACAAGGCTTCCTCTTCAGCCGACCCGTCTCGGCGCGCGACCTGCCGCGGCTGCTGAGCAGATCGAAATCCGACCCTCGAGCCTGATCAACGCGAAGCGCTCTTCGCCCCCACGGGTCCCGCCCAATTTCGCACGAACTGCTGCCAATCGGGACGAGCCGGTGCCTGCGCAGGCTGTGCAGACCTGTCCTCGCTGCCCAGGTACAGAAACCCCACGATCGCGTCCTTGCTTTCGAGATCCAGAGCAGCCTTCACAGCATCATCGTAGGCCGCGCCACCGGTTTTCCACATCGCATTGAACCCAAGAGCGCACGCTGCGAGCAGCACGGCGTGTGCTGCCGCGCCGGCCGAGAGAATCTGCTCAACGGGCGGAATTTTCGCGACCGGTACGATGATGGCCGCCACTACGATCACGACGGGCGCCCGAAACGCCTTGCGCCGCTCCCGCTCGATGGCCTCCTCCGTCACAGTGCCCCGGCTGCGGCGCAATTGGTCCGCCAGTAATTCCCCGAGCTGGGCGCGGCCTGCATCGCGGATCACGATGAAACGCCACGGGCGCAGGCGGCCGTGATCGGGCGCGCGCACGGCGCTCTGAAGCATGAGCCCGAGCGCCGCATCGTCCGGCGCCGGCTCCGCCAGTGCGCGTGCCGAGCGCCGTTGCAACAGGGCTTCGATCGCTTGCATGGGTAACCTTTGGATGGTCGGAATCTTTCATTCTCCCACGTCATCGCCGGCTGACACACCCGCGATGGCGCCACTGATTCGTGGCAAACTGGCGCACCGCGGGTGCAACGCCCGCGAACGAGCCTGCCGTGGCGAGCAATCTGCAAACTCTCTCCGAAGCCTGCGAGCGCAACAAGGCGCCCATTCTGGGCATCCTGAGCACCGCTTTCGCACACACCCGCGCGGTCCTGGAGGTTGGCAGCGGCACCGGCCAACACGCGGTCTACTTTGCGGCGAACCTGCCACATCTCATCTGGCAGCCGAGTGATACTCGCGAATACCTTCCCGGGCTGCGCGAGCGGACCCGGCTCGAGGGAGGCCCGAATCTGTGCGAGCCGATCGAGCTCGATGTACGCGTGCAGCCGTGGCCCGTCGGACCGGTCGAGGGACTCTTCAGCGCAAACACTCTGCACATCATGAGCTGGAGCAGCGTGCAGGAATTTTTTCGCGGCGCGGGCGCGGTGCTGTCGGGCCCCGCGGTAGTGTGCATTTATGGACCGTTCCGGTATCGGGGTCGTTACACCAGCGACAGCAATGCCAGCTTCGATGCGTTCTTGCGCGACCGCGATCCCCACAGCGGGATTCGCGATTTCGAGGCCGTTGACGCCCTCGCCCGAGCCGAAGGGCTTGCGCTGACCGCCGATCATGCGATGGCCGCCAACAACCAGACCCTGGTCTGGAGCAGGTCGGCTCGCACCCCCACGGGATAGCTGGAGGCTGCGCCCGGAACCGGAGTACAGTCGTGCGATGGATCAGGGCACACTCCGGGAAATCAGAGATTCGATCCGCACGATTCCCGACTACCCGAAGCCCGGCGTCCAATTCCGGGACATCACCACCCTGCTGGGAAATGCGCGAGCTTTCCGCCGCGTGGTGGACGAGCTGGTGGAGCCCTGGACGACTGCGAAGGTCAATCGGGTGGCCGGTATAGAAGCCCGTGGCTTCATCCTCGGGGGCGCGGTGGCGCACCAGCTCGCCGCCGGATTCGTACCCATCCGCAAGAAGGGCAAGTTGCCGCACACGACCGTGCGGGTAGCCTACTCGCTGGAATACGGCCTGGACGAGATGGAGATGCATCAGGACGCCGTCCAGCCCGGCGAGCGCATCATTCTGGTGGACGATCTCATCGCAACAGGCGGCACGGCCGAGGCGGCCGTCCGGCTGCTGCGCACCCTGGGCGCCCAGATCCTCGGGGCCTGCTTCATCATTGACCTGCCGGACCTCGGGGGCACGCGGAAGCTGCAGGCGCTCGGGGTTCCGGTGCGAACCCTGGTCGCTTTCGAGGGTCGCTAGAGCCTGTGTCGATGCGGCGGGCGCGGCAGGCCAGGTGCCCCAATACGGCGCATAAAGGCGGCATCCGGCGCGACGGCATGGTCGGGGCGCCGCAGCGCAGCCCGTGGCCGCAGCGCAGCCCGTGGCCGCAGCGTAGCCCGTTGCCGCAGCACGCCCCGGGCCCCGCAGCACAGCCCGGGGCCGTAGCACGGCCCGGGGCCCGTAGCACGGGGTGCTCGCGCGTGCCGGTCAGGCGGTAGCTGCTGCGGCGTTAACAATTGCTGGAAACTTTGCAGCGGCAATTTCCGTCATAATAGCCAAGCTGCGGCGGCCCCGGCACTCGAGCCGTCAGCAAGTCCGACCCTCAACCTCTAGTGGAGACCCTCTCGATGCTCAAGCAAGTCGTCGCCGTCCTCAGTCTGATCCTGCTCGCGGGACCGGTGCTGGCCGCCGACAACCCGCCGCCCGCCGACCAGTCAGCCAGCGCTCCGGCCAAGAGCGCCAAGAAGCACCACGCGAAGAAGCACCACAAGGCCGGCGCCAGCACGGATCAGTCTGCGCAGCCGAAGTAAGAACTCCTGTAATGTGTTGGGGAGGCCCGCCCTGGCGGGCCTCTTTTGTTCTCGCACGGGGGCTGCGCGCGGCGTCCCGCGGATCAGGGGGGAGGCGCTCGGGTCGGCAGGCTCCTACAGTCCGGTGGGAGCCCGCGAGTCGCCCCGGTGGTTTTCGCCGACTGCTGAGCGCACCTCGTGCCCCTAGAGTGAAGCAATTTCCGAGGTTTTTGAAAGGTGAAGTTCATGAAGATGCTCTCGGCCGTGTCCTGTGCCTTGTTCCTCGTCTCCGTCCTGGGTTGCTCGCAGCAGGCGAGCACTGTTCCCGCGGCCGCGCAGCCCGGCAACCCGCCCTCGGGCAGTGCCGCAACGCACAGCTCGGATGTGAATACCTTCGGCGAAAGCAAGGATACGGCGGCGGACGCGGCCCAGGCACGCGCGCAAAGCTGGGGAGGCTCGGGCCAGGATTCGAGCAAGCCGGCGAACGCCCCCGACCCGGCCAACCAGCCTCCGCCCCGCCAGTAACAGCAGCGGCGAAGCCGCTGTGTAGGACCATTCTGACAGGCGTTTCAGCCGGAGAGCACGCGCGATCCGGCCATGATGGGGTGGCCTGCATTCCCGGGGCGAGCCACTCTCGGGCACCACTGGTTTCGCCGTGCACGCAGGTCATGACCGTTCGGGAGCTTTCCTCATTGCTGGCCGTCATTGTCGGCATGCTGCTGGTAATGACGGTCTGAGACTGGCGCCGGATAACCGGCAGTACGATTCGCCGTCTGGCTGGCGGGTGCAAGGCGCATCTGCTAAACCAGAGCGAGTGGGGGCGCTGGCAAGCGCCCCGCGGGCCCGGCGCGGCGGGCAATTGCGGAGGCGATGACTTGGAGCGGCGCGACCCCGATTCGGCCGAGATCGAGCGACTCGTGGAGGCTCGCACCTGCGAGCTGTCCGCGTTCTCGGCGCACCTGCAGGCCCTCGCCGAGCAGGAGAAATCACAACTTGCGCGCACGCTGCACGATGAGCTGGGCGGCTTGCTGACGGCGGCGAAAATGGATCTGTCATGGCTGCAGTCGCGTATGTCCGGCTCGCCGATGCAAGAACGTCTGGCGCAACTCGGCGGCGTACTCGATGAGGCGATGGACCTCAAGCGGCGGGTCGTCGAGCAGCTGCGCCCCTCCCTGCTGGATCATTTCGGTCTGCCGACCGCGATTCGCGCGCACATGGAATCCACCTGCGCTGAGAGGGGGCTCGAATGCGAGGTGCTCGTCGAGCACCCCTGCGATTCGCTCCCACGAGAGACCGCCATAGGACTGTTTCGCGTCGTCCAGGAGGGACTGTCCAACGTCGTGCGCCACTCGCAGTGTCGCCGGGTCAAGTTGGTTCTGGCGGGCGAATCGGGTCGCTGCAGGGTCACCCTCGTGGACGATGGCCGGGGATTCGATAGCGGCGCCCCGCTGCAGCCGGGCTCGCACGGGCTCATGCGGATGCGGCAGCGAATCCGCTCTCTTGGCGGCTCCATGAGCATCGACTCGCGCCCCGGCGCGGGCACCACGGTACGGTTTGAGGTTCCGGTGGCCGCGCTGCCATCCGGCGCCCCGAGTTCACCGACAGCAGATTTTCCGACCGCTCGCTAGTGGCTCGAAGCCGGGGGCGCCCACTTCGAATGCCCGTCCACCACGATCGCCTTGAGCAGGGCGATGTCACGCATCTTGTCGAGAAAGTAGTCGGCTCCCGCGGCGAAACAGTGGTCACGCACGAAGTCGGACGCGTAGTTGGTCAGCACGACGATGAGCGGCTGTGACTGGGGCGGATACATCTGGCGGGTGTGCCGGATCACGGCGACGCCGTTGCCCTCCGCGAGCTCGATGTCCACGACCAGAACGTCAAAGACCGCTTCCTGCAGGCGCTGCAGGGCTTCACTCTGCGTGGTGGCCTGGGCCGCGACTGCCACGCGACCCGGCTCGGACAGGAGGTCGACGAGGCGCCGCGTCAGCACCGCCGAGTCCTCGATCAGGAGGATACGCCGCTCGACTGCGGGCGTGTCACCGGCGCCGGGGGAGTGCACGTGGGCCGTCGCCATGACTTACTGGAGCAGATTGTTCTTGATGGCGTAGTACGTGATGTCGGCATTCGTCTTCATGCTCATCTTCTCCAGGATCCTGGTGCGGTAGGTGCTGACCGTCTTGACGCTCAGAAACAGCTTGGCCGCGATCTCGGACACGCTCTTGCCTTCGGCGAGCTTGCAGAAGATCTGGAATTCACGCTCCGAGAGCACACTGTGGCGCGGCTCGCCCGCGGCACCCTGCATCCCGCTGACGAGCATCTCGGCCAGTTCCGGACTCACATATCGCCCGCCGCGCACGGCCGCACGAATCGCCCGGCACAGCTCGCCGTCATCGGCCGTCTTGCTCACGAAGCCGCTGGCGCCGGCCCGCAGGACGTTCAGTCCGTACTGGTTCTCGGGGTAGGCGCTCAGGACCAGCGTGGCCACCGTCTCGTGATGCGCCTTGATCTGCCGCAGCACGTCGAGCCCTGACATGTCGGGCAGCGAGAGATCCAGCAACAGCACGTCGCACGTCGCCGACCGGAGCAGCGCCAGGGCTTCGCGCCCGGTCTTGGCTTCGCCCGCCCAGCTGAAGTCGGGCTGGCTTTCGATGATCTGCTTCAGCCCGAGACGCACGAGCTGATGATCGTCTACGACTGCGACACGGGTGGCTGGCATGATGGCGTCGTGTTTGCCTTGTGTGCTTACCGGGACCGCGACCGTGTTTCCCATGGGGCAAAGAAGGTACGCGCGTGCCCGGTCAGGCGGATGTGGGAGTCGCGGAGCGTGCGTGGCAGCGTAAGCCTCACCATCGTGTAGGAATCGTCCGACAGGCGGAAGATCCCTGCTGTGAACGCCACGGGGACCGCAGCTCCCATGTCCGCCCGGCTCAGGGCGCCGAATCCTGCGCGTTCACCGGCTCTTCCTTGGCATCCACACCCACCGATTCCTTGCCGTTGTAGGCCTCCAGGCGGTTATACAGCGTCTTGAGGCTCACCCCGAGAATCTCGGCGGCCTTGCGCTTCACGTGGCCGCAGTATGCGAGTGTGGCCATGGTCACCCGCCGCTCGACCTCCTCGAGGGGCGTTCCCACCCGGATCGTGATCGTCATGCTGTCCTCGCCCTTGGGCGCGCTGTCCGCGTTTCCGATCTCGAACTCGATCACCTCGTCAGCCATGATGAACGTTCGTTGCACGTAGTTCTTCAGCTCACGCACATTGCCGGGCCACGCATGCTGGTAGAGGCGGACGAGCGCATCGCGTGAGAAGGTCTTGTTGGTTCCCTCGCCGCGGTTGAGCTCATCGAGGAAGAACTGCGCCAGCTGCTCGATATCGGAGCCGCGCTCACGCAGCGGCGGAAGGCGGATCGGAAACACGTTGAGCCGGTGGTAGAGATCTTCCCGAAGCTTGCCATCGGTGACGGCCTTCTCGGGCTCGCGGTTGGTCGCACAGATGACGCGCACGTCGCTGGCTATGGTCTGGGTACCGCCGACCCGGGTCACCGTCCCGGTCTCGAGCACGCGCAGCAGTTTCACCTGCAGCTCCATGGGCATCTCGGTGATCTCATCGAGAAAGATCGTGCCGCCGTTGGCGCGCTCGAAAAAGCCCTTGTGCTGGCGGTCGGCGCCGGTGAAGCTGCCGCGCTCATGCCCGAACAGCTCGCTTTCGATGAGCTGCGGGGCGACGGCGCCGCAATTGAGGGGCAGGAATGCGGCATCGCGCCGTCGCGAAAGCTCGTGCACCGTGGCGGCAGCGAGCTCCTTTCCGGTTCCGCTTTCGCCGATGAGAATCACCGTCGCGGAGGTCGGGGCCACGCGGCTGAGCTGATCGTAAAGGACTTGCATGCGCGGGGAGCTGCCCAGGATTCGTCCGAAACGTCCCAGCCGCCGCAATTCCTCGCGCAGCTCGCCGATCTCATGCTGCAGGGCCGAGGTCTTCTTGGCGTGACGAAGGACGGCCTGCACCCGGTCGAGGTCCGCCGGTTTCACGAGGTAATCGCTCGCGCCCGCGCGCAGCGCCGCTACTGCGCTGTCGACCGTCGCGTGGCCGGTCACGATGATGACTTCGGTCGCCTCCGGCTTCTCCAGCTCACGCACCAGCTCGATCCCCTCCCCATCCGGAAGGCGCAGATCGGTCAGCAGAACATCCGGACGCTGCCGTCCGAGCTCGATCCGGGCATCCCGCAGGCTGTGCGCGCGAGCACTGGTAAACCCTTCCATGCGGGCGACTTCCTGAAGCCAGTCCACGACATCCGCGTCGTCGTCGACTATCAAAGCGTGTGCCATTGATTCCTCGAAAGCTCAGATTTCAGTCTAGGCCCCGGCGCCCCACCCGCAAATGTCGCCATGGCCAGACAGGGGTGAATGGCGGCAACTTTCTCCTGTTCATAACGATTATCGCCCCAGGACGGCACCGAACAGCCGACCGCTCGCAGCCGATCGCGTCGCCGGGGGAGGGCCGACCACTGGCGGCGGCCATGTCGGGCGGGCCCCGAGACTATCACGGCGCGCTATACGGGAGTTGCCAGTAAGGTGCGGTACTGGCGTTGAAGCACGCAGCCGCGGGATCGTGCTGGATCCTCGAGCGGCGCAAGCGCTTGATTTTCGGTGCGCTGCCGGGGTTGCGCGCCCTTTTTGGGTCAGAGATCGACCGCACCCGGCGAAGCGCGGCTCAGGGGCAAGCCCGAGATCCCGCTCGCGATGATGGAGCTCACCATGACGACGAGCGTGATTCCCGCCAGCTCCCGTGCGAACGGCGCGCTCAGCCCGCGATCGATGGCGAGCGCCAGACAGTACAGGGTGGCGACGCCTCGCGGGCCGAACCAGGCGACTCCCCGCCAATGGGACTCGGGCACCGCGACACCTCCCAGGCCCAGGCGCACGGCGAGCGGCCGTATCAGCAGAAGCAGCAGGGCTGCGAAGACGAGCATCCGCGCTCGGAATTCGACGCTGGCAACGAGCGAACCCAGGAGCACGATGACGGACAGCCAGGCACACCGCTCGATTCGCCCGGCGATCCGCAGTACCCGCGGCATCAGTGGGCGGTTTCGCAGGGGGCGCCACAAGCGGCCGCCATGGCTCAGCGCGACGCCGGCTGCAAACACCGCCGGAAACCCGTCCGTGCGCATCAGGAGTGCGGCTCCATAAGCCAGGGCAGCCGCCGCAAAGACCATGGCCTCCTCGAGGAAATCCGTCTGTCGCTCCGGATCCAGCAGCGTGATGCAGCGCGCGGCGCCCGCCCCGGTCAGCCAGCCGATGCTGAAGCCACCGGCGACCGCCCAAAGCGCCATGAGGGACATTGAGCTCAGTGCGCCGGTGTCCGAGTCGCTCAGTCCCATCATTGCAAGAACCAGCAGCACGAGGGCGGTGGCCAGACCGTTGTTGAGGCCCGCCTCGGCGCCGAGCACGAACGACAGGCCGTCGTGCTCGCCTTCGGAGTGAGGCATCGTATCCGAGGCCAGTACCGAGTCGGTCGGCGCGACAATCGCCCCGAGCAGCAACGACTGCGCGAGGCTCATGTCGAACATCAGATGGGCGACTGCTGCAGCCATTGCCGCGGCCGCCGCCATGGCCAGCGTCGAGAGTCGCACCGGCATCTGCCAGAAGCGCCACCGGAGGGGCACTCGCAGGCGCAGTCCCGCGCAAAATAGACAGATCAGCAGTGCAATCTCGCTCAGGGACTCGATCGGTGCGCCATCGTCCACCAGCTGAGGCCGCAGCAGCCGCAATCCGAACGGACCGAGAACCATGCCCAGCGCGAGCGCGACGACCGCCGCCAGAGCGGGGCGCCTGAGCAGCACGAAGTCGATTCTATTGCCGGGCGTGCTCACCGTAGCTCATGACGACTGTCCCGCCGGCAGGCGGTTCACCGGGCAACATCCGGATCTGCTGGCGGTCGTTCATCAAGTCCTCGAACTGCCGCAACACCACCTGCCGCACGTACTCAGGCAGATGATCATCCAGCGCGTTGCGGTATACCTCGAGCGCATGATCCTCCCCGCGCTCGCACTCGTCTACGAGCGCGCCGTCGTCATTCAGCGTCAGTGCGGCATGCAGATTGACCCAGCCGCGCCGCGCCCCGCCCGGTATTACCCAGCGAATGCCGGGGTCACCGCCGCAGCGATCGATGAGATCGCGCAACTCAGCGGCTGCGCTGCGCCGGCGATCCGCAATTGCCGAGAAGAGCGCCCGCAGGGAGGAGCTGCCGACGTGCTCCGCGCACGTCCGAAATCCGCGCTCACCTGTCCGAGTGACGCTCAAAAGTTCGTTCAGGGCGACGCTCAAAAAGCGATGGCTCATGGGACACCTCAACATCCGAGAACGAGCCGCGAGTGCCGCCGGAGCGGATTCGGGCGGCTCGCAATCCAGCAGGAGATGTGCCCATCGGGGCTCGCGGGTGACTCGAAAATCGGCCGCTGCCGGTGGCTCCCGCGGTCGCCCCGCGAGAGCGCCGAGCCGCGGGAATTTTTTTCACGGCAGGTATGATTTACACGCAGCGGGGGAGCTGCCGCGGCTGTCTTCTCCGTCCGCCCGACCCATCCTTGGTTGGTGCACGACCACGCGGCCCAACCTGATGCCGCAAGGAACGTGAGTGCCGTGTTGAGATGGCAGGCGCGACATAATGCTGCGCGCTTTGCGGCCCCGGAAGCGGCCCCAGCCGGATCTCCACAGGCTGCGACCGGCCCGGGCGACCTGTGTGCGGAGGTTCTGCGGGTCTCGGGGAGCCTTGTGAATCCCTCGACTTCCGCTCCTGAGCCCAGAGCTCGAGCATGGCCTCTGCGTGGCTGCCTGCGCTGGCACGAGCGTTGCATACGGGATGGGCACGCCCTTTGCGGGCGTTTTTGGCGTATCAGATTCGCGCCATGGCCCTCGGGCGGTGGCGCCTACAGAAGACCCCCCGTTTGGCGGGCTGTGGTGCGACCAGCCCGCTCTTTTTTTGCCCGCTGCAGACCGGGGACCTCACAGGTCGCCAACAGCTAACAGTTGCACGCGGCGCGCGAAGGGTTCACATTTCGCACCATGGACGGGGCGCAGCAGACGGCAATACACCAGGCGCTGGTCACAGTGCAGCAGGCTGTGACCAGCATGACCTTCCCCAGCTGCGATCAGGGTGATTTGATCGAGCTCATCGATCGGATCGAAGAGCAGCTGCATGCCAACCACCCGAACGTTCCCATGATGTGCACGTTTCTCAACTCGATCGCACGCAGCCTGCGTGCGCAGCCGGAAGCGCGCGAAGTATGCCTCGTCATCGAGGATGCGATCGGAGCGGCCGGCCTCCCCAGCACCTGGCAGTCCGGAATCTGAGTACAGTCACCTGGCGCCGCTTGCCAGGCGGCGCACCATCGGCACGAACGCATCGAGATCGACCGGTTTGGCCACGTGCAGGTCGAATCCGGCGTCCATTGCCGCTGCGACATCGCTCTTCGAGGCATAGCCGGTAACGGCGATCGCCAGCAGCTGCCGCCCTGTCTGCAAAGCGCGCAGCCTGCGCACCAGCGAATACCCATCCTCCTCGGGCATTGCGATGTCGGTCACCACGATGTCGAAGTGCGCATCGGGCTCCTGCACCTTCGCGAAGGCGGAACCGGCCGAGTCCGTCACCGTCACGCGCGCCCCTTCCAGCCTCAGTGTCTCGGCGACCACGGTGCGCGCATCGGACTCGTCATCCACCACCAGAATGGAAAGGCCACGCAGGCTGTCCCCGTCGCGGCTGCGACCGGCGCCGTCTGAGGAGGGTGCCTCCGCCGCGCGCCACGCCGGTCGCGCCGGGAACCGGATCGTGAAAGCCGCACCGGCGCCCGGGCCGCCGCTCATGGCGGAGACCGAGCCGCCATGCAGAGTGACGATCTCACGCACCAGAGCGAGCCCGAGTCCCAGTCCTCCTGCCTGACGGGTGCTCGAGCTGTCGCCCTGGCGAAACCTGTCGAAGACATGCGGCAGAAGATCGGCGCCGATTCCCTGCCCCGTGTCGCGCACCGTCAGCTCCGCGAACCCGCTCCGATTGCGCAGGGTCACCGTGATGCGTCCGCCCGCCGGTGTGAATTTCAAAGCATTCGAAAGCAGGTTGGAGATGACCTGCTGCAGCCGGTCCGGATCGCCGCGCAGCGCCCCCCCGCCCGGCTCGAAGTCAGCCACGATCGCGATGGATTTGGCCGCGGCCACCGGTCTGGCCAGATCGAGCGCGGCCGCAGCGACCTGGGCGAGTTGCATCGGGCGCGGCTCGATGCGCAGCTTGCCGGTCTCGATGCGCCCGAGATCGAGCAGGTCGTTCACCATTTTCAGCTGCGCACGCGCGCTATGGTCGATGCGCGCGCAGATCGAGGCCACCTCCGGGTCCTCGGCTCGCTTCAGGGCGAGAATGCGGTTCCAGCCCAGGATGGCATTCAGCGGCGAGCGCAGCTCGTGCGAGAACATCGACAGAAACTGATCCTTGCCGCGATTGGCGGACTCCGCTTCCGTCCGCAGCCGCCGCTCATTCTCGACCGCCTCCATCTGCCGGCGTCCCTGAGTCGCGGCTGCTGCAGCCTCCACGCTGACATTGCGCGAAGTCAGGAACAGCGCGGAGGCGCCACCACCGTTGTGCACCGAGCGGCCTCGCAGGGCGATCGACTGCGGGAGGCCACCGGGCCACCGGGTTTGCACCAGCAGGTCGAGATCACCGCCCTCACGCAGTGCCGTGTCGAGCATGTCGATCAGCACATCGCGATACTCGTCCGCGATCCGGCTCACCAGGTCCCTGTAGTCCGGCAGCGCGTCCGGCGGCCACCCGAACTCCGCCTTGAATTGGGAATTGGCCTGCAATGCTCGCGTGGCGCCATCGATGCGGCAGAAGCCGAGGCGCGCGATCGCGAGCACGATGTCCAGTTCGTCCTTGCGCAGCGCGAGGGAAGCGCACAGCGCCTGCGCGAGCGCCAGCGCCTGATCCTGCGCAGCACTGGGGGAACCGGGGCTGTCGTCGTGAATTGATCTCATACCGTTCGCATTGATCTCGCAGCGACAGCGCGCGGTTTACGGCGTTTCTTACACGCCGTTGCAAGTTCTCCGTCGGGGGCGGAACCCGGGGGCACTGAAACGGCGGAGCGAGCCCCTGAGGAGCGCCTGCCGCTTCCTCTGAAGCTCTGGCATAGCTGTTGCTGTGATTTCAGTCGATCGCTTTGCTCGAGGATTCCCGCCAATGCCCTATGCCGTAATGGGACTGCGCCTGAAGCAGCAGCTCACCCTCACACCGAGGCTGCAGCAATCCGTCAAGCTGTTACAGCTCTCGGCTCTGGAGTGTGTGCAAGAACTGCACCAGGCCATCGCCCAGAACCCTTTTCTCGAGGAAGTGGCCGAGAACTCGGATACGCGCTCGCAGGCCGAGGAACCCGCTGAATCCTCGCACGATGACCTGGATTTCTCCGGCGGCATCTCCGGCGGCGGCGGCGGCGATGACACCCCGGACTGGACCGAATGGACGGCCTCTCCCTCCACCCTGCATGACTCGCTTCATGAGCAACTGCTGCTGTTGGGCTTGACCGAGCGCGACTACGCGCTCGCGAATCTCGTCGTCGATGCCCTGGACGAGGACGGTTTTCTCAGGCAGCCCCTGGAGGAGATTCAGCGATTCGCGCCGGGCATCGCCCCCGGCGAGATCGAGACGGCCCTGCGCATCGTGCAGACACTCGAGCCGAGCGGCATCGCGGCGCGGAGTCTCGGGGAATGCCTGGCCTTGCAACTCTATGCACTCGAGCGCACGACCCCGGGACGCGAGCTGGCCCTGGAGATCGTGCAAAACCGGCTGCCGCTCATGGCGGCGCGCGACAACACGCGGCTACTGGAGGCGCTCGGCTGCTCGGAAGAGGCGCTCCGGGAGGCGATCGAGCTGATCCGCAGCCTGGATCCGCGGCCAGGCTCCAAGGTGGGCAGTTTCGAGCCGCGGGCGATCGTGCCCGATGTGATCGTGCGCAAGGAAAAGAAGCGCTGGGCCGTCAGCATCAACTCGGCCATCTACCCGCGCATCCGCGTCAATCAACAGTATGCCGATTACTTCCGCCAGGCGCGGGATGGCGAGACGGCGCTGCTCGCGCAGCATCTGCAGGAGGCTCGCTGGCTGGTCCGCAACCTCGAGCAGCGCTTCCTCACGATCCAGCGGGTCGCGGAGGCGGTGGTGACGCGGCAGCGTAATTTCTTCGACTACGGCGACCTGGCAATGCGTCCGTTGACGCTGCGAGAGATCGCCGACGAGCTGGGGCTGCATGAGTCGACCGTATCGCGTGCGACGAGCCACAAGTACATGGCGACTCCACGCGGCGTGGTCGCCTTCAAGCGCTTCTTCTCACGCCAGCTGGCGACGACCAGCGGCGGCTCCTGCTCCGCCACGGCCATTCGCGCGCTGCTGCGCGAATTCATCGCCGCCGAGGATCGCCGCAATCCGTTGTCCGATGTGCAGCTCACCGAGTTGCTGGCCGACCGCGGGGTGAAGGTAGCGCGGCGGACCGTCACGAAATACCGCCGCTCGATGCAGCTGCCAGCCGTGGATTTTCGGCGGGCGTGAGGGGCTTCCGAGCTCACGCGTGGGGGAAGCCCCCGCCCTTCATTGCGCAGGCGCCAAGGTGACCCTCATCTACGTGAGGACTCTGTGGCGCCCTGCGCAAACCGGCCTGATGCATCACTGAAGACGATCTCGACGCGGCGGTTCTGCTGACGTCCCGCGGCGCTATCGTTCGAGGCCACCGGATACGCCTTGCCCAGGCCGCGCGTCCGATACTGATCCTCCGGCACGCCGCGCGACTCGAGCTCCGTGGCGACCGCCTCGGCACGCCGCTGGGACAGTGCCTGGTTGTAGTCATCGGAGCCACGGCTGTCGGTGTGGCCCTCGATGATGACCCGCGTCTGGGGATTCGCCTTCAGATACGTGGCCAGACGATCGAGACTGAGACTGGCGCCGGGCTTCAGGCTCGCCTGTCCAGTGTCGAACAGCACATCGCCAAGTGTCACGACCACTCCACGGTCAGTCTGCTTGGCCTTGAGATCCGCAAGCTGCTGCTGGGCGTTCGCGAGTTGAGTCTGGGCGGCCAGCGCCTGGCTCTTCGCGCTCTGTGCCTCGGCCTGGGCGTTCGCCGCCTGTAATTGCGCGTTCTGGGTCTGGCGTTCGCGGCTGGCCAGCAGGATCTTGTTACGATCCCCCTGCGCACGAGCGACTTCCTGATGCGCTTGCGCCTCGGTCACACGCGCTTCGCCGGCTTCCGCATGGCGACGTGCAAGATACGCGAGATGATCCACGATCGCCGGCGGCTGCCGCTGCTGGAGTGCACCTTCTGCCTGCTGCAGCGAGGCGCGTGCCGCCTGCAGATCGTCGCTGGCGGCCTGCTGCGCCAGGGGCTCCTGGGATAGCGTGTCGATTGCAGCCCGTGCCTGCTCGATCTGCTCGTTGCGTTGGGGTGCCGTGGCGCACGCGCCCAGCACGATGGCGACGGCCCCGATTACTGTGACTGTCTTCATGGCGTTCTCCTTGGCCTTTAGTTCGGACCCTGATCAGGGCTCGAGGCGCCACTCGATTGGGGGGCTCGTGGCGGCGGACTTGGCGGCGAGGTTGTATCCGGAGGCGGTGCGGCCGGCGGCGAAGATGTCTCGGGCAGCTGCCCAGCTGGCGCAGTCGCCGGCGGTGCCTCGCTCGATTGCGGCGTCCCTGGCGCGCCCTGCATGGCGCCCTGTCCGTTACGCTCCGATTCCTCCCGCAAAGTCTCGTTGCTCTGGGTGACCTCGCGGGCGGCGTGCTGCGCCTCTCCGGCGGAAGCTCGTGCGGAGGCTACGTCGGCGTCCGCCTCGGCGGATTCGGCGTCGCGGCGCGCGTCTGCATATCTCCTGTCGCTGTTCGCCTTTTCCGCATTGCTGAGCTCATCGTGAGCGCGCTGCAGATCGGCGGCGGCGTATCGCTGCGCGTTGGTCTTGTCCGCCTGCTGCACAACGGCGCGCGCGCGTGTCAGCTCCTGTGTTGGTTGTGGCTCCGTGGCGCAGGCCGCGGCAAGGACCCCCGCGATGCTGGCCGGAATCAACGCTGCTCGAAATGTCATGAAATTCTCCCCCGGCTTCTGGCCGACTGCGGGGTTCATGATCTCGCGCGCGGCGTGGGCGGAATGTCAGCGCGGCGAGTGCGTTCCGGCGTGTGCGGCGTATTGGACCGTAGGAGTTCTCTGACTAGAGTCCGACGCAGGGAGCCGCGACCTCTATCAATGGGTCCGCTGCTGCTTGAGCCCCGCCGCCAGGTTGCGGGGCGCGTCGGCCAATCTGGCATCGACCGATGATCGAGTTGGGTCGCTAGACCGCGGAGCGCGGCCCATCGTGCGGGCGGCGCCGATGATGCTGCAAAATCTGTCCGCTGGCGTACGCAATGCTGTCTTCGCGCCGCGGGAGCCGCGCGCCAGGGCCATGGCGTGGGCCAGGGCACTTGGCTTGTCCGTGAAGGTTGCCACAGGCTCCGGAGAGGAATTCCGCAACACATCCCACCGGTGGGCGCTCGTTGCGCAGATCCTATAGATTGGGGTGCTCTCGGTCTGATTCGGCTGCTTCATCGCGATCATCCACTCGCCGTCTGTCTCGTCCGGCGTCCGGTCACGTTCTTGTGCGCCGGATCCGTGCACTGCACGGGCCTCGGTTTTCCTTCCACCCAAGGAGGTTCGAGCAAGAAGCACTCCTGCGCGGACGGCGCAGCCGCTGCCGGGGCGGTGGCCAGCTGGCCCGCGGCGCCATTCTGCGATGCCGGCCCGCCAGCGCGCGGCCCCGCCGCAAGACTCGTAGGACAGTTCTTACAGCAGCTCGGGAGGATTGACGCCTCCTTCCGGAGACCCTTTCCGACTTTGGCGCAGCCCACGACCCGGTACCTTGGCCCTCAAGCGGGGATGCCTTGCTTGGCGAAGTGCGCCGTACTTTCGGCAGCTCAGCAGAGAGGGTAACAAATGGTGACTGATGACATGGTGGCCCTCGTGCCCCAACTCCACACTTTTGCTCGCTCGTTGACGCGCGACGGCGTCCGTGCCGAGGATCTCGTTCAGGAAGCGCTCATGCGCGCGTTCAACAACATCGACCGCTTCAGGCCCGGCACCAATCTGAAAGCCTGGCTGTTCACGATCGTGCGCAACGAGCACTACTCCCAGCTGCGCCGGCGCAAGTTCGAGGCCCATGGTGTGGATACGGATCTGCTGCCGGAGCCGAGCGTGCCACCCGATCACGATGGCAAGCTCGAGCTGCGCGACCTGAACCGTGCCCTGGCCTCCCTTTCGCCCGGCCAGCGGACCGCACTCATTCTGGTCAGCGCCAGCGGCTTTTCGTATGAAGAGGCCGCAGAGATTTGTGGCTGCGCGGTCGGTACGATCAAGAGCAGGGTCGCGCGCGCTCGCGAGACCCTCATGCAGATGCTCGAGGGCCACGTGCCGATTCCGCGGACCCTCAACGATGAGGACGATCTGCCCTGCGTGCCGCATGCAGCACGGCACCCGGAGCCGCGCGTGAGCCACCGGCCATCAGTGCGCCGGAACCTGTCCGGGTTCAGTCTTCCTCTGCCGGCAGCGGCACCGGCTGCGTAGAGTCCTTCCAGTGGTGCCGGCAGCCAGCGCTGCCGGCACTCACCGCCCGCGCTCAGCCGGTGCTGTGCAATCCCTGTGCAATTCCGCTGATGCTCGCCAGCACCGCCTCGAAGAGGTCTCGGTCCTTGCGCTCGCCAGCGCGCCATCTCTGCAGCAGGTCGACCTGCATGAGGTTCATCGGATCCACATAGGGATTGCGCAAGCGGATCGATCTCTGCAAGGTCGGCTCCGAGTCGAGCAGCTCGTGGACGTCCTTGATTGCCAGCACCTGCTCGCGTGCGAGCACGTACTCCCTCTGGATGTCGGGGAAGAAGCGCCGCAGGGACTGTGGACACAGCACTTCGTAGGCTCGCGCAATCTCGAGGTCCGCTCGCGCCAGCATCGTTTCGATGTCATCGACCACGTTGCGCAGGAAGAACCACCTCGCGTAGCCCTCGCGCAATCGAGCCAGACCATGCCGATCGACCGCGGCTTTCAATCCGGCTCCCGCGCCGTACCACCCCGGCAGCATGTGACGCGTCTGCGTCCACGCAAACACCCAGGGCATGGGAAGCAGCCCGTCGAGCCCCGGCGACCCCGGCCGGTGGATGGGCCGTGATCCGATCTGCATCCGCTCGATCACGTCGATGGGTGTCACGCTTCGGAAATACTCGTAGAAATCCCTCTCCCCGTGGACCAGTCGCCGGTACTCATCCCGGCTGGCCGTGGCAATCGTGTGGGCACACTCGACATCGTCGGGTGAATCTCCGGGCAGGGTGCCGTGCTCCGCGGCGGAAGTACTCAGCCCCAGCGCGTTGAACGCGCGCTCCAGGGTTCGCATCGCTATCGGGCGAAGGCCGTAGCTGTGCTGCACGGCTTCGCCCTGTTCGGTTAGTCGCAGGACTCCGTTCACGGCGCCGGCAGGGGCGGCCTTTACCAGTGCGTCGATGCGACCCCCGCCGCGGGCGATGCTGCCGCCGCGTGCATGGAAAATTACGTGTCGCTCATCCGCGGCTGCCAGCGCTTGTGACAGTGCCCGCTGAGCCTGATGCGCCGCAAATCGCGAGGCGCACAGGCCGCCTTCCTTGTTCCCGTCGGAATACCCGATCAGCACGCATTGCGTGCGGTTATGGGCCTCCAGGTGACGGCGGTACAGAGGCTCGGCCAGCAGCTCCTGCATCGTCGCGCCGCATCGCTCGAGCGCCCCCAAAGACTCGAATTGCGGTGCGATATCCAGCGCCACTTCGCCGGTCCGCTTGTCGTAGGCCTCCGCCCAGCGAGCGAGCAGCAGAGCGGCCAGGACGTCGTCTGCGCCGGATGCGCCACTCACGACGAAGTAACCGACCGCCGCCGGCCCGTATCGATGCCGCCCCTGCATGACTGCTTCGAAGACAGCGAGATTGCGCTTGCCCAGCGCATCAAGCTCCACGGTGGGACCGCTGTCTCGGGCCAGTGCATCGGCCAATAGCCTGAATCTCTCAGGGCCGGATCGCTCCATCCAGCGCGGATCATCGAAGCCTCGTGCGATCACCTGGTGCAGGACTGAAGCGTGTTGGCGGACGTCCAGCGTCGCCAGGTGGAACCCGAAGGTATCGATGCGCCGAAGCAGGCGCCGCACGTAGAAGAGCCCCGCATTGCCACCCCTGTTGGCCACGAGACTGCTGGCGATGAGCATGATGTCCGCACGGAACTGCCGCAGCGACTGATAGCCGTTGGGTCGCCCGTCGTACGTGTGGCGCAGCCGCTCGCCAATCTGGGCCAGAAATACCCGATAGGGCATGCGGTCGTGCCGCGCGGGCGTGATGGCGCGAGCGCCCGGCAGCAATACCGAGTATTCGTCGATCCGCTTGGACAGCTCGGGCGCGACATTCGTGCGGCTGGCGCTTTGCGGAAGTCGCTGAGCCAGCGTCTGACACTCCTTGAAGTACGCGTTGATGATGACGTGCTGCTGCCGGGCGAGAGTCTCCCGGATGGTCTTGGCATGCACGTCGGGGTTGCCGTCCATGTCCCCGCCGACCCAGGAGCCGAACTGCAGCAGGCCGGGCAGTTGCAGGGCATCACCCGCCATGCCGTAGACCTTCTCGAGTGCCTGCTCGATCTCTTCGTAGAACGCCGGCACGACGCGGTACAGGATGTCGATGAGATAAAACAGCACGTGCTCCCGCTCGTCCGCTACTGTGAGCTGCTCGCGCGGGTGGTCCTCAGTTTGCCAGCCGGCCGTCAGCTCGATTCGAATGCCGCTCCAAAGCCGCCGTGCTTCGTTGGGAGTCAGCGTCGGGTCCAGCCGATCGAAGAGATGCTGCGCGATACGCTGATACTTGCGCAGGATCGTCTGTCGCGTGGACTCCGTGGGGTGCGCGGTGAAAACCGGCTCGATGCGCAGCGATGCGAGTAAAGCAAGCACCTCTGACAGCTGCAGTCCCCGCTCTTTCAGAACGGCAATCGCGTCCTCCACTCCGCCGGGCTGTGGCCGCTGGCTGTCCTTGAGGAAGTACTGGCGCCGCCGGCGGATACGATGCACTTTCTCCGCCAGATTCACGGCCTGGAACCAGGTCGAGAAGGCGCGGACCAGGTCGCGCGCCAGCGCAGGCGGGCGTCCGCGCATCCTTCCGGCAAGATCCTGGGCGGCCTTCTCGTCTCCGTCGCGCCGCGCGATCGCGGCCAGGCGGTCGTGCTCGACCAACTCGAACAGCTCGGCCCCGCCCTGCTCGTGCAGAATGTCGCCGACCAGTGCGCCGAGCGCATGCACATCCTCGCGCAACGCCTCGTGCTTGGGCGGGAAATGGATGTCGCTGCGGCTCATGCGCCGCGCGCCAGGCAAGCTCATCAGGGATCCCACATGTGGGCGCCGGATGCAAAGTCGGCGCGCTGCGGTCGTACGACGCAGAATCGCTGCCCCGTCGGAGCTTCCATTACCCACCAGGTACGAACCTGCGCGACGCGCTTGGCGCCCAGGCCCTCGAGGCGTCGGACCTCGGCCTCGATATCGTCCGCTTCGATATCGAGATGCACCCGGCTGGGGTGCTCGACCCGCTGCACTTCGATGTGCAGGCTGTCAGGGCCGGTCTCGAACAGCCGGTAGCCCGTGTCCTCGGCGCTCGTGGAGGACTTCAAGGGATAGCCGAGCGCCTGGCTCCAGAACCGCGCAGCCTGGTCGAGATCATCCGTGCGACAGTCGATGATGAATCCGGCGAGTCGGCTCCTGTGCATGCGAATACCCTCTGAGGAATCTGCCACGAGCGATCGGCACCATCTTAACCGAAGGGTGCCCCTCAACCGGCGAGCAGCACCGCCTCAGCCCGCTCGAGATCCTCGGGTTGGCCGTAGATCACGACGATGTCCCCGTCCCGCAGCACGGTCTCATCCGCCGGCGCGCGCCCGAGGATGCCCTGACGACGCACGCCCGTGAACGTGACTTCGATGCCGCGACTGCGCACGTCGCGCAACGTCCGGCCCACGGCCCAGGCACCGGGCGGCACGACGACGGACTTGATCTCCTCCCGGTGCTCCAGCTCCTGATCCATGGGTCGCGGATCGCCTCGCGGGACGATGTTGCGCAGCACTGAATAACGGTTGCTGCGGATTTCACCCACTGTGCGCACCACACGCGTCACCGGCACCTGCAGCAGCATCAGGACGTGCGATACGAGCATGAGGCTCGCTTCGAACGTTTCAGGTACCACGTCGGTCGCGCCGGCTTCCGTCAGCTCATGGAGGCGCGCATCGTCCTGAGTGCGCACCAGGACCGGCACGTGCGGGCGCAAGGTACGGATACTGCGCAGGATACCGATGGAGGTCGCGGGATCGGAAAAGCTGATGACCACCGCGCTGGCGTTGTCCAGACCGGCCCTCGCCAGCATCTCCTCGTCCGAGGAGTCGCCATACAACACCGGGTCGCCCGCCTGGCGCGCCGCGCGGATGCGCGCCGGGTCGAGGTCCAGCGCAATGTACTCGAAGCCCTGCCCTTCCAGGACGCGCGCCACGTTCTGGCCGACCCGGCCGAAGCCGCACAGGATCACGTGCTCGCGCTGCGCGATCTCGCTCGTCGCGGCGTCTTCGCGCTCGATCGCGGTCCCCGGAGGCCCGCGCTCCTTGAGGATGAAACGCGCGACGCGCTTGTTGTTGTTGAGCACGAATGGGCTGAACACCATCGAGAGCACGATGGCCACGAGCAGCGGCTCGCCGAGTGCCGCGGGCATCAGCCCGGACTGCAGCGCGATGGTGCACAGCGCCACCCCGAATTCGCCCCCGATGGAGATGACGATGCCGGTGCGCAGCGCTTTGAACCGCGAGTTCGTGAAGGGACGCGTGACGAGCGCGGCGACGATGGCCTTCAGGGCGACCATGCCGACCAGCATGGCCGACACGAGCCCCAGGCTACCCAGCAGCAGGCGCACGTCCAGCAGCATTCCCACCGAGATGAAGAACATCCCGAGCAGGATGTCGCGGAACGGCCGGATGACTGCATCGATCTGATGCCGGTACTCGGTCTCCGCCAGCATCATTCCCGAGAGAAACGCCCCGAGGGCGAGCGACAGGCCGGCAACGTTGGAGATCCAGGCCGAGGCCAGCACGACGAACAGCACGGTGAGGGTGAAGAGCTCGCGCAGGCGACTGTGCGCGATCACATGGAACAACGGACGCAGCAGCCAGCGACCGGCTGCGAGCACGATGCCCACCGAGAGCGCACCGCCTATCACCGCGACGGCGCTCTGGCGAAAGTCGAAGTGCCCCCCGCCTGCGGCGAGCGCGGAGGTCAGCGCCAGCAGCGGCACGAACGCCAGGTCCTGAAACAGCAGCATGCTGAAGGCAAGCCGGCCGTGGGTGCGATTCAGCTCGGCCCGCTCGGTGAGCTGCTGCAGCAGAATCGCCGTGGAGCTCATGGCGATCGCGCCCCCCGCGACGATGCCGGTCAGAGGATCCAGTCCCAGCAGCCAGGCTATGCAGGCGAACACGGCGGTCGTGCCCACTACCTGCGCGGCGCCGAGCCCAAACACCTCGCGGCGCATGGCAACCATTCGCGGCAGGGAGAATTCCAGCCCAAGGGTGAACAGCAGGAAGGCTACACCGAGCTCCCCGAGCAGCCGCGTGGTGTCGGAATCCGGGACGAGCGCCAGGGCGTGGGGTCCCAGCGCGAGACCCACGATGAAGTACGCCACGGCGGCCGGCAAAGCCATGCGGCGCACCACCGTGACGGCGAACACGACCGCCGCCAGGAGGATGAGGATCTGCGACAGGGGCTGTGACAGCGCCTCGGTCATTCGCCAGGTGTCTCCTGCTGCTGCTCAGCGAGCCACATGGCCCGGCCGCGCCAACTTAGACTGCGGCCGGCGAGCGTGCAACGCTCACCTCATCGGCGCCACCCCGGGCGCTCGTAGATCGCGACTTGTTGGGGCACGGCAATTCCGGCGGGCAATCTCGGATCATCGATCGGTGCGCCGGGCCGAAGCTCCAGCGGCAG
Source organism: Steroidobacteraceae bacterium (assembly GCA_035710545.1). Classification (GTDB taxonomy): domain Bacteria; phylum Pseudomonadota; class Gammaproteobacteria; order Steroidobacterales; family Steroidobacteraceae; genus 13-2-20CM-66-19. The sequence goes on from DASTDD010000214.1 coordinate 64,662, forward strand.
CACCCCGGCCCAGCAGCCCAGTGAATAGTCGGCCTCGTCGTCGATCGGCGGTCCCTCGCGCACTTTGGCAGATGCCTCGGCGATCTGCAGCCGCAGGACCGTGGTCGTCCTGAGCTCGAGCGCGTTCGGCCCCCGAATCCCCGCCGCGCGGCCGGCCACGACGTGATTCACCAGCGCATCGAGCGCTGCGAGCTTCTCGTATTCGTCGCTCACCTCGCGGGCGACACCCAGGATGAGGGCCGAACGATAGTTCATGGAGTGATGCATGGCGGATCGGGCCAGCACCAGTCCATCCAGCAGCGTCACCGTCACGCACACCGGAATGCCCGTCTTCAGGGTCTTCAACATCCGGTTCGCGATGGCCCCGTGCAGGTAAAGCCGATCGCCTATCCGCGCATGCGTCGTAGGCAGCACATAAGGCTGTGCGTCCAGGGTGTATCCGACGTGGCAGATCAGGGCCTCGTCGAGAATGGCGTGAATCGTCTCGAGCTCGTACCGGCCGCGCTCGCGATGCCGGACAACCTTCGTACGCGGGGTCGGTTGGATCGATTCCACGGCTGATATTCCGCAGCTGCCGGGACTGGCTCCCGGAGCGCACGATGCCTCTATAATGGCCTAGGGAAAAGAGCCAGTTCTGAAAATATGGGTAGGCCAGTCTCCGGTTGGTCC
>DASTDD010000215.1:0-6162 GCA_035710545.1 Steroidobacteraceae bacterium
GTCTCCGCGGGCAGGGTTGATATCAAGTTCATTGGTAGTTGGGGGCTGAGCGCGTGCATCGAAAGTGTGCGGCTCAAGGGCTGTCGCGGGGAGATGGAGAAAGGGGATCAAGTCCGGATAAACGCAACCCGAAGCGCGCACGGACTAGTGACTTCGCGGGTAAGCGATGTTGCGTAACCGGATGAGTGAGACCTCACGGGCTCCCTGGTACCGGGTAATTTCATGAAGTTTTCCGCAAGCCTGCGGTGAAGCCAATCGAGCGCCCTTTCGGGGGTGGAGGCGGCGGCGACATAAGAGCCCGGATTGCCGAGAGGATGACACCAAGTGCCTGGTCATGCGCGACGAGCTTCTCTACGCGGGCTTCAAGCTGATCGAAACGGCGAGCCAACTCTCGGACCTGCTCATTCAGGCGCTTGGTGGGTACGCCGTAGAGCTCTGCGAGCTCGGCGTCGAGCACGACCTTCAGTCCTCGAAACACGCGGATAGACTGCGTGACTCGTTCGACCAACACGACTTCGGTCGGCTTCAATTTGCCCACGTAACTTCCCTGATCGTTGTGCCGATTGCTGCGGCACTGCCGGGCGAAAGCGGTGCCGAAGTGAGCATAACGAACGCCCTATGACTATAGTACTCAGCATCAGACTCTTTGAGAAGTGCGATAAATGTGTAGATCAGGCCGCGCGGTCAATGTTGGAATCAATCAGGAAACGGATGGCAGACAGCGGCTTCAAGGGCGCACGCGAATCTCGCCCTAGACTTACTGCGCAGGTTGCATGGCGTGCATTCCAAGGGTGGTCTGCTGCTCGCGCAAACGGCACCCGACGGCCCACGGTGGAAGCGCGGTGCATTCGCTACTGAATGCACGGAGCGCCTCCAAGGGGCTGGCCGTGGCGTGGTTGAGGTGACCCGCTCTGCCGCTGCGAGGTGAATGATGAGGTCTTCGCGGCAGTACTCATGGACGCTGCCAATAATCGCCCCCAAATCAGTCGCTTACCCGAAAGTGAGCGACATCATTCCGAAGGGTTGTTTGCACCTGCAGGGAGCCCGGTCCGATAATCACGCAACTGCGAAACGAGACCTTCGATGCAAGGCAAACGCATTCTTCTTGGGGTATCCGGGGGCATTGCGGCTTACAAGAGTCCGGATCTGGTGCGCCGGCTGCGCGAGCGCGGCGCCGAGGTTCAGGTCGTCATGACGGCCGGTGCGCGCGAGTTCGTGACACCGCTGACTTTCCAGGCGGTGTCCGGGCGGACCGTGCGGACCGACCTGTGGGATGCGGCCGCCGAGGCGGCCATGGGCCACATCGAGCTGGCGCGGTGGGCGCAGCTGGTGATGATCGCGCCGGCGAGTGCCGACTTCCTGGCAAAACTTGCGACGGGACGGGCCGATGATCTGCTGAGCACGATGTGCCTGGCGACCGAGGCTCCGCTCGCAGTGGCGCCGGCAATGAATCAAGTGATGTGGGCGAATGCCGCGACGCGAGCCAACGTTGCGACACTTCAGCAGCGCGGCGTGCACATCTTGGGGCCCGCCGAGGGCGATCAGGCGTGTGGCGAGGTTGGAGCCGGCCGGATGCTCGAGCCGCTGGAACTGGTGGATCGGGCGGCCTCGCTGCTCGTCGGCGGCGGTCTCCTGTATGGACGCCGCGTGCTCATCACGGCAGGTCCGACCCGCGAGCGCATCGATCCGGTCAGGTTCATCAGCAACCGCAGCTCCGGGAAGATGGGATTCGCCGTCGCTCAGGCGGCTCGCGAGGCGGGCGCCGAGGTGATCCTGGTCAGCGGGCCGGTGAGCTTGCCGACTCCCGCGGGGGTGCGGCGGATTGATGTCGAGAGCGCCACCGAGATGCTCACGGCCGTGCTGCAAGTCGTGGAGCAGGCCGACATCTTCATCTCCACGGCGGCAGTGGCGGACTACCGGCCCGCCAACGCGGCGGACCAGAAGATCAAGAAGACATCGGACCGGCTCGATCTGTGCATGGAACGCACCCCCGATGTCCTGGCAACGGTGGCGGCCCGCCCTGGCCGACCCTTCGTGGTGGGGTTCGCCGCGGAGACCGAGTCGGTCGAGCAGAACGCGCGCGGCAAGCTGATGAAGAAGAATCTCGACATGATCGCCGCCAACGAGGTGGGGCACGACAAGGCGTTCGATTGCGAAGACAACCAGCTCGTCGTGTTGTGGCGCACGGGACGTCGGGAGCTGGGACGCGCCTCGAAGCTGACTCTGGCCCGAGAGCTCGTCGCCCTCGTCGCGGAATCCTATGTGGCCTCGCGGGGGAACCTGGTACAGCGCGGCACCGCGCTCGCATGAGCACCGGGGCGAGCACGGGGACCCGTGCGGGGACGAGCGCTGGGCGCCAGCCGCTCAAGGTGCGCATTCTCGATGACCGCATCGGGAAGGAATTCCCGCTGCCGGCCTATGCGACGGCGGGCTCCGCGGGGCTCGATCTGCGGGCCTGTCTCGAGAAGGCGCTGATGCTCGAGCCGGGCAAGGCCGAGTTGATACCTACGGGACTGGCCATACACGTGGAGGATCCCGGCCTCGCAGCCGTGATCCTGCCGCGCTCAGGTCTCGGTCACAAGCATGGCGTGGTGCTTGGCAATCTGGTCGGACTGATCGATTCCGACTACCAGGGCCAGCTCATGGTGTCCTGCTGGAATCGCAGCCGTGAGCCATTCACCGTCCAGCCGGGAGAACGCATCGCACAGCTCGTCGTGGTACCGGTCGTCCAGGTCGAACTGCAGATCGTCGAGAGTTTCACCGAGAGCGCCCGCGGTGCCGGTGGCTTCGGCCATTCCGGTCGCTGAAGATTGCCTGTTTCGCTGATCGCAGCGGAGCTCGCGGCGCGCGGGCGTGCGAGTCTATTGCGGGCGCGGGACGTGCAGTTGTCGATAGCGCTCGATGTCAGCCTGGAACTGTGCTTTGAGCGCGGCCTCTTCCTCGGACTTCACCGCCAGCGCCTGGGTCTGCTCGTGCAGCTCATTGAGCGTGCGCACGAGGTCTTCGGCCAGGTCATCCGGCATGCGGTGCGCATCCGGCCGGGCGCTGTAGGGTTTGAAGAACCTTGCACGGCCCTGCAGTGCATTCAGCCGCGAGTGCAGGCTCTCGACATACTGCTCCGCCGCGGCCCGCTGCCCATGTAGCTGGCCAAGACGGACATCGCGCAATGCCTCGATGTCCTGGACGGAGGTGTAGGTCGTCAGGAGAAAGCTGTCGTGCTGCTTCTGCCGCAGGGTGCTCTGCTGTCTGCGCTCCTCGGCGGCGAGCTGCTCGGGAGTCTTCTGCGCCTCGAACTGCCGCACGACGACGCCCTGGCTGTTGAGGACCGACTGCTCCCGCGTCGAGTACTGCGGCGGTACCTGGTCGCCGTAGTGAACGACCCCGTTCTCATCGACCCAGCGGTAGGCGACACCCTTGTCCTTGTTATCCGCAGCATCGGTGGCTGCCGAGGCGAGCACGGCAAGACCGATCAACATACCGAGCGCTGCGCGCATCCCCCCAACCGACATGGAACTGCCCCACATAATGAAGGATTTTCGAACTGTCACATATTCCGACGCGGACCGCTGTCATGGCAAGGTCAGCTGACACCGTACCGCTGTCGATAGGCGACCAGCGATGTGAGCTGTTCGGCAGAAATGCGAATCCGCCCGTCCCGGGGCTGCGACAGGGCCTCGATCAGCTCGGCGAGTGTGATGACGCTCACACACCTCAGGCCCTGTTGGCTCTCGAGCTCTTGCACTGCGGAAAGCTCCCCCTGACCGCGTTCCTGGCGGTCCAGAGCCAGTGCGACGCCGGCTGGCTCCCCGCCGGCGGTCCGAATGGTCTCCACTGACTCGCGCACGGCCGTGCCCGCCGTGATCACGTCATCCACGATCAGGACCCGGCCGCTCAACGGCCCCCCTATCACGGCTCCCCCCTCGCCGTGCGCCTTCGCTTCCTTTCGGTTGAATGCGTAGGGGACGCTGCGGCCGTGATGTTCCGTGAGCGCCACGGCCGTGGCCGTCGCGAGCGGAATGCCCTTGTAGGCCGGACCGAACAACATGTCGAACTGTATCCCCGAGCGGATGATCGCGGCGGCGTAGCAGCGGCCGAGCACGGCGGCCGCCTCGCCGTCGCTGAAGAGCCCGGCATTGAAGAAATAGGGGCTCTCGCGGCCGGACTTGAGCTTGAAATGCCCGAAGCGCAGGGCATCGCGCGCGAGGGCCAGGTCGATGAAAGTGAGCTGGTAGTCCTGCATGCCGGATACTTCCGAAGAAATTGCCTTACTTTGTGCGCTCGGCGCGCGACGGTGCCACCCGGGCCTTTGTACTGTCAACGGATGGCATGCCAGTATCTGCCCGATGCGACGCCCTCAGATGGATTGGGACCCTTGAGCGCCGCCGGTGAGAGCGCGGCGCCGGCAGTGCCGCCGCGGCCCCGGACCCCCCCGATGCGCGAGGTGCTCGCGAGCCCGAAGATGCTCGCGATCCTGGTGCTCGGGGCCGCCTCGGGTTATCCCAACCAGCTGACCGAAAGCGCACTGCAGGCGTGGCTGAAGGATGCCGGGGCGACCAACACGACCATCGGCATCATGTCCTACGTGGCCCTGCCGTACCTGCTGAAGGTCCTGTGGGCGCCGCTCGTCGACCGCTTCCCGATTCCGATTCTGGGCCGCCGGCGCGGCTGGATCCTCGCGACACAGCTGGCCCTGGCATTGTGCATTGGACTGCTCGGGCTGCAGAACCCGGCTGTCTCCCTTGGGGCCGTGGGGGCCTGCGCGCTTGCTATTACGTTCTTCTCGGCGACTCAGGATATAGCCTACGACGCGTATCGCACCGACGTGTCCGCCCCCAGCGAGCGCGGCGCTGCGGCCGCCGCGACGAATCTGGGCTATCGCACCGCGGCCTGGATCGCCTCGGCCGTGGCGCTGATCGTCGCGGACCATTTCGGGTGGCGCCGCGCATTCCTGATTCTCGCCGGCGTCATGCTGCTGTTCGCGATCGCCACGATTCTCGCGCCCTCGTCGCACAACAGGTACCAGCCCCGCTCACTGCGGGAGTCGATCGTCGACCCGATCCGCGATCTGCTGGGGATGCCGAGCGCGTTCGCGCTGCTCGTCGTAGTGCTCATCTTCAAAGTCGGCGATGCGTTCGCCAACAAACTCTTTACGCCCTTCATGATGGACGTCGGCTTCTCGAAGACCGAGATCGCGCTGATCGTCAAGGGGCTGTTCACGGTGAGCGCGCTGAGCGGATCGGTGCTCGGCGGCGTGCTGATGGTCCGTCTGGGCTTGCTGCGCTCGATGCTCGCCTTTGGCGTGCTGCAGGCGTTGAGCAATCTTCTGTACTGCGCTCTCGCGGTCGCCGGCAAGAGCTACCCGATCATGGTAGCGGCGGTGGTCATCGAGCACATTGCCGGTGCGATGGGAGGCATCGCGCTGGTCGCGCTCATCATGGCGCTGTGCGATGCGCGCTACACCGCGTTCCAATATGCGCTGCTCTCGGTGCTGGCACTGCTGCCGCGCTACAGCCTGGGATACCCGGCCGGATGGATAGCCGATCACGGCGGCTGGTATGTGTATTACGTCGTCAGCTTCGTCATAGCGCTGCCGGGGCTTGCGCTCGTGTGGTGGAACCGCCGCCAGATCGAGGGACTGGAGCGAAATCAACAGGGTGCCTCGTGAGCGGTGTGAGTGGTGCCCCACGAGACCCGTGCAGTGCGCAGGATGGACAGTGAGCGCGGAGGAAATGATCTGAGCAGCGCTACGTTAGCTGAGGCCATCGACCTCGAGCGCGTGATCTGCCGCCTTGCGGACATGGACACGATCGGAGCGCGGGGATTCACGATGGGCGGAGGCGACTGGCCGCTGCGAGGCATCGTCGTGCGGGTCCGGGAAGAGGTGCGCGGCTATATCAATCGTTGCCCGCACGCGGGCCATCCCCTGAATCTGCGGCCCAATCACTTCCTGACTCCGGATCGCTCGCTGCTGCTATGCGCTTCGCATGGCGCACTGTTCGACAAGCTTACCGGCCTGTGCATCGCGGGCCCGTGCCCGGGCCAGTCGCTGCAGGCCATACCCCTGAAGGTCGCCGACGGTTTCGTGATGTTGGCCGACGGAGTCGATCTCGCCGCCTTGGCCGAGGCGGGGAGCTGACAGTCGGCCGCGTCCCCCCGCCGAGC
>DASTDD010000216.1:0-8111 GCA_035710545.1 Steroidobacteraceae bacterium
AAAACGCTCGCCGCAGGCCTTCGGACTCGGCATCGGTGACCACCGCCACGTAGGTCGGCTGATCCAGGCTCAGCACCCAACCGGGAACGCCCTGTTGCTGGGCGCGAAGCAGCGCCTGCTCGATCACGGTCGAGTTCAATCCGCGCAGCTCGCTGTCTTCGCTGACATGACAGCTCCAGCCGTTGGTGGCATCGAGTACGTTCTCCTCGAACTTCGCCTGCAGCTGGGTCAGCTCCAGCATCACCGCCTTGAAGCGTTCCTTGCGCGAGATGTCGAGCCCGACCCCGGCGAGCCGGAAATCCCGCAGGGCATGCTCGATGACCTGGCGTTGCACCGGTCCCAGGGCCGCCCCCTCCTGTTCCGCGATCGTGCGATATGCGCGGTACAGGGGTTCGCTCTGCGCGAGGTCCGTCTGGTATGCGGACAGCAGCGGCAGGCATGCGTTGTAGCCGCTGCGCAGTGCCTCGGAATTGAGCACCGCATTGAGATGGTTCACGGGCGACCAGGCGCGCGTCACACGGTGATGCAGCTCCTCCAGGGGCTCGACGACGGTCGCGAAGGTCGGGCTGTCCAGCGCGACCAGCTGCTCGATCCGTGCACGGCTGCTGGCGAGCAGCTCGCGTACACCGGGCTCGACGTGCTCCGGTCGGATCCGCGCAAATGCAGGCAGGGGCTCCAGGCCCAGCAGGGGGTTGTCCATGCGTCTCCCGTCCCAGGAAGGAAGGGCATTCTAGGGCTTTATGGGTATTTCGCGCAGTGCCGGACGGGAGATGGCCCTGGGGTCACCCGGCCCCCCATGTAACATGGCGGCGCGGAAGATTCGGCACGGGTGGGTTATGGCTGACCAGTTCGATTTCGTGGTCATCGGAGGGGGCAGTGGAGGCCTGGCGGCTGCGCAGCGGGCGGCTGAGTACGGCGCGCGGGTCGCCCTGATCGAGTCCGGCCGCCTCGGCGGCACGTGCGTCAACGTCGGCTGCGTACCCAAGAAGGTTATGTGGAATGCCTCGCTGATCGCCGACGGCCTCGTCGATGCCGCCGACTACGGCTTTCGCCTGGGCATGGCACAGGCGCACGACTGGATGCTGCTGAAGAGCAAGCGGGACGCCTACATTGCGCGACTCAATGGCCTCTACGAAGCGAATCTGGCGAAGCGCAGTGTCGAGGTGGTACGCGGGCGCGGGCGCTTCCGCGATCCCCAGACCATCGAGGCAGCCGGCCGCACACTCACCGCCCCTCATGTGCTCATTGCGACCGGCGGTCGCCCGTTGCTGCCCGCCATCGCGGGCATGGAGCTGGGAATCACCTCGGATGGATTCTTCGAGCTCGAGAAACTTCCTGAGCGCGTCGCCGTCGTCGGTAGCGGCTACATCGCGATCGAGCTCGCCGGGATTCTTGCGGCACTGGGCGCGAAGGCGACTCTGGTGCTGCGTACGGGTCTGGCGCTCAAGGAATTCGATCGCATGCTCGGCGAGGCCACCCTGAAGATCATGCAGGACGATGGCATGGAAGTCGTGACCCACGCCTGGCCCCGGGCGCTGGAGCGCACCGCCACGGGAGCGCTCGATCTGGAAGTACGCGACGGCAGGAGGCTGACGCCCTTCGACACCGTGATCTGGGCGATCGGGCGCGTCCCGGAGGTCGAGCAGCTCGGGCTCGAGCAGGCGGGTGTGGGTCTGGATGACTACGGATTCATCGTGACCGACAAATTCCAGGCCACGACCCGCGCAGGTATCTATGCCGTCGGAGACGTGACCGGTCGCAAGCAGCTCACGCCGGTGGCGATCGCCGCCGGGCGCCGGCTGGCCGATCGTCTGTTCGGCGGCCAGCCGGAGCGTTACCTCGATTACGAATACATCCCGACCGTCGTGTTCGGGCATGCGCCGATCGGCACCGTGGGTCTCACGGAGGAGGCGGCGCGCGCCCGGTATGGCGATGCGGCCGTCACCGTGTTCAGGTCAGGATTCATCCCGATGTTTCACGCCCTGACGACCCGCAAGCCGCGCACTGACATGAAGCTGGTGACGGTGGGACCCGAGCAGCGGGTGGTGGGGGTGCACGTCATCGGAGCCGGTGCCGATGAGATGATGCAGGGATTCGCAGTCGCCGTGCGGCTGGGGGCCACCAAGCGGGACTTCGACGATACGGTCGCGATTCACCCGACCAGCGCGGAAGAGCTCGTCACGATGCGGTGACAGACGCTGCCGGCTGCGTTGCGGCGAGCGCGCGCTCCTTCAGCGCGGCAAGCACCGGGGCGGTGGCCGGACGTACGCCGCGCCAGATGCGGAAAGACTCCGCGGCTTGCTCGACCAGCATCCCCCATCCCTGAAAGGCCCGGGCACATCCCAGGCCCAGTGCCCACTTCGTGAACGGCGTGTCGCCTCGGCCATAGGACATGTCATAGCAGATGCTCTCGGGCCCCAGGATGCCCGCGACCACGCTGGGAATTTCGCCGCTCAGCCCGGCGGAGGTGGCATTGATGACCATGTCCCAGGGGCCATCCGAGATCTCCTGCAGGCTCACCCCGCGCACCGGTCCGGCCTTGGAGAACAGGTCGGCCAGCGCTTGCGCGCGCTGGGACGTCCGGTTGGCGATCACGATCTCGGATGGCTCGAGTGCCAGCAGGGGTCCGAGTACGCCGCGGGTCGCGCCACCCGCTCCGATGATCAGGATCCTGCGTCGCGTGACGACCAACCCCAGGTTGTCGCACAGATCACGCACGAGGCCCACGCCGTCGGTGTTGTCTCCCAGGAGAGAGCCGTCCTTCTGTACAGCCAGCGTATTGACCGCCTGTGCATGCGTCGCACGGGAAGTGAGCTCCTTGGCGATCTTGACCGCCGCACTCTTGTGCGGCAGCGTCACATTCAATCCGAGTCCGCCGAGTGTGAAGAAGTCGCGCACGCGCGGCTCGAGCTCGCGCGGCCGGAAATCAAACAGCCGGTAGCTCATGGCTTGGCCGGTATCGCGGGCGAACAGGCCGTGTATGAAGGGCGACCAGCTGTGGCCTATGGGATGGCCCACGACGCCGTAACGATCCACCTGCTTGTGCATGCGGCGATTCTGCCCCCGGGGAGCCGGTGGGTCACGCCGCGGCTGTCAACTTCGTGACGCTCGTTCCGCCCTGGTGGCCGGTGTCGAGAAGTGCCTGCAACTCCGGGAGCCATGCCTCCATGCGCTCCGCAAGCAGCCATGGAGGGTTCACGATCAGCAGCCCGGAGCCGTTCAGCGCCACGCGCGAGTCGCGGGGATAGAGCCACAGCTCGGCGGCGACTGCCGCCTGCCCCAGCGTCTGACCGAGCCGGCTCAGCCAGGCGCGGGTCTCCCGTTGATCCTTGATCGGATACCAGATTGCGTAAACCCCGGTGCTGAAGCGTCGGAGCGCGTCGGACACTGCAAGAGCGACCCGCTCGAGGTCATTCGTCTCCTCATAGGGCGGATCGATCAGAACGAGGCCACGACGCTCCGCGGGCGGCATCCAGGCGCGCAGCCGTTCGAATCCGTCACCCTGCTGAACGCGCATGCGCGGATGTCCTTCGAGCTGACGTTCCAGAGCGCGCGCCTCAGCCGGAATCAGTTCGCACAACACGGCGCGATCCTGAGGACGCAGCTCATGTGCTGCGATCACGGGAGACCCTGGGTAGGCGTTCGGCTCGCGCCGTGAGAGGCGAAAGTCCGACACCAACGTGGCGAACTCGCGGAGCTCCGGCGCCTGATGTACACCGCGAGCCATGAGTCGCTCCGCGCCCCCCGCGGTCTCGGTGGAGGCGGGGGAGGAGTTGTAGGCGCCACGCCCGGCGTGGGTCTCGAAGTAGGCGAATCCCTTGTCTTTACGCTTCAGGCAGGACAGGAGCGCAAACAGGGTCACGTGCTTGTGCACGTCTGCGAAGTTGCCTGCGTGATAGCTGTGTCGGTACTTGGCCATGAGCGCCAGCGCCGCGCCGATGTGTCAGGGCGAGGCGCTTCCTTGCGGTCGCGCCGTCACTTCAGACCGCGTGCGCGACTTGTGGGCTTGCCGTTCTTGCGCGGGGCTGGCGGCGTGCCCGCTGAGCTGCCCTGCCGCACACCCGCCGTCTTCGCCGCGGTACCGCGCGAGCGCAAGCTCGACCCCCCAGTCGGCCGTCCGCGCGCTGCCGAGCCCTTTGCCGACGGGCCGGGCCGGGCTGCTGCACCCGATTTCAAGGGGGCACCGGGTCGCGCTGTCGGACCCGATTTCGCAGCGCCGCCGGGTTGGGCCGGCGCGCCCGATTTCACCACGGCGCCGGATTTGACGGAGGCCCCGGATCTGCCACCGGCCCCGCTCGCCGCGGATCTCGCGACAGCTCCTGACCTGGAATCTGCCGCTGACTTTGGCCTGCTCGTCCCGCCAGCGCCCGCCCTCGGCCTGCCCTCGGCTCTCGCCTTGGAGGCCGAAGTCTCCGCACCACGTCGCTGGGTCCTGGTGTCGCTTGCGGACTGTGGCTGCGCGTCCGCACCGTTACCCGCGCCCCGGCCATTCGCACCTCGCTGCTGCGCGGGAGCGGCGGCGCGCTTGCCGCGGCCAAAGCGGGCGCCCCTTGCGGGGGCCTGCTCGAGCAACTGGCGGCAATCGGCGAGCGTCAGGGACTTTGGGTCTCGATCCTTCGGGATCTTGGCATTCTTGGTGCGGTCGGTGACGTAGGGCCCGTAGCGACCGTTCAATACCTGGATGCCTGCTTCCACGAAGTCCGCAATGATCCGGTTGGCATCGGCTTCCTTCTTCAGCCGGATGACTTCCAGGGCACGCTCCAGGGTGACCGTGTAGGGATCGTCTTCCTTGAGTGAGACGTACTTGCTGCCATATTTCACGTAAGGACCGAACCGGCCCACGTTGGCAACGATCGGCTCGCCTTCGGAGGTCGCTCCCAGCGTGCGCGGCAGCTTGAACAGCTCCATCGCATCGGCCAGCGTGAGGGCGTCCATCTTTTGCCCCGGTCGGAGGCCTGCGAAACGGGGCTTCTCCTCGTCATCCTTGGTGCCGATCTGCACGAAGGGCCCATAGCGGCCCATGCGCACCGTGACGGGCTTGCCGGTGGCGGCATCCTTGCCGAGCTCGCGGGCCTGCGCGACCTGCTCGCGGGTCACATTCTTCTCTATCTTCTGGACCTGGAAGATGAACGGCTTCCAGAATTTCCCGAGTGGAGTGGTCCAATCCTCTTCGCCCCGCGAGACCGCATCCAGCTCATCCTCCATCGCGGCGGTGAAGCCGTACTCGACGTAGTGATGGAAGTGGTCGGTGAGGAAGCGGTTGACGATCTTGCCGATATCCGTGGGCACGAAACGGCGCGCATCCATCTCGACGTATTCGCGATCCTGCAGCGTCGAGATGATGGTCGCGTAGGTCGACGGCCGGCCGATGCCGTGCTCCTCGAGAGCCTTCACCAGTGAGGCTTCCGAATAGCGCGGGGGTGGCTCCGTGAAGTGCTGCTCCGCGCGCAAAGCCGTGAGGGTCACGATGTCGCCGACCTCCATGGGCGGCAGGGCATGATCGGCGTCGTCCACCTTGGGGTCGTCCGTTCCTTCCTGGTAGACCGCGATGTAGCCGGGCTTGATCAGCGTGGAGCCGTTGGCGCGCAGCAGATGGCGCTCGGGCCCATCGTCGCCCGCGAGCATGTCCACCGCCACAGTGTCGAAGATCGCATGGCTCATCTGCGAAGCGACCGCGCGCTTCCAGATCAGCGAGTAAAGCTTGTGCAGATCCGCATCGACCTTGCCGTCGAGCTGGCCGGGAAGGATCGACGCGGAAGTGGGTCGAATGGCCTCGTGAGCCTCCTGAGCGTTCTTCGACTTGGTCTTGTACACGCGCGGCTCTTCAGCAACTTCGGCCTTGCCGAACTCCCGTGCCGCGACCTCGCGTATCTCGCTGACGGCTTCGGCGGCAAGTGTGACCGAGTCGGTACGCATATAAGTAATGAGTCCGACGCTGCCATCGCCTATGTCCACGCCTTCGTAGAGCTGCTGCGCTAGGCGCATCGTGCGGCGCGCGTTGAAGCCCAGCTTGCGCGCGGCCTCCTGCTGCAGGGTCGAAGTCGTGAAGGGGGGCGCCGGGTTGCGCCGCCGTTGCTTGCGGTCAATCGCGATGATGCGCAGCTCGCCAAGACCCGCGCCGGGTGAGCGAGCCGCCGCACGGGCCGCCGCCCCGATCGTGCGCTCGACCTCGCGTGCCTGGGTCTCGTTGACGAAGCTGAACTGCTCGACCTTGCGCCCGCGATACTCGACCAGCTTGAGCGGAAAAGCCTGGCGCGTATGCGTTCCCTCACCGTCGAGGGTCCAGTATTCCTGTGCGACGAACGCCGCGATCTGCGCTTCCCGTTCGCAGATCATGCGCAACGCGGGGCTCTGCACGCGCCCGGCGGAGAGGCCGCGCCGGACTTTTTTCCAAAGCAGCGGCGAGAGATTGAACCCGACCAGGTAATCGAGCGCGCGTCGTGCCTGCTGCGCATTCACCAGGTCGAGCGACAGGTCGCGCGGCTGTCCCACCGCCGCGCGGATGGCGTTACGGGTGATCTCATAGAAGGCCACGCGATGAACGCTCTTGCCATTGAGCTCGCCGCGCGAATGCAGGATCTCCCTCAGATGCCAGGCGATGGCCTCGCCCTCGCGGTCAGGGTCCGTGGCCAGATAAAGCGATTTGGATTTGCGCAGGCTGCGTGTGATCGCCTCGACATGACGCTCGTTCTTCTCGAGCACCTGGTATTGCATGCGGAAGCCGTCGTCGGGGTCGACAGCGCCCTCCTTGGGGACCAGATCGCGCACGTGTCCGTACGAGGCGAGCACCTCGAAGTCCTTGCCGAGGTACTTCTTCAGGGTTTTCGCCTTGGCCGGCGATTCGACTATGAGGAGATTGTCTGCCATGAGCTGCTGAGAGTGCCTTGCAGCACTTCAGTTCTTTTGCCGCCTACGCGCCGCGCTCAATGCGGCGTGCCGGGATGGACATCCGAGACCAGGTCTTCCAGGCGCGCGAACGCCTGCTCCTGACCGGGCTGGCTGGAGAGCACCATGAGCACCACCCATTTCAGCTGCTCGGTGTCCAGCTCGTCGGCATCGAGGGCCAGCATCCGGTCGATCACGATCTCGCGCTGCTGCGGCGAGAGGATGCCCAGACGCTCGAGCGTCACGAGAAAGCCGCGGCATTCGGTGGAGAGACGGGCGAGCTCGCCATCGGAGAAGATGCGCACCGCAGGTCCAGCGCTCTCACCCGTGAGAGGCAGGGCGGGACGGTCACGCTCACAGGCGAGCTCGGCGAGCCAGTCGAGCGCCCGTTCGACGTTGGCATGTGTGAATCCGACACGCTCGAGATCGCGAGCCAGATGCGCCCGCTCGGGTACCTCCGGTACCTCATCCAGCATGTAGCGGTCGAACACGTAGATCAGAATGTCGAGAACGGTACCGGTCATCACGTTTCCGCAGAAATAACGCCTGCGGCGCTGTCAAGGTATGCGGCCATATCGACCGCCCGCACACTGCGCGATCCAACCCTCGAGCTCGAGCATCAGCAGCATCGGGGCGATCGCCTCGCCTGCAAGTCCCGTGCGGGCCGCGAGCACGTCGACGGTCGCGGGTTCGAAACCGACGGCATCTAACAGCATTTCATACCCCTTGTCCAATGCGCAGCCCACGCTGAGCGGTCTCCGGGGCCTCACAAGTGCTTCTTCCTGAAGGGGAATTCGCAGCTCCGCGAGCACCTCGCCAGGCTCCTGCACGAGTGTTGCCCCGTCGCGTATCAGCTTATGACAGCCGCAGGAGAGCGGACTGTGGATGGAGCCCGGGATCGCAAACACCTCGCGTCCCTGCTCGGCGGCGTGCCGGGCCGTGATCAGCGAGCCACTGCGGCGCGCCGCCTCCACGACCAGTGTACCCAGCGCCAGGCCGCTGATCAGCCGGTTGCGCCTGGGAAAGTTCGAGCGGCGCAGCGGGGTGCGCGGCGGGAATTCCGACACCAGGGCGCCCTGGCGGCGGATCCGCTCGGCGAGCTCCGCGTGTTGAGTTGGATAGATCCCGTCGAGCCCGATGGCGCATACGGCGATGGTGGCTCCGCCGGCGTGCAGCGCACCCTCGTGACTCGCCGCATCGATGCCAACGGCCAGGCCGCTCGTGAT
>DASTDD010000217.1:0-7788 GCA_035710545.1 Steroidobacteraceae bacterium
AATCCGACGCGCCTCGCGCTCGGCAAAGAACACGTGCATCAGCGCCTTGCGCTGGGGACTGTTCCGACACTCGTCGAACCACTGCCGTTCGAGCCGGAACGCCTCTTCGCGAGGCTGCGTACAGGCAGCCTCGATGCAATCCACGATGCGCCACGGGGCGAGCTGACCGCGGGCCCTGCCCGCAAGCTTCTTGCGGAATGCATCAAACACGCCAGGGTCGAAGCCCGTAATCCGGTCCTCACGCTCGCTGGCCAGCCGCAAGGGCCGATTCTCCCGCAGGGCCCGTCGCGCAAACTCGATCGCCTCTGCCACGGCATGCTCGGCCAGAGCGTCTATCGTCCCAAGCTCCAGCGCGCGCTGTGCCGGGAGGTGTGTCCCCGACGTGATGGTCTCGAGCGCCGCTTCAGGGCCGGCGAGACGCGTGAAGCGCTGTGTACCCCCTGCACCCGGTAGCAACCCGAGCTTCACCTCCGGCAGTCCGACCCGTGCGGTGCCTGCCGCCACCCGGAAATGACAGGTGAGCGCAATCTCGAAACCGCCGCCCAGAGCAACGCCCTCGATGGCGGCCACGATCGGCTTGGGCACGGCTTCCATCTGCTTCTGCAGATCCCGCAAGGTCGGGAACTTCTGCGACAGCCCCGATGCGATTTCCTTGAGGTCCGCTCCCGCGAGAAACAGTCCGTTGGCACCCGAGAGCACGATGGCCCTGACCTGCGGGTCCGCGCTCGCCTCCGCAAGTGCTGCCGCAAGGCCCTCGCGCACCGCGACACTGGCGGCGTTCACGGGTGGATTGTCGATCTCGATGACCGCAATCTCTGCATCGCGGCGGGATGTGACGGCCGGCACGGTTCTCTCCTGCATCTCGCGGTCAACGTTCCCGCGATGATAGGCGAACCGCTACACTTCGTCTCGATGGACGAGGTCGACGTCGTCGTAGTCGGAGCGGGTGTCATCGGGCTGTCGGTCGCCCGCGAGCTCGCCTTGCGAGGACATGAGACGCTGATCCTCGAAGCCGCGGAGCGTTTCGGCAGCGCGACCAGCGCCCGCAACAGCGAAGTGATCCACGCGGGCATCCACTATCCGCGCGGCAGTCTCAAGGCCCGGCTTTGTGTCGCCGGGCGGGATCGGCTCTATGAATTTTGCGAGCGTCATGGCGTCGAGCACCGGCGCTGTGGAAAGCTCATTGTCGCGGCATCCCCCGAACAGCTGTCGGAGCTTCAGGCGATATGCGCAACAGCGCGCGCCAACGGCGTCGAGCTGACACTGTTGAGCGGCCCTGAGGCCTGCGAGCTGGAGCCGGCTCTTTCCTGCGCCGGTGCCCTGCGCTCACCGCTCACCGGGATCGTTGATTCCCACGGATACATGCTGGCGTTGCTCGCTCAGGCAGAAAGCCAGGGCGCCATGCTGGCCTGTCGCGCTCGCGTAACGACGATCCGGCCCCAGGGCGGCTGGCTGCTGCTGGGACTGCAGGGGGCCGAGCCGACCTTGCGCGCGCGCAAGGTCATCAATTGTGCGGGTCTCGAGGCACCCGCGGTGGCGCGGCTGGTAGGCGGCTTGCCGCCGCAGCACATTCCGCGCGTCTACTTCGTCAAGGGCAACTACTTTGCGCTCTCCGGCCCCTCCCCCTTCAGGCAGCTGATCTATCCGGTCCCCGCGCACGGCGGACTCGGTATCCATCTCACCCTGGATCTCGCTGGGCGTGCCCGCTTTGGTCCCGATGTGCAATGGCTGGATCATCCCGACTACAACGTCGAGCAGGAGCGGGCTGCGCTCTTCTACTCTGCGATTCGTACGTATTGGCCGGCTCTGCCGGATGGCGCGCTGCACGCCGACTATGCCGGGATCAGGCCGCGCATCTCCGCCCGCGGGGAGCCGCTTGTGGATTTCCGCATCGATGGCCCTGCGCAACACGGAGTGCCGGGCATCGTCAATCTCTTCGGCATTGAATCCCCGGGACTGACTGCCTCACTCGCGATCGCGGATCACGTCGCACGGCTGTTCGAGTCCTGACCGATCATCCGCAGCACGGCATCCTCGGACGACCCTCAGTCGCCTTGGGCCACCTCCTGGCGCCTTGGGCCACCTCCTGGCGCCCACGACGCTAGACCACGATCCTGCGCTCGCGGAGAGCCTCGATGATGCGCGCCGCGGCCGCCTGCGGCGTGCCCTCACGCGTATCGATGACGATTTCCGCGTTCTCGGGGGCCTCGTACGGTGAGTCGATGCCGGTGAAGTTCCTGATCTTGCCCTCGAGCGCGCGCGCGTACAGGCCCTTGGGATCGCGTTGCATGCACACCTCGAGCGGCGTGTCGATGAAGATCTCCACGAACTCTTCCTGCTCGACGAGCTCACGCACCATCCGCCGCTCGGCACGGAAGGGCGAGATGAACGAGCACAGCACGATCAGCCCGGCGTCCACGAAGAGCCGGGCGACCTCCCCCACCCGGCGGATATTCTCGACCCGATCGACATCGGTGAATCCCAGGTCGCGATTGAGGCCGTGACGCAGGTTGTCGCCATCCAGCATGTACGTGTGCGCGCCGTGCGCATGTAACTCCAGCTCGAGCAAGCTGGCAATCGTGCTCTTGCCGGAGCCCGACAGTCCCGTGAACCACAGGATCGCCGGCCGATGGCCATGCATGCGCAGGCGGGCCGTCTTGTCCACCAGCACTCTCTGGCGGTGTATGTTGGTCGCGCGTCGCAGTCCGAAGGTGATCATCCCGGCGCCCGCCGTGGCATTGGTGAAGCGGTCGATGAGAATGAAGGAGCCCGTGGCGCGATTCTCGGAATAGGGATCGAAGGCAACCGGCGTGGCAGTCGCCACATTGCACAGCCCGATGTCGTTCAACCCGAGCGTCTTTGCCGCGATGTGCTCCAGCGCATTAACGTCGACTTTGTGCTTCAGGCTGGTCACGCGCGCCGGCACGAACTTCGTGCCGATCCGCATCAGGTAGGAGCGCCCGGGAAGCATCGGCTCCTCGGCCATCCATAGCACGTGGGCCGCGAACTGGTCGACGACCTCCGGGCGGCTGTCCGCGGCGGCCAGCACATCGCCGCGCGCGATGTCGATCTCGTCCGCCAGAGTCAGCGTCACCGCATCGCCGGCTCGGGCCTCCTGCAGATCGCCATCCGCCGTCACGATTCGCCTCAGCGAGGATTCCTTGCCCGAGGCGGCGACGACCAGGCGATCACCGGTCCGGACGCTGCCGGTTACCACGGTCCCCGAGAAACCGCGGAAGTCCGGATTCGGGCGATTCACCCACTGCACGGGAAAGCGGAACGGCCCGCCTTCGGCATCGGTCTGCGGATCCAGGGTCTCGAGACAGGCCAGCAGTGTCGGCCCCTCATACCAGCGCATGCGCTCGGAGCCCGCGCTGATGTTGTCCCCAAAGCGCGCGGACACGGGTATAGCGGTGATCGATACGAAGTCCAGGACTTTGGCGAACCGCAGGTAGTCCGCGACGATGTGGTGAAAGCGTTCCGAGGAATAGGCTTCGAGGTCCATTTTGTTGATCGCCAGCACGACGTGGCGGATACCGAGCAACGCACAGATATAGCTGTGCCGGCGCGTCTGGGTCAGCACACCCTTGCGCGCATCGATCAGAATGACCGCCGCGTCCGAGTTGGACGCGCCGGTCGCCATGTTGCGCGTGTATTGCTCGTGGCCCGGCGTGTCGGCCACGATGAACGACCTGCGCGGTGTCGAGAAATACCGGTACGCGACATCGATCGTGATGCCCTGCTCGCGCTCGGCCTCGAGGCCGTCCACGAGCAGCGCCAGATCGATCGCATCCCCGGTCGTGCCATGGCGCCGGCTGTCCAGCTCCAGGGTCGCCAGCTGGTCATCCATGATCAGCTTCGTGTCGTACAGCAGACGGCCAATCAGCGTTGATTTGCCATCGTCGACGGAGCCACAAGTCAGAAAGCGCAGCAGGTCTCGCGGCCCGGTATCAGCAACGGCGCGGGAAGCAGGGCCGGACATCAGAAATACCCTTCGCGCTTCTTGCGCTCCATCGAAGCCGCTCCGTCGCTGTCGATGAGGCGGCCGGAGCGCTCGGAGGTCCGAGTCCGCGCCATCTCTTCGATGATGGCGTCCAGGGTGGTCGCGGAGCTGGGCACGGCAGCGCACAGCGGGTAGCAACCCAGTGAGCGAAACCTCACCATCCTGATCTCCTCCACCTCGCCCGGAAGCAAAGGCATCCTGTCGTCATCGCGCACTATGAGGGCACCATTGCGCTCGACGACGGGTCGCGGTGCGGCAAAGTACAGCGGCACCACTGGGATGCTCTCCGCCCGGGTGTACTGCCAGATGTCCAGCTCAGTCCAGTTGGACAGCGGGAAGACGCGAATGCTCTCGCCCTTGCCGATTCGGGTGTTATAGAGCTGCCAGAGCTCGGGGCGCTGACTGCGTGGATCCCAGGCATGACCCGCCGAGCGGAATGAGAAAATCCGCTCCTTCGCGCGGCTTTTCTCCTCATCGCGGCGCGCACCCCCGAAGGCCGCATCGAACCCCCAGAGCTCCAGCGCCTGCTTGAGTGCCTCGGTCTTCATGACCTGCGTATGCAACGCGGAGCCCGATGAGATCGGATTGATGCCGCGCGCGATGCCTTCGGCGTTGACGTGTACCAGCAGCTTGACGCCATACCGGGCCGCCACCTGATCGCGGTGCCGGATCATCTCGCGGAACTTCCAGCCGGTGTCCACGTGCAGCAGTGGAAACGGCGGCTTCGACGGATGAAACGCCTTCATCGCCAGAT
Source organism: Steroidobacteraceae bacterium (assembly GCA_035710545.1). Classification (GTDB taxonomy): domain Bacteria; phylum Pseudomonadota; class Gammaproteobacteria; order Steroidobacterales; family Steroidobacteraceae; genus 13-2-20CM-66-19. The sequence continues at coordinate 4,758 of DASTDD010000217.1, forward strand.
GCAGCATCACGCCGGAGTCCTTGCCGATGGAATACAGCATCACGGGGCTGCGAAATTCCGCCGCCACCTCGCGCAGGATGCCAATGGACTCCGCCTCGAGGCGGCGCAGGCCGGCCGGGAGGCTGCGATTTCCGGTGGTGACACTCATGGGTACTTCTTGACCGATACCGTGCGAGGGTATCGGAGCGGTCCCGCTCCCCACAAGACGCACGCCTGACCGGATCTCACGCAGGTAGCGGCTGAGGGACCAGCGTACCGCTCGCGACGAAGAAGGAGTTGCGAAAGCCCGGCTTTCCATAGCGCAAGGGCTGACCACCCGGGGCCAGGACGAGTCCCCCGGCTCCAAGCAGCACCGCATGCCCGGCGGCGGTATCCCATTCCATGGTGGGCCCGAGTCGCGGATATAGATCGGCCTCACCGGCGGCCACGAGGCAGAACTTCAACGATGAGCCAACCGACACACGCTCCACCACCGAGTAGGCGGCCAGATAAGCGTCCGTTCCGGGCGTTGAGTGCGAGCGCGAGCTCACAACAGTGAGGCCGCGCTCGGGCACGTTCCGAACACGAATCGGGGCACGGGTGGCACGGCTGGAGCCTTCTTGCTCCAGCATACTCCGGAACGCCTCCGGCACCTGAGTGTTGCCCGCGAAGAGAGCGCCGCTGACAGGCGCACACACGACACCCAGCGCCGGGATGCCATGGCGTATCAGTGCAATGTTGACCGTGAACTCGCCCCGCCGCTCGATGAATTCTTTCGTCCCATCCAGAGGATCCACCAGGAAGAACTCAGCGCCGACGGACGGAATCCGCCCGGCACTGACCTCTTCCTCGGCGATGATGGGGACGCCCGCAGCGGCCGCGCGCAGCCGTTCGAGAATCAACGCCTCGGCCGCGTGATCGGCAATCGTCACCGGCGTGCGGTCCGCCTTGCGCTGGACTTCGAACTCGCCGAGGTAAATGCGGTGGATCAGCCGGGCCGCAGCGGCGGCGGCGGCAACCATGCTCTCCAGAAGATCGGCGTCACCTGGGTGCGGGGGCATGTGAAGGCATTCCTGCGCTCTACACGGGCAACTCGCCACCGGCCGGCGCCGGCAGTGAGGATGCGCCGACGGACCGCGCGGCTTGGGCAAGCCGAGCGGCCCGCGGCGAACCTCATCCCGCTTTGATCGCCTCCACCTGGATGGCGAGCTTCACCTGCTGTTTGAACCCGAGCTTCTCGCCGTAACTGACGCCGAAGTCGGCGCGGTTGATGGTCGCGCCGGCATCCGCGCCGCACACCTCCTTCTTCGACATCGGATTGATCATGCACTTGAACTCGTCGATGGTCAGAGTCACCGGCTTGGTGACACCGTGCATGGTCAGCTCCCCCTCCACCTCGGTAGGCGAGCCGTCCTTGAATTTGGCGAGCTTGCCCTTGTAGGTCGCGGTCGGGTACTTCGCGACATCGAACATGTCCGCCGAGCGGGCATGCTCGTTGAGCTTCGGCATACCGAACTGGATCGAGGACATGTCCACCGTGATCTGCACCGTGCCGGTGCCCTTGTCCTTGTCGAGCTCGATCGTCCCGGAAGACTTCTCGAACATCCCGCGCCACACCGACAGTCCGCCGAAATGGTCGGCGGCAAAGCTGGGATGGGTATGGTTGGGATCGATGTCATACTTCACGGGGGCGGCCAGGGCCGCGCCGGTGATCAGCGCCAGCATCGCGACCGGCAGTGCGTTCTTCATTCTCGGATCCTCCGAAGCGTCTGTTGGGTGCAAGGGCCCGCCCGCCCCGGCGCAGGCACCCGGAGCCGGCGGTATGGGTCGATGCGGGCGGCCTTCCCGTCAGGGAAAGCAGCCGGGCTGCGACCGTGCGTCTATCGGGAAGCCGCCACGGCGGCGGGGCGAGCCCCGAAACCCAACGCGCGGGCAACCACCTCGTGCGTGATCTCGCCGGCGTGCACGTTCAAGCCCGCAGCCAGACCCGCATCCCGCTTGAGGGCCGCCTGCCAGCCCAGATCCGCGAGAGCGCGCACGTATGGCAGTGTGGCATTCGTCAGTGCGAACGTCGAGGTTCTGGGAACGGCGCCCGGCATGTTGGCTACGCAGTAATGGATGACTCCATCCACCACGAACGTCGGATCGGCGTGCGTGGTCGGCCGGCTGGTCTCGAAGCAGCCTCCCTGATCGATCGAGATATCCACGAGCACGGCACCACGCTTCATGGTGGAGAGCATGGCGCGCGTGACCAGCTTGGGTGCCGCGGCTCCCGCAATGAGAACGGCGCCGATCACCAGGTCGGCATCGCGTACGAGCCGCTCGATCGTCTCCGTCGTCGAGTACGCGGTCTGCAGATTCGATCCGAACGTCGAAGACAGCTCCCGCAGCCGGTCCAGAGAGCGATCCACTATCGTCACGTCCGCTCGCATCCCTACTGCAATCTCCGCAGCATGGGTCCCCGCGACACCGCCGCCGAGGATCACGACCTTCGCCGCCTGGACTCCGGGGACACCGCCCAGCAGGACGCCGAACCCCCCGTTGGCCTTCTGCAGACTGGCCGCGCCAACCTGGATGGACATGCGCCCCGCGACCTCGCTCATCGGCGTCAGGAGCGGCAATGAGCCATTCGGCGCCGTCACGGTCTCATACGCAATGGCCGTCGCGCCCGATTTCATCAATCCCCGGGCCTGCCCGGGATCCGCAGCCAGATGCAGGTACGTGAACAGCACCTGCCCCGACCGCAGCATCGTGCACTCGACGGGCTGCGGCTCCTTGACTTTGACGACCAGGTCCGACTGGGCAAACACATCGGCCGCGCCGGGAGCGATCGCCGCACCGGCCGCGACGTATTGAGCATCATCGACACCGATTCCGTTGCCGGCCGTGGTCTCGATGAGAACCTGATGGCCACCGGCCACCAGCTCGCGGACACCCGCGGGCACCAGCCCGACCCGATACTCGTGGACCTTGATCTCTTTCGGCACACCAATGCGCATGGGGGACTCCTGGCTTGACGGGCGACTCCGGCAGGGTGGGGGAATCGCTCTGG
>DASTDD010000218.1:0-18191 GCA_035710545.1 Steroidobacteraceae bacterium
CTGTTATCCTCGATGAGGGGAGACTCGCCAAAATGCCGCAGGCGCAAGCTGCCAAACCACCCCGAACCCGACCGCGCGGTCAGCCCCGCATCGATGACGCTCGTCGGACTGTTAGGTATGTAGCGCCCCACGATCTGCACAGGCGCCGCGCACGGATGAGTTGCGGCCGCATCGACGCAGCCCAGATCGTCGGGTGCGGCATTCCGATCGAAGCGCGCGCGGGTGGCAGTCGCATTCAGGTCGGCCAGGAGCCAGTCGTTGAGGTGGAACGTGTTACCCCATTCGATACCGGTCCGGGCGCTTGCACCGCTCGGAGCCGTGACACCGGCGTCCCCGTCGAACACCAGCTCCGATCGCAGCTTCAGCAGGAATGCATCGAGCGTCATCTCCCAGGCGGAGCCCATCCGCCTCGCCAGCCCCAGCTCGGCACTGGTCGCCCTTGTCAAAGGCGTCACCGGAGGCACCTCCGCATTCTGACCGCTGCGTGTGACTCCCCGGGCATCGTTACTGTGATAACCGTAGCCGGCGTTGATGAAGTAAGTCGTGTCAGCCCATGGACCCAGAACGATTCCCATCTTGGGGCTGAATATGGAGGGGCGGCGATGGCCGGTATCGCATCCAAGAGGATCGCTGTGGAGATTGCAGCTGCCGTCGGAGAGCACCAATTTGTCCCGGACAGCGAAGGTGAATGCGTCCTCCCGTATGCCAACGGTCGTGCGCAACCAGTCTCGCCATCGCAGGCTGTTTTCCGCATAGATAGCGCCGCTGGACTCCATCACGCCGGCATCCTGTGTCGAGCCCAGGATGTGCCGCTCGTAGGTCGGGAAGATCCCCACATCCCGGATGTCATCGACGCGTGCCTGTATGCCGACAACGTTGGTCATGGTCAGGCCATCAAAGCTGGCGAACCATGACTTCGAGCCCTTGGCACCATACACGACACGATCGTCATGCTGGAGCATCTGGTCGCCATGCAGCGGATCCTTCAGGAAGTAGGTAAACGTGGACCAGAGATCCAGCGAGTATCGGATCACATACGCCGAGAGTTGAATCTGGTCCGAATCCGTACGCCGGAGACGGCCGAAGGAGAGGCTGTAGCGATGCGTCTCGCCGCCGTCGGTGGGATTGAGGCTGCCAAACCGGCCGATCAGTCCTTCCGTGACCGCGCGCTGCGGCACCTGGTCCGTGGAAGTCCAGGAGCCGCCGTAGAGCATGACGCCGGCGGTGTAGTAATCATCGGACGAGCCGTATCGATAACGCAGCAGCCCGTTAAGCCGGTGGTAGTCGTCCGGAACCGCGAAAGGACCATCGTTACGGTAGATCTCCCCCGCGCCAAGAAGCGAGCCGGCGCCGAGCGAGGTGCTGCCCATCAGAAGCGCGCGACGATATCCGTCCTCTCCGTACCCGATCGACACGGACCCCGGTGCCTCATCGAGCAATCCAATGCGCGCCGTGCCCGCCGTGGCGAAATCGCCCTCATCGGCGTAGTACGGCCCCTTCTTGTAATGCAGGTCGGCCGTCAGCTCGGGGATGAGAAAATTGAGATCCGAGTAGCCCTGTCCGTGCGCATGGCTCGGCATGTTGACCGGCATGTCGTCCACTTCCAGCGCCAGATCGGTCCCATGATCGAGGTTGAAGGCCCGCAGGAAGTACTGATTGGCTTTGCCCTCGCCGGAGTGCTGGGTGACGATGAGCCCGGGGATGTTCTCGAGCACCGCCGCAGGCCTGAGCAGCGGCTCGGTGGCGATCTGCTCCGGGCCGACGTCTCCGGCCGATGCGGCGCTCATGTTGCTGATGCCCGTGGCGGAGACCGTCACGGTGGCAAGCTCCTCGTCCACCGGCGCCGCCTGCGCGCGCGCCAGCCAGCAGGCAGCGAGGATTGCCGGCGCGGCGCACCGTGCAGGGCGCCCGCTCCCCCGATTTCCACGCATGCCCGCCCCGGACGGAAAGGATTGACTTGCCGTCAGTACGCACGGAGCACGGGACCGGATGCAGGCGCCTTTAGCGGCCGGGATCGGGCACCAGGCATTGCGGACGAGACCGGCGCGATCAGGCGCGGGGCGGGGCCTGCTCACATCCGGCGCGGTGCCTTCAGGCCCGGCGCCAGCTGGTCTGGCCTCCCGGCTTATCCTCCAGAACGATCCCCGCCCGGGCAAGCTCATCGCGAATCCGATCGGACTCGGCCCAGTTCCGGGCCTTGCGCGCGGCGTGACGCGCCTCGATGCGCTTCTCGATCTCCGAGTCGCTGATGCTCTGGGCATTCGGAGCGCCCGCCGCCGCGGTGGCATCCGCGGCTGGCCGGGAGCGGCGGAACCATTCCGCCGGCTCCAGCTGGGCGAGCCCCAGCACGCCGGCCAGCGCGCGCAGCTCGGCGGCCAGCGTGCTCGCCTTGGGGAGCTCACCGGCGGCCTTGGCGGTGTTCAGCTCCCGAGTCAGGCTTTGGAGGACGGCAATCGCCTCGGGTGTGTTCAGATCATCATCCATGACTTCATGGAAGCGCGCCGTATGCGCGGATTCCGTCGCGGGAGCCGTCGGCACATCGCGTAGCGCCGTGTAGATCCTGCCGAGCGCCGCATCGGCCTGCTCGAGCTGCTCCAGCGAGTAGTTGATGGGGCCCCGGTAGTGACTCGAGAACAGGAAGTAGCGCATGACTTCCGGGTGGCGGACCCGGGGCAGGACCTCGCGCACCGTGAAGAAGTTGCCGAGCGACTTCGACATCTTCTCATCGTCGATGTTGACGAATCCGTTGTGCACCCAAAGATTGGCGAAGCGATCGCCGGTGGCGGCGCACGACTGCGCGATCTCGTTCTCGTGATGGGGGAACTTCAGGTCCATACCGCCACCGTGCAGGTCGAAGTGCGTGCCCAGCAGCGCGGTGGACATCGCCGAGCACTCGATGTGCCAGCCGGGGCGTCCGGCTCCCCATGGGGACTCCCAGAACGGCTCGCCGGGCTTGGCGTGCTTCCAGAGCACGAAGTCCAGCGGGTCGCGCTTGCCCTCGTCCACCTCCACCCTCGCGCCCGCACGCAGATCCGCCAGCCTCTTGCCTGAGAAGCGCCCGTAACCTTCAAACTTCGCAACGGCGTACAACACGTCGCCATCGGCAGCGCGGTAGGCGTAGCCCAGCTCCATCAGTCGCTCGATCATCGCGATGATGGCCGGCAGATATTCCGTGGCGCGCGGCTCGAAATCCGGGCTTGCCAGCCCGAGGGCCGCGCAGTCCTCGTGCATCGCCTGGATGAAGCGCCCGGTCACGGCCTCGATGGGCTGATTGCTCTGCGCGGCCCGCTTGATGATCTTGTCGTCGATATCGGTGATGTTGCGGACGAAAGTCACGTTGTAGCCGCGATGACGCAGGTAGCGGCTCACCAGGTCGAACACGGTCAGCATCCTTGCATGACCGATGTGGATGTAGTCATACACAGTCATGCCGCACACATACATACGCACGTGTCCCGGCGTGATCGGCTGCAGGAGCTGCTTCTCACCCGTCATCGAGTCATGAATTCGGATCATGGTCGCCCTTGGTGTTGCGGGAATGGCGCCGTCTCAGGCGAATCTGGCGAGTCGCTCGCGCGCCTTGCCTGCCGGCATCACTCTCAACAGCGGTGCCAGCTCGGGCCCATGTGCGCGCCCTGTCAGCGCCACGCGTAACGGCATATACAGCGCGGCACCCTTGCGGCCGGTAGCCGCACGCACGGCGCCCGCAATCGCCGGCAGATCGTTGCCGCTCGCCTCGGCCGCGGCGGCAGCCGCGGAAAAGTAGCTCTTGCCCGCTTCCCGAACGACCTGCTGCTCGTTCGCGGCAAGGGCCGGCGGCTCGCCGAATACCACATCGACCCATACGCGGGCGTCCTCAGGCAGCACCAGGTTGGGCAGCACCGCTGCAATGAATTCGCGCCGTGCCTTCTCATCGAGACGCTGAGGCAGGACACCGTCGAGCCAGCTCGATGCAGCTTCCAACGTTAGACGGTGCACGGCCTCTTTCTGCCACATGCTCAACTGCTGCTCGTCGAAGTGCGCGGGCGCACGCCCCAAATGCCGTGAGTCGAATGCCTGTGCCATCTGCGCGAGCGTCAGGAATCCGTGCTCGGGCGTCGAGTGCCCCAGGCGGAACAGATGATTCGCGAGCGCCTCGGGCCGATACCCGAGATCGCGATACTGGCGGACGCTGGTCGCCCCATGTCGCTTGGACAGCGGCGCCCCGTCATTCCCGACGATCAAGGACACGTGTCCGTAGGCCGGAGCCGGCAGGTTCAGTGCCTCGAGAATCATCAGCTGCCGCGGTGTGTTCGTCAGATGGTCCTCGCCGCGGAGAACTCGCGTGATGCCCATCCGCGCATCGTCTACTGCGTTCGAGAAGAAGAATGCCGCAGTTCCATCCGCGCGCCGCACGACAAAGTCCCCAATGTCCTCGGACAGGAAACTCTGCGCGCCGTGCACGAAATCGTCGAACTCGATGCGCCGCCCGGCAGGTACGCGGAAACGCAGGCTCGCTGCGATCCCCGCTGCGCGCTTGTCCGCCCGCCGGGCCTCGCTGAGCTCCCGGCAGGTACCCGCATAGCGCGGCGGCTTGCCGGCAGCAAGCTGCGCGCGTCGCGAGGCTTCGAGCTCGAGCGCCGAGCAGAAGCACGGATAGGCCATTCCCTGCGCCTCGAGCTCATTGAAGTACCGGTCATAAAACCCGGTGCGCTCGGACTGGCGGTAGGGTCCCCGCGCGTCCTCGTGATCGGGGCCCGCATCCCAGTCGAGCCCGAGCCAGTGCAGATCCCGGATCAGCGCTGCGGTGTGGTCCTCATGGCTGCGCTGCGCGTCGGTATCCTCGATACGCAGGACGAACCGGCCTCGCCGGCCGCGTGCCAGCAGGTAGTTGAACAACGCCGTGCGGGCGTTGCCCAGGTGCAACGCGCCCGTCGGACTGGGCGCGAAGCGCGTCACGGGGGCCTCGTCGAACGACTGCCCGGCCGGAGTGTCCACAATGCTCATGCCGGCATGTTACGGGACACAGCGCCCAGGCGCGATTTCCCGCTAGTATTGCCGCCCGAACCCAAGCAATGGAGTCTCGATGCGCACTCACCCCAGGTCCTGGACGCGTACCCCGGCGGCGACCGCTCTCGTGCTTCTGGCCGCGTGGGTGACCCTCGCTCCAGCCCGCGCGGCAGATCCGCCCACGCAGCCTCAGCAGCCGGCGACTCCCGCGCCCGCCTCCCAGTCCCCCCCGCAAGTGCGCGTGACGACCAGCATGGGTGAGTTCGTGATCGAGCTGATGCCCGACCGCGCGCCGCTGACGGTCGCGAACTTTCTGCGCTACGTGCGCGAGGGGTTCTATTCCGGAACCCTCTTCCACCGGGTCATCGCCAACTTCGTGATCCAGGGCGGCGGCCACTCCGCGACCGACTACAAACTCAAACCGGTGCACGATCCGGTCGTGAACGAGTCGGGCAACGGGCTGCAGAACAAGCGCGGGATGGTGGGATTGGCGCGCGGCGAAAGCCCGCACTCGGGCAATGCCCAGATCTACGTGAACCTCGTGGACAATCCTGACCTCGATCCGCTGCCCACGCGCTGGGGCTACGCCGTTTTCGGGAAGGTGGTGCAGGGCATGGACGTCGTGGACCGCATCGGCGTCACGCCGACGGGGCCCGTGGGGCCGTTCAAATCCGACGCCCCCCTCAAGCCGGTGGTGATCGAGAAAATGGAGGTGGTCGATTCCGGCTCGGGTCAGTCCAGCGCACCGGTGACCCCGCCGGCGCCCACTGCGACACAGCCGACCTCGCCCGATATCCTCTCGCCGAAATAGCGGCTGCATGACCCGGCTGTTCGTCTCCGATGTGCACCTGGATGCGGGCACACCCGGTGCGGTCGAGCAGTTTCTGCGCTTCCTGCAAACCCATGCTGCCGCCGCGGAGGCGCTTTACATCCTCGGGGACCTCTTCGAAGTCTGGGTGGGAGATGACGAAGTCGAGGCGGCCAAGGAGCGCGTGCGCCTCGGCCTGCGTGCCTTGACCGCCGCTGGCGTCGGCTGCTTTCTGCTTCATGGCAACAGGGACTTTCTCCTCGGCGAGGCATTCTGTCGCCGGACGGGTGCGCGGCTGCTCACGGACCCCATCATTGCCGACGTGTACGGCGAACGTGTGCTGCTCACGCACGGTGATGCACTCTGCACGGATGATCACTCCTATCAGGAGCTGCGCAGCATCGTGCGGCGACCCGAGTGGCAGCGCCGCTTCCTGTCGCTGCCGATTGGAGTCCGTGAGGTGCTGGCCACACAGGCGCGTGCGGGAAGCCAGGAGCACATCTCGCGAACCATCCCCGTCATCATGGACGTGAATCCCGCTGCGGTAGCGAGCGCATTCCGCGCGGCAGGAGTCCGGCGGATCATACACGGCCATACCCACCGTCCGGCGGTGCACGACATGATCGTGGACGGCGAGCCGGCACAACGTATCGTGCTGGGCGCCTGGTACGAACAGGGAAGTTATCTCGCGTGTGACAGCGGCCGCTACGAATTGCGTGAGCTGCCGCGATGAAATCGGCGGACGATCAACCTCGCGCGTAGTCCTCATGCTCGGCGCCGGAGAGGTCCGCCGGCGCAATCTGCGGGCAGCTGCGGCGCAGCGCCGCGCACCAGAAGTCATAGGCATTTTGCAAACGCGTATTCAGCGCACGTGGCAGCGATACGGAAGTGTGGCGATCACCGACCGCGTTGATGATGCGGCCCGTCGATATGGCCGGAGAAGGCTCGCCGTCCTCGACCTTGCCCGTGCACGGAAACAGCCGGTACTCGGTCTGTAACGCCGAATCCAGCTCCAGAAACGCAGCCAGTTGGTCGAGTACCTCCCGCGCGTGCGTGAGGAGCGTCTCTGCTTCGAGAAACACTACGCGTCCGCGAAGTGCATCGGTGAGCCTCAGCAGCGCGGCAAGGCGCGTCTCGTAGTAGCTCGCCACTCGTTCGAGGTCCCGATACGGCGGGATCTCTGTGTGACGTCGACCCGTCTCGATGATGCTGCGGACCGTATCGCGAGGCCGGCGCACGATGATGACTGCCCGCGTCCGAGGGCTTTCCAGGATCGTGCGCGCCATCGGATAGTCGTGCAGGATCTGATCGAGAACATACCTGCCGCGCAGCGGTGCGCCGGTCAGCTTCCTGACACGGCTGTGCAGGCGGAGCAGGTCCGGACTCCAGCGGTAGCGGAGGTGCGTCTCGCAGTATCCGTCGATCTGCGGATGCGACCCGAGAATGTGACACAACAACGATGCATAGCTGCGCAGGTGTCCGAGCACGAACAGGTGCCCGCGACGCGCCGTCACCGGGCGCATCGTGGAGGTGTCGTTCAAGTCGAGTGGAAACCCCACACTCATATAATGCAGCCTGCTCCGTAGGCCTGCGAGAGCGGCCGGCTCGCAAACTAGGGGGCCGCACAGAAGACGAGCGTAAGCAATCGTGAGCGACTGTGATGGAAATTCGCGTCCACCCAGTCATCGTGAAAGCCTCAAGAAAGCTTTACGAGCAGGACCGCAGTGTTCGGAAGGCTCATGAAAGCTTGCAGGTCACTTGCGTGTCAACGCGCAAGCTTCGTGAAAGGTTTCCAGCAAGTCACGAGCTGCGCGGCAGAGTCACAACAGCTTCCAGGCCGCGCACCGGCAGATTGCGCAGGACGAGGGAGCCGCCGTGCGCCTGTACGACGTCGCGCGCGATGCTCAGTCCTAGGCCCGTGCCTCCGGTGTCGCGGTTGCGCGAAGTCTCCAGCCGGTAGAAGGGCTCGAACACTCTTTCCAACTCCGCTTCAGGGATGCCTGGCCCCTCGTCGCGGATGCGTACCACGAGCGCGGCACCGTCCTCGACCATGATTCGCGCGCGCGACCCGAACTTGATCGCGTTCGCGATGAGATTGGTGAGACAGCGCCGGAGCGCCTGCGGTTTCGCGGAGATCGGACGCGTCGCGTATCCCTCGAGGCTGACCGGGGCATTCATCTCCGTAAATTCCGACTGCAGCGTCTGCAGGAGCGAATTGATGTCCGTCGGCGCAAACGCCTCGTTGTCGTCCAGGCCCCGGAACAGCGCGAGCGCCCCGTGCACCATGCTTTCCATCTCGTCGAGCTGCTTGCCGAATCGGGCCTGCGTCGCCGCATCCTCGAGCGTCTCGACCTGGAGCCTCAGGCGTGTCAGAGGTGTCTTCAGATCGTGCGACATGGCGGCCAGCACCCGGCTGCGGCTGTCGAGGTAGCGCTGCAATCTATCCTGCATGGTGTTAAAGGCCCGCGCGGCGTGACGGAGCTCGCGCGCTCCCCGTTCGGCCAGCCTCGGCTGACGCAGATCCCGGCCCACGCGATCGGCTGCTCGCGCCAGCTCCGAGAGCGGTCGCGTGATGCTGCGCGCAGTGACGAACAATGCCACCAGCATCACCGCCACCAACAGGATCAGATTCAGGAACAGTCCCCGGGGTAGCGGCGCGCCGCGCGACACCCGCGCCACGCGGAACACGGTCGAGTATCCGTCCGGAAATCCAACGATCGCATCGTACAACTCCACCGGCCCATCCCGGTTTTCCGCGAACGCGGCCCCCGTGATCGCGATGGCGCGCCGGGATGAGTCGGTGGTCGGGTTGACGGCGACCCGGAAATCGCGTCCCAGAGTGGTTTGCAGCTGTTGCGCGAAGGTGCGCTCGAACTCGCCCGGACTCGCGAACTGCACGAAGGGCAGGTTTGTCGTGCTGCGCTCGCCAGGTCGTCCGGCAAGCACTGGAGGGCCGCCGTTCGCGCCCCCCGGTCCGCCACGCGGCAATCGTTCCGGGGCGACGTCCAGGCGGTCGGCACGCAGGCGCGGCGTCTCGCCCGTGCGCCGCCCGAAATGCAGCGGGCCTTCAGTGAGGCGCTGAGCAGCCGAATCGCGATCCGTCCCCTGCAGTCCCTGCAGCATCGTGGTCACCTCGGCGATGCGGCGCGACCACTCACGGACGTTCCCCTGCATGACGAAGCGCTCACGCTCACGCGCGACGAGAATCAGGCTGGCCGCTTCAGCCAGCAACAATGCGAGGACGGAGGCGGCCAACAGCCGCATGAACAGCGACTGGGGCCACAGCGACAGGCGCATTCTCAACGCCCCGGCGCGCCGCGCTCAGTGGGTTTCGACTGCGACTCCGACGACATACCCCTCGCCATACACCGTTTTGATGATCTGAGGAGCCCGCGCATCGTCGCCGAGGATCTGTCTGAGCCGGCTGACACGCACATCGATGCTCCGATCGAATGGATCGGCTTCGCGCCCTCTGAGCAGCTCCGTCAGCTGCGCGCGACTGAGCACGCGATTGGCCGACGACAGCAACACGGCGAGCAGGCGGTATTCCGCACCGCTGAGCGCCACTTCCTTGCCTTCCGCATCCGTCAAGGTACGGGTGGTCGTGTCGAGCTTCCATCCGTTGAAGCTGAAAGAGCGCACCGTGTCCGGACTGGGATCCCGGGGTGCGTGCGCGGCGCGACGCAGAACTGCGCGGATGCGCCCGAGCAGCTCGCGGGGATTGAAGGGCTTGGGCACGTAATCATCGGCGCCGAGCTCGAGGCCGACGATGCGATCGACATCCTCGCCGCGTGCCGTGAGCATGATGATCGGGACCTGCGAGCGTGTGCGCAATTCGCGGCAGATCGCCAGGCCGTCCTCGCCAGGCAACATGAGGTCGAGCACGACCAGGTCGACCCGGGAGCGCTCCATCACGCGGCGCATCTCCTTGCCTTCCGCGACCGCGGTGGTGCGGAAGTCGTGCTTCTCCAGGTATTGACTGAGCAGCGTGCGGATCTCTCGATCGTCATCGACGATGACGAGATGGGGGCGATCGCTCATCGAACCTCGTGTTGTAACGAACTGTGACTGCGTGGGGCGCCGGCGCGCCTCACCGGCATTCTACATTAGGACCCACCGCGCTCATCGCCACGGGCCGCGGCCATCAGGGCGGCCGAAATCTCGGTGGGGATCGGCGGCTGCTGTTGGATAACGGCAAAACCCTGGGGTGGTTGACGCCACGACGGCCCCCGGGGGAACCTTCCCGACGAACTCCCCGGGCATTGTTCGGTCGAAGCCGGCAAACTGGGCCCGCGGAGAGCCTCTACCGGAGACAGGCACCCATGAGCACACGCAGGTTCGCGGCAGCAGTCTTTCTGCCCGCGCTCATCGCAACGGCTACCACGGCCGGACTGACAGGCTGCGCGAGCGACCGCCTCGTCGCGGCCGCCCCCAGCGGTGTCAGCCTCACCGGCAACTGGAAGCTCAATCTCAACCTGAGTGACGACCCCGACCATCTGCTGGATTCGGAAAAGAACCTGAAGAGGCTCGATTCGGGTGAGCGCCATCGGCATGAGCGCCCGGGACCCGGCGGCGGCGGCGTTCCGGGAGGGCCCGGCATTGGCACCCCCGAAGGTGCCGGCTGGTCATCGGGCGCCGGCTGGTCTTCGGCGGACGCGGGCGAGCACTTTGCCCCCGGCAGCCCGGCCCCGCTGAGCGCCCGCAGCTTCGAGGGCGCCGGCCTGTCGAGCCCGACCGCCCGGGAGGCGGCGCTCAGCGAGAACTGGACCGGCCTGCCGATGGCCGCGCTCGCTTCCGGAGCCCCGCAATCCATCGAGCAATCCAATCCCCTGCCCCCGAGCTCGGCTCCGCCGGCGGATGACGCCTCCGCGCGAGGCCGCGCGGTCCTGGCGCGCGTGCTAGCTGCGCCCAGTCTGCTCTCCATCACCCAGGACGGCGCCAAGGTCACCATCCGGTCGAGGATGGCAGACGGAACCGGAGCCGCTGATGACTTCGTTGCCGGCACGAAGACCACCGTGCCCTACGGCAAGGACGAGACTGCCCAGCGCACCGCTGGCTGGCGCGGACCGGTATTCGTCACGACCACGAAGACAAAAAGCGGCTGGCGCGAAGACGACTACGCGCTCGATGAGGACGGGCGGCTGATCGTGACGAGCGACATCAAGCCCGGCCGATTGCGGCAGCTCGAGATCAAGCACGTATACGATCGCATCAAGCCGTGAGCGCAGCCTGTAACGGGCCCGAGTGGAAACGGAACAGCGTATCGGCCTGAGTTGCCAGCTCGCTCTCCCACTCGGCGAGCTGCTCGAGGCGTTCGCCCCACTCAGGTGCTGAGGCGCCGCGTGCGAGCTCCAGGTAGACCTCGAAGTGGCGCGCCTCGGCGTTCTCGAGCTGCGCATAGAACTGCGCCAGCGGCGGCTGCAGGCGCGGGCCCAACAGCCTGAAGCGCTCGGCCGAGCGGGCTTCGATCAGTGCGCCCGCCAGCAACAGATCGAGCTTGCGGCCGGGATCGGCGGTTCGCAGCCGCGAGCGCAGAGCCGAGGCATAGCGGCCCGGCTCCTGGCGCTCGAACCGCACCCCGAGCGCGCCCATGATCCTCTGCACCTGCTCGAAGTGGCGCAGCTCCTCGCGCGCCAGGCGTGCGAGCGTGAGCGACAAGACTCGATCCTCGGGATAGGTGAACATCAGCGCGAGCGCCGTGGAGGCGGCCTTCTTTTCGCAGTTGGCGTGATCGATCAGCAACTCCCGCCATCGCTCGACGGCCGTATCCACCCAGGCCCGGGGTGTCGGCGCGCGCAGAATCACGCCGCGCTCTCCTGTGCCCGCAGCAGCCGATAGGCTCTCTGCAGAGCCTCGGCTGCCTCGGTCGCGTTGGCGAAGCGATCGTTCGGATCCTTCGCCAGGAACCGATCGATGAGCGGCTGCAGCGCCTCGAATCGGGGTGGCAGACGCGGCACCGGCTCCTTGCGGTGCTTGTAGATGATCGCCATGGGGTTCTCGGCCGCGTAAGGCTTCTCGCGCGCGAGCATCTCGAACACGATCACCCCGAGGCTGTACAGATCGCTGCGCGCGTCGATCGGCTCTCCGTGACCCTGCTCCGGGCTCATGTAGTGCGGCGTGCCGAAGATCAGCCCGGTATCGGTCACGTCGAGCTCGAGCGCGGTGTCCTTGGACATTCCGAAGTCGATCAGCGCCAGCGAGCCGTCCTCGCGCAGCATCACGTTGCCGGGCTTGATATCCCGGTGCAACACGCCGGCGGCGTGCATTGCCTCCAGCGCGCGGGCTATCCCGATGGCCGTGCGCACCGCCGGTCGCGGCCGCATGCCCGCGCGCATGCGCTTGCGCAGATCGCCCGCGCGGAAATATTCCATCACCAGAAAGGCGTGATCGTCGCTGACTCCCAGGTCATAGAGGCGCACGACGCTCGGATGACGGATCCGCTGCACGATCTCGTATTCCTGCAGGAAGCGCCGAAACGTGTGATCGAGATCGCTCTGGTCCTGATGCTGATCGCGCGCCACCTTCAGCACCACCAGCTTGCCGGCGGCCTCGCTCTCGGCCACGAACAGATCGGACACCGGTCCCGTTGCGATCTGCCGCACGCGGCGGTATCCGGGAATGAATGCACTGCCGAAGCGCTGGGCCTCGCGGCCGGCGGGACTCTTACGCCAGACGGTCCGCGCTCTGGTTTGCCGGTCGGCGAACTCCTCGAGCAGGTCAAAGAATCTCCGGCTGTCCAGCTCGTCGCGGCCGACAGCCGCACACGCCCCGATCTGCAACGCCTGGCGCGCGTCCGCATCATCCGCGTGCTCACTGAGAAAGATCACCGGCGCGAATCCGGCGCGGCTCGTCAGCTCCTTCACCCAGTCGAGACCGCGGCCACCGGCCCACAACCGTGTCAGCAGCACGCTATCGAAGCCTTGCGCGAGAAACTCGGGCGCGAGCGTGCCCTGCAAGCGGGGACTGTGCAGCAGGAGCTGCACATCCGCCTTCCAGGATGTCAGGTGATGTTGGATCGCCGCACAGCGGCCGGGATCCTCTTCAATCAGCAACAGACGCATGCGTCATTACAGCACGCGTGCGCCGCGGCCGTCACGGTCCTGCCAGAGCAGCTGCGCGGCTTCCGGCGAGAGTTTCAAACCGATGACCAGATCCCCGACATTCGTGCCCGTTGGACCGGTGGAGATGAGATCGCCACTGGCTGCGAGCGCGGTTCCGGCATCGGCTCGCCGCAGACAATCATCGGCATCCAACTCCGCCAGCGCCACTCGCGCACAAGTCTCGCCGTCCACGACCGCACCGGCATCCTCCGTGGGCCCATCGGTTCCGTCAGTGCCAGCCGCCAGCAGCAACATGCGCGACTGCCCGGCGAGCTGGCGCGCCGCGGCCAACGCGAGGTGCTGATTGCGGCCACCGCGCCCAGGATGCTCCGGGAGGCGTACCGTGGACTCACCCCCCCAGACGCACCCTTGCGCGGTGCTCAGATGCAGCTCGTGGGAAAACCGGATCGCCAGCCGCACGGCCTCGCCGTCGAAGCGCTTCGATGCGCGCTGCACATCAAGATTCAGTTTGCGGGCGGCGGCCGCCACTGCATCGAGCGCATGGTCCAAAGAAGCGACGATGGTGCGCTCGACATGGTCCGGCCCCGTGCTGGCCGGCCCCATGATCCCGGAACCGATGACTGCCGGATCGTCGCCGGGCACGTCGGAGATGAAGAACGCGCGCGCCGGCCGACCCGCCAGCAGCGCCGCGAGCCGGCCGCCCTTGATACGGGACAGTCGCCCGCGCCGTGCGTTGAGCTCACCGATCGCGATACCGCTCGCGTGCCCTTCCTCGTTGAGCCTCCCGAGTTGCGCCAGCGTGACGCCTTCCTCGAGAACCTCGACGAGGCTCGACGCGCCCCCCGAGATGAGAAACAGGGGCTGAGCGGCTTCGGGAAGCGCTTCCATCCAGCGCAGCAGGCTCTGTCCCGCATCGAGCGAGCGCTGATCCGGAACCGGGTGGGCGCTCTCGCAGATCTCGACGCCGGGCAGTGCTCGCGTCTGCGGCGGGACATGCCCGTCCTTGGTGATTACCAGGACACGCTCGATGGCAGGGCCCACGGCGTCGTGCGCGCCGAGCGCCATCGAGGCAGCCGCCTTCCCGATCGCAGCAATCCAGATGCGGCCGGCAGCCGCGCGTGCTTCGGATCCGGTGACCGCGCCGGCCGGCATTCGTTGCGCGCGCAAGGCTTCCGCAACACAGCCCCGCCCCGCAACCCGCGCCACGCCCGCCTGAAAGAGCTCAAGCAGCAGCCGGCGGCGGGGATCCGTTGGATTCAAACGGCGGTCTGGCCTATGACTTTGAGCTTGCCCCGGCGGCCGCGCCGCAGCGCCTTGGCCGCATCCGATCGCTCCTCCTGCACCCGCTCGAGATACTCCGGTGTCACATCGCCGGTAACGTATTCGCCCGAGAAGCAGGACGTGTCGAACTCGACGATCCGCGCGTCATCGTGCTGGCAGGCGGCCACCAGGTCCTCGAGGTCCTGGTAGACCAGCCAGTCCGCACCGATCAGTTTCGCCACTTCCTCGACGCTGCGGTGCGCCGCGACGAGCTCGCTGACCGCCGGCATGTCGATTCCGTAGACATTGGGGAAGCGCACCGGAGGGGCGGCGGAGGCGAAGTAGACCTTGCGCGCGCCGGCTTCTCGCGCCAGCTCGATGATCTGCGCGGAGGTGGTGCCGCGCACGATGGAATCATCGACCAGCAGGACGTTCTTGCCGCGGAATTCCAGATCGATCGCATTGAGCTTGCCGCGCACCGACTTCTCGCGCTGCTCCTGCCCGGGCATGATGAACGTGCGGCCGATGTAGCGGTTCTTGATGAAGCCTTCCCGATACTTCAGTCCAAGCCGCTGCGCCAGCTGCAGCGCGCTGGTGCGGCTCGTGTCGGGAATCGGAATGACGACGTCGATGTCGTGCTCGGGCCGCTCGCGCAGCAGCTTGTCGGCGAGGCGGTCGCCCATTCGCATGCGCGCGCGGTACACGGAGATATTGTCGATCTTCGAGTCCGGGCGGGCGAAATACACGTATTCGAAGATGCACGGCGTGTGCCGTACGCTGGGCACGAGCTGCTGCGAGTGTAACCGCCCCAGCTCGTCGATGAAGACGGCCTCGCCGGGTCCGATGTCCCGCACGAACTTGAAGGACAGCATGTCGAGAGCAACGCTCTCGGAAGCCAGCATCCACTCTGTGCCGCGTGGCGTGGACCTCTGTCCCAGCACCAGCGGCCGGATGCCGTGCGGATCCCGGAAGCCGAGAATTCCGTGGCCGATCACCATCGCCACCACGGCGTAGCCGCCCCGACACCGTCGATAGACCGCCGTCAGCGCTGCGAAGACATCCGCCGCCGTGACACGCGGCGTCCCGATACGCTGCAGCTCGGAAGCAAACACGTTCAACAGCACTTCGGAATCCGAAGTCGTGTTGAGATGACGTCGATCCTCGCGGATCAGCACCTCCGCCAGCTCGGAGGCATTGGTCAGGTTGCCGTTATGAGCGAGGCAGATGCCATAGGGGGCATTTACGTAGAAAGGCTGCGCCTCGGAAGCGGAGTCGCACCCTGCCGTCGGATAGCGCACGTGACCGATGCCCACGTGGCCCCGGAGCTCGAGCATGTGGTGTTGCTGGAACACGTCCCGAACCAGCCCGCTGCCCTTGCGCGTGTAGAGCTCGCCGTCGATCGAGGTCGCGATCCCCGCCGCATCCTGGCCGCGATGCTGCAGGACAGTCAGCGCGTCATAGAGGCGCTGATTGACGGCGCTGGTTCCGACGATGCCTACAATTCCACACATGCTTCGCCGACCTCGTGTTGCGCGGTTTCGCCAGTGCTCAAACCTCGGGCGCCGTCCAGGAACCGTTCGCCCAGACTGTCAGCCCGCCCGAGTGCTTTACCCGCTGCGCTCCCATCATCACGCGCAGCCCGTTTGCGACGGACTCGCCATAGGGAATCAGTAGCGACTGGCGCCACCAGCGCTCGCCGTCGAGGCGCAGTGTCTGGCCCAGGATCACGAACACGCCGAAGAGGATCAGGCCGCGCAGCAGGCCGAAGGCATATCCCAGCAGCCGATCCATCCCGCTGAAGATCGACAGCCGCACGAAATGCGACAGGGCCGCGCCGGTGACCGACCCCAGAAGCAGAATCAGGATCACGATGATGACCCGGGCAGCCCACGGCCGCACGTCGGAGCCCGCCAGCAGGCCACCCAGATGGGGCTCGATCAGCTCGGAGAAGTGCCAGCCGATGAACAGCGCGATGATCCAGGCACCGAGCGCCACGGCTTCGCGCAGGAAGCCCCGCAGGGCCCCGATGAAGGCTGAAATGACGACCGCGGCGATCACAACGTAGTCGGTTGCATTCATCGTCGAAGCTCGTCAACCCCGGTGAGATGGAACCTGGCGCGACCACGGTCAGCTGTCGCGGCGCGGATTGTACAAGAGCCCCGGGCGGGCTGCGCAAACGGCCCGCACGGGTTGCGCCAAATGTGGGGTATGTCAAGAAACGGGCGCCGGCGGGCTGCATTAAGAAAACGGAACGAGCGTTCCGGAGTGACCCGCGGCCCGCAGCCGCCCCTGCAGATCCTGGGCGGCTGCGCGATCGGGTGCGGGGCCAATTCTCACCCGGTACAGGTGCCGGCTCGAGCCCGCAGCCTCCGAGACCGAAGCCCTGAACCCCTTGCCCTTCATCTCCTGCGCCAGATGCTCCGCATTCTCCCGGCTCGCAAACACGCCCAGCTGAACCATCCAGCCGCCCCCGGAGGTGGCCGAGTGAGCCGGGGAGGCGCTCGCGTGCTGCTGCTTGGGCGGATGCGCTGTCGCCTTCTGCGTGGGTGCGGTTGTCGCGGCGGAGTGGCCGGAGGCGGCCGCCGCAGATGGGGTCTGCGGGCTTGCGCTGGCTGGCGGCGGCGTGAGGGCACCCGGCTGAGCCGCCCCGGAAGACTGCGTCGTCGGCGCCGCCTGCTCCTGATTTCCGGGCTGCGGCATCTGCGGCCCGCTGGCCTCCGCCTGCGCGCGCGCGCGCGCATCGTCCGACAGGCTGATCGTATAGGACCTTAATGGGGGCTCCTCGGCGGAATTGCTCGCGAGGGACGGCGAGCCGGGGCGCACGGGCCCCGTCAACAGCTCGGGCACCAACAGCACGATCAGCGCGACCAGGATGATCGCACCGGTCAGCCGC
Source organism: Steroidobacteraceae bacterium (assembly GCA_035710545.1). Classification (GTDB taxonomy): domain Bacteria; phylum Pseudomonadota; class Gammaproteobacteria; order Steroidobacterales; family Steroidobacteraceae; genus 13-2-20CM-66-19. The sequence continues at coordinate 17,012 of DASTDD010000218.1, forward strand.
TCTTTGACCAGTTGGTTCACAATGGGGGCGTAATCGCGTCAATCAAGCCGACGGCGCTTCAGTATATCCGAAGCCATTGCAACGCCGGACCCACTGTGTAGACGGAGCCGAAGACCAGCACCCGGTCGCCGGTTCGGGCGAGCTTGCGCGCGGCTTCGCAGCCCTCTTGCACGGAGCCCGCCTGCTCCATGCGCTGTGCTGGAAGACTGACGCGATGAGCGAGATCGGACGCCGACCCACCGCGAGGTCCGGGCAGCGCGCAAAGAATCCAGTGGCTCACCAGCGGCTCGAGCGCAGCAACGATCTGCGGCGCATCCTTGTCGCTCAGGATACCCACCACGGCAAATGTGCGAGCTGATTGCGCCAGCGGCCGCTCGTGCACGTGTGCGGCGAACACCTGCGCAGCCGGCTCGTTGTGGGCGATATCGAGGATCCACTCAACGCCGTCCACGATCGCAATCTGAAACCGGCCGGCCAGCCGAACCTGGCGCAAGCCCTCACGGACAGCGCGCTCGCTCAGCACGAAACGCGATCCGAGCGACTCGATGGCGGCGAGCGCGGCCGCCGCGTTGCGATACTGGACCGAGCCGACGAGCGCCGAGGGCGGCAGGCCATCCAACCGCAGCCGAATGCCCTCGTAGCGCCAGCGGCCGCCCGGTCCGTTGCCGCTGGCTGGCGCGGCATTCTCGATGCGCCAGCGATAATCCCGATCGGCAATCACGGCCCGGGCCCCGATCTGCTCGATTGCCGCATAGACGCTGGCAGGCAGTGCAGCGGTGCTCAGCACAGCCGGCCGGCCGTGGCGAAAGATGCCCGCCTTCTCCGCGCCGATCTGCTCCAGGGTCTCGCCGAGCCAATCCCGATGGTCCGAGCCGATCGAGCACACGATGGCGACGTCCGCATCCACCAGATTGGTCGCATCGAGCCGCCCGCCGAGTCCCACTTCGAGGATGGCCACCTCCACAGCCTGCTCCGCGAAGATGAGGAGCGCGGCCAGGGTGTTGTATTCGAAGAACGTCAGTGTGGTCGAGCCGCGGGACACCTCGATCCGCTCGAAGGCCCTCACCAGGGCAGCGTCGCGCACTTCGGCGCCGTCGACACGGATGCGCTCGTTGTAGCGGACGAAGTGTGGCGAGGTGAACATCCCCGTTCGGGCCCCAGCCGCGCGGAGCAGCGCCTC
>DASTDD010000219.1:0-3992 GCA_035710545.1 Steroidobacteraceae bacterium
GAATCCGCGGGCTGATGCTCGATCGCCACGGGACCTTGTGGGTCGGCACGGCCAGCGGCCTTGCCCGGCTCGACAGCCTCGCCACCGGCTTCGTGCCGGTGACGCTGCCCGCCCCGGGAGGCAAGTTGCCGGCGGCGTGGACCTTTCTCGAGGACAGCCAGGGCCGGATCTGGATCGGCACGGTGCGTCATGGCGCCTACCTCATCGAATCGCGTGTCAGCGGCGTGGCGCGCCCGGTTCAGGAAACCAATTCTGCGCACTCGACGCTGCAGGATGAAGGAGTGGGGGCCATCACCGAGCCGCTGCCGGGGGAGGTCTGGCTCGGCACCGTGGGGCAGGGGATCGTCGCGGTGGATCTCACGACCATGCAAACACGCCGCATCCGTCACGACCCGACCCTGGCCTCGAGCCTTCCCGAGGATACGATCCAGGCGTTCTACAAGGATCGCTCGGGACTGGTCTGGATCTGTGGCAACCGCAGCGTCAGCCGTTTCGACGCGGGCCAGACGGCGGTCCTGACCATCTTCGGCGCGTCCAGCCGTCAGGACAGCATCTCCGATACCAACGTGGATGCCGTCCTGCCACGCCCCGATGGCCGGATCTGGCTGGGCCTGGACAGCAACGGAGTGGACATTCTCGATCCCGCTGGCACACGCGCGGGCTCTCTCCGGCCCGATCCGACACATCCCGAGATTGCCCTGCCGAAGGACTTCATCAACACATTCGCCGCCTCGGACAACGGCGATGTTTACATCGGCACCGAGCAAGGGCTCTATCGAAGTGATTCCGAGGGCCACCGCGCCGTCCGGGTGACCCTGCCGCTGCGTGATCCCGTTGCTCCGGTCTGGGCGTTACTTCTCGATGACGATGTGCTCTGGCTTGGAGGATCCGACGGGCTATGGGCCCTTGATCTGTCCGCGCGCAAGTCCGCGGGGGTGAACCACACGCAAGTAACCAACTCCCTCACCGACCAGCGCATCACCTCTTTCGCACGCGAGGGAGGCGCCCTTTGGGTGGGGACGAAGAAGGGGCTGAATCGCCTCGACCTGCGCACTCATGCCGTCGAGCGCGTCCTGCCCGATGCGGCCAGCCCCACTGCGCTGAGCGCCAGCTACATCACTTCCCTGCTCACGGACTCGAAGGGACGACTGTGGGTCGCGACGTTCGGCGGGGGCGTGGATGTGCTGGAATCGCGCGATGCGCAAGGACGGCCACGTTTCCATCGACTCGGCATCGCGCAGGGTTTCGTCAACGAGAATGCCAACAAGCTGCTGGAGGACCTGCAGCGGAACGTGTGGGTGAGCACCGATGAAGGACTGGTGCGGATCAACGAGACGACGCTCGCGATTCGCACCATGCGCCGTGCCGAGGGCCTGCCGATCTCCAGTTACTGGGTCGGCTCCGGAGCGGTCTCGCCGGAGGGCGAGGTGCTCTTCGGAGGGGTCGGGGGCCTTACGGTCGTGCGGCCGGATCGCCTGACGCCGTGGAGCTATCGTCCGCCTGTCGTGATCACCGACATCCGGATCGGTGGCAAGGCCGTGCCTCCGGGCAGACTGGGCTTGGACGCCACCGCGCCGGCCCTGACAGTCGCTCCCACGGGCAACAGCCTCACGGTGGAATTTTCGGCACTGGATTACTCGGCGCCCGAGCGAAATCGGTACGCCTACCGCCTGGAGGGCTTTGACGCCGGCTGGGTGGACTCGGAAGCCACCCGTCGGCTCGCCGCCTATACCAACTTGCCGCCCGGTGACTATCGTCTGCACCTGCGCGGATCCAATCGGGACGGAGTCTGGACGGAGCAGGCCCTGAGCGTGCCGATACTCGTGCTCCCCGCCTGGTATCAGACCTTTATCTTCCGTGTGCTGGTCACGCTGCTCGGGCTCGGCGTGATCGTCGCTCTGATCCAGATCCGCACCCTGTATCTGAAGCGCAGCCAGAGGGACCTGGAGCGACAGGTCATCGAGCGGACCGCGGAGCTTCGCGAGAGCCAGCGCCAGCTCGAGCAGATCGCCTACTACGACACGCTCACTGCACTGCCAAACCGGCGGATGTTCACCGAGGAGTTTCGCGAGCTGATCGTGCTTGCACGCCTGCAGACCGAGCGCTTCGCGCTGCTGCTGATCGATCTCGACCGCTTCAAGCAGATCAACGACTCACGTGGGCACGATGCGGGCGATGCCCTGCTGATCGAAGCGGCGATCCGTCTGCAGGCGGCGGTCCGCAAGTCCGACTGCGTGGCGCGCCTCGGAGGCGATGAATTCGCGGTGCTGGTCGCGCACAATCCGGCGGCGACGGACATCGAGCACATCTGTCACCGCATCATCGAGAGCTTCGTCATGCCGGTGCCGGTCAGCGGCGCGAGCGTCAAGAGCAGTGCGAGCATTGGCGTCGCGGTCTTTCCGGACCATGGCTCCACGCTCGACAATCTCTACAAATCGGCGGACCTCGCGCTGTACGAGGCCAAGAGGGCGGGCGGCGATCAATGGCGCTGGTTTCGCCACCAAAACGCCAGCGTTTCCTCACAGCACAGCGCTCTCGGCGTCGGCTGATCCGCGCGGTAGCCTCTCAATCCGCGCCGACGTGGCGCCTGGCGCTGTGGGTCACTACAGATGTGCGCTGTGGCCAAACAATCCGAGAAGCCCGATCAGGATGAGATAAACGGCCACGATGTAGTTGAGCAGGCGCGGAATGATCAGAATGAGAATGCCCGCGAGCAGCGCAATGATCGGGCCTACGGAAACGGTCATTGTCATGGAAGTGGCCTCGTTGGCTTAATTGAAGACGGCGCTCCCCAGCAATGGGCATGAGATCTACGCGCGAGGGTCGCGCCGGTTCCCCGGCGTAGAGGGCGGCTCGATCAGGGGCGCGGAGTCGCGCCGGGGTGCGGCTCGATCAGGGGGCCCGGAGTTTCGCCCGGGGTGCGGCTCGATCAGGGGGACGCCGAGTTTCGCCGGGGTGCGGCGCTCAGCTGGCTCGAGCAAAAGCGGCGGATGCGCGCGCACGCCGCGTCGATCTCGGCCTCGCCCGTTGCGAAGCACACGCGTACGAAGCCTGCGGTCTGGCGCCCGAAGGCCGCGCCGTCCATCACGGACACGCCCTCGCAGCGGTACAGGGACCGCATGAACTCATAACCGGTCAGGCCGGTATCGCGCACATCCACCAGCATGAACATGCCGGCCTCAGGTGCATGGGCCCGGATATGCGGCACACCGGCCAGCCCCGTCGTGAAGCGGTCCAGACGCGCAGCGCAAAAGTCCCTGATGCGACGCTCCGCCTCCGGAGCGATGGCCAGGGCCGTGATAGCCGCTTCCTGGATGAAGCCAGGCAGCCCGAAGAGCATGCACATCACGAATGATTCGGCGTGGACGGTGAATTCCCGTGGTCCGACGAGCCATCCCGCGCGCCACCCTGTCATGGCATGCGACTTGGACAGGCTTCCCAGCGTGATGACCCGCTCAGGCAGGCTCCTGGCCAGGCCCGGGACCCGGCCACCGGGGGCGAGGCCCGCGTAAACTTCGTCGGAGATCAGCCACAGGTCGAAGCGGCGCGCGAGATCACCGATGACGGAAAGCTCGGTCTCGTTGAGCACGACGCCGGTCGGATTGTTGGGTGTCGCCCACGCGATGGCCCGCGTGCGCTCGCTGACAAGCGAGATCAGCGCGCGCAGGTCAGGTCGGAAGTCGGGGCCCGTCGGCGCGCGCACCAGGCGAGCGCCGGATACTTCCAGGGTGGCTGGGTAGGTGGGATACATCGGGTCGAACGTGACCACTTCATCGCCGGGGCCCGCCAGGCACATCGAGGCTACAAACAGAGCGTTCTGTGCCCCCGACAGATACACGACGTTGTCGACTGCCGTCTGCTGACCGGTACGCAGCGTATGAGCGCGGGCGATCGCCTCGCGAATCTCCGTGCGCCCAGGTGCAGGCGTGTAGTGCGTGTCGCCGGCGCGAATGCGTTCGATGGCGCGCTCGATCACCGGCTGCGGTGTCTCG
>DASTDD010000220.1:0-2420 GCA_035710545.1 Steroidobacteraceae bacterium
CGCATTTCGAGAAGATGCTCTACGACAACGCAGCACTGCTCGCGGTGTACGCCGAGGCCGCGGTAGCGACTGGGGACGCCTTCTACGCCGGGATCGCCGCGAGCACGGCGGACTGGGCCATGCGCGAGATGCGCTCCCCGGAAGGCGCGTTCTACTCGAGTTTCGATGCGGATTCAGAAGGTCACGAGGGCAGGTTTTACGTCTGGGAGCGATCCGAGGTGCGCGCGGTGCTGAATGAGCCCGAGTATCGGGCGTTCGCGCCGCGGTTCGGCCTGGAGGGCGAGCCTAACTTCGAGGGTCACTGGCATCTGCAGGTCCAGGAGTCGATCGATGATATCGCGCGCAGGATCGCCTTGTCCGCCGCTGAGGTGACCGCGCTCCTCGAGTCCGCACGCGGGAAGCTTCTGTCGATCCGCGGCCAGCGTGTCTGGCCGGGCCGTGATGAGAAGATCCTGACTTCGTGGAATGCGCTCATGATCCGCGGTCTTGCAATCGCGGCGCGGGCGCTCGCGCGGGAGGACCTCGCGGAATGCGCCGGGCGCGCGCTCGACTTCGTGCGCGGCAGCCTCTGGAAGGACGGCCGGCTTCTCGCCACCTGCAAGGATGGGCGGGCGCACCTCAATGCCTATCTCGATGACTACGCTTTTCTGGCGGACGCCATTCTCGAGTTGCAGCAGGTGCGCTTCAGGAGTGAGGAGTTCCGCTTCGCCATCGAGCTGCTGGAGGTGGTCCTGCAGCACTTCGCCGATGCGCAGTGCGGTGGATTCTTCTTCACTTCCGACGATCACGAGACCCTCATCCACCGCTCCAAGTCCTTCAGCGACGACGCAACACCCGCCGGCAATGCCATCGCTGCGTTTGTCCTGCAGCGCATGGGCTTCCTGCTCGGCGAGACTCGCTACCTGAGGGCTGCCGATCAGACACTGCGCGCGGCATGGGTCCCGATGCAAAGGTATCCGCACGCCCATACCAGTCTCCTGAACGCGCTGGAGGAAGCTCTGAATCCTCCGGACAGCGTGGTTCTCAGGGGTCCGCAGCAGCAGATCAAGACCTGGGCGCGAGCGCTCCATCGGGTCTATGCGCCCCGGCGGCTCGTCCTCGCCATACCGGATCAGGCACAGGGCCTGCCCCAGGCCCTGGCAGACAAAGTGCCTGCTGCGGGCTCGAAGGCCACACCGCCCGGGCCCGTGGCTTACATCTGTCGCGGCACGAGTTGCTCTGCTCCGGTGGGCTCACTGAGCGATCTGATCGCACAGCTACGGGCAGCAACCCCCTCGGCCTGAACGATCATCCGCGGCCCCCGGGGAATTTCGCGTTGCGAGTCGCGACTGTTGCGCCAGCTTTTCGCTGCGCCACAGATACAGGGCGAGCAGCGGTGCGCTGGCGGTGCGCATCGAATGTTGCTCGTGGCGCGCGTGGTGAATGATGGAACCCACGGACCGCTCGAGCCAGCCTGCCTCGCCCTTTTGCCACTCCGCCATACCGGACAATGGCACGTAAATCTCCTCCGCTTCATGCTGGTGCGGCGGATAGTGCGTCTGTGGACCCAAGAGCAGGAATCCGCACGCGACACGCTCGCTCGCCAGCTCGCCGGTCAGGCCGACGATCTCGGCCCATCCATAGTTCTCCAGGAAGTGCGCGGGAACCTGCCGTGCGTCGTAACTTTGACGCCAGGTCAACGATGCCGCAGCGTGTTTGATTTCGCTCACCAGCTCCCGGGTGCCTGCCGGATCGTTGCCTTCCAGCCCGGCCAACCATCGCACCACCGGCAGCAGGAGCGGCGATGTGCAGCGGCGTTCTGATGAGATCGGCCACTGCGCCAGGAACGGCCGGATCTCGGGCGAGCGCCGTGACTGCAGGAAAGCGCGTGTCAGGTCCGAGAGATCGCGGCGTCCCGGATTCACTCCGGCACCGCGATGGTGTGAGTTGACTTCACTTCCTCCATCACGAAGTACGTGTGCGTCTGTTGTACCCCGCGAACCGATGCAATCCGGTCACCCAGAAAGCGTCGATAGCTTTCCATGTCGGTGACCCGGACCTTCAGGAGGTAGTCGAACCCTCCCGCCACCATGTGGCACTCCATCACCTCATCGTGCGCCAGCATGACCTGCTTGAAGCGCTCGAACGCATCCGGGGTCGTGCGGTCGAGCGAGACCTCGACGTAGGCGAGCAGTCCCAGACCCAGCTTGCCCGGATTCAGCCGCGCGAAATAGCCATCGATATACCCCGCTGCCTCCAGGCGCCGCACCCGCTCCAGGGTCGGGGTGACGGTCAGATTCACTTCCCGCGCCAGCCTGGAGACTGGCGCGCGACCGTCCTGCTGCAATCGAATCAGTAACTTATGATCGATCCGGTCCAGGCTGCGCTCCATTGTGAGGTCCATCTTGATCAGCAAGATTGACTGCCATATGCGCTATTAC
>DASTDD010000221.1:0-23622 GCA_035710545.1 Steroidobacteraceae bacterium
CGCTCAGGGCGAGCAGGAACTCGTAGCGGTCGTAATGCGGACCGCCGAACAGGGCGTAGGCCTCCTGCACGAGCTTGCGATGCGCGACCAGCTCCGGTCCCTTGACCTCCAGGCTCTCCGGGCTGTCCGCGACCAGGTTCAGGTGGACCGGCGTGGCCGCCCCGGGGTCGAGGTCCAGCCGCCTGAAGTAGCGGCCGGCAAACAGCGGCGAGTCAACGAGCATCTCCAGCGTCGTGGCTTTGAAGCTGACCTGGTTTGCGTTGCGGCTGTCCTCATCGAGCGCGGCGGCGAATTCCCAGCCCTCCGGCAGCACCACCGAGGGCGCAATCGGGATCCGGCTGGAGTAATAGCCGGCCGGATACAGGACGACCGTGTTCCACTGCAGGCCTACGATGTCCGGCGTCACGACCGTGCGTCCCTGGTCGTGCAGGAAGGGCGAGGCGAACTGAAACTGCGCATCCAGGCGATTCGTGCCCGGCGGCACGTCCAGATGAAAGGCATAGACGTTGACCGGATCGCGCGTCCACTCCACGCGCCGGCTTCCGGCCGTCAGGATGAGCCCGGCCAGGGCATCGATCGGGCCGCGCGGGGCGTGATTACCCGGCAGCCACTCCGGGTACAGCAGGGTCAGAGGCCCCGGCTTCACTGGAATGCTCTCACGCACCCCGATCAGGCGCCGCTCGAGGTCAGTCAGGTCGACCTTGAGTGTCAGAGTGCCGGGATAGGGAATGTTCTGGGCAAGCGGTACCTGGCCGCGCAGTGTCGCGGCGTGCTCTGCTCCGGGAGCTGCCGGCGCATCGGCGCCCGGCCCGGCGGCCGCCTCGGCCTGCGGGGCGGCCGTTTCGACCGCGGGTGTCGTTCCCTTGCCCGGTTCCTGGGCGTTTCCGATCGACAATGCGGAGGCAACGGTGGTGGCCACCACCAGCACGAATCGTTTCATGACTCCCTCGGGGTTGATTTCGACGCGGCGCGTTCCGTTCAGCCGAGCACCTGCGCGACGGCCTGTGCGAAGTATGGGAGGTTGTCCGCGCGCAGCCCGCCGATGTTGATCCGGCTGTCGTCGGTCATGTAGATGTGATGCCGCTCGCGCAGCGCGTGCACCTGGGCAGTATCCACGCCCAGAAAGGAGAACATGCCGCGCTGACTGGCAATGAAATCGAAGTCCCGCTGCGGACAGGCGGCGCGCAGATGCTTCACCAGCTCGTGCCGCAATCCCGTGAGCCGCTTGCGCATGCCCGCGACCTCCTCCGTCCACTGAGTGCGCAACGCCTGATCTCCCAGGATCTCGAGTACGATCGCGGCGCCGTGGTCGGGCGGCATCGAGTAGAGGCTGCGGGCGATGCGCACCAGGTGACTGAGCGCGGCATCGCCGGATCGGGCCGACTCGCTCACCACGTGGAGGCAACCGGTGCGCTCCCGATAGAGACCGAAATTCTTGGAGCACGAGACCGCCACGGCCACCTCGGGCAATTCCGCGCAGAACAGCCGCACCGCGAAGGCATCCTCGGGCAGACCCGCTCCCAGTCCCTGATACGCGATGTCGAGGAAGGGAAGCAGATTGCGGCGCCTGAGCACGGCCAGCAGCTCGCGCCACTGCGCTTCGCGCAGATCCGCCCCCGTGGGGTTGTGACAGGAGGCATGCAGGAGCACGACTGCGTGCGCGGGCAGCTCCTCCAGGGCGGCCAGCATGGACTCGAACCGCACCCCGCCGGTACCCGGATCGTAGTACGGATATCGCTCGAGCTTCAGACCAGCTCCGGACAGCAGCGGAACGTGATTGGCCCAGGTAGGCGTGCTCACATGGATCACGGTGTCGGGCCACGCATTGCGAATCAGCTCGGCGCCGAGGCGCAGGGCGCCGCACCCTCCGGGGGCCTGAATGGTGCGAACGCGATCGGCGGCCAGCGCCGGATGGTCATCGCCGAATACCAGCCGCTCCATCGCCTGGTTGAACCCGACGTTGCCTACCGAGGACACGTATGACTTGGTCCTCTGCCGCGCGAGAACAGCCTGTTCAGCGCGGCGCACACTGCCCAGAACCGGCGTTTCCCCGCGGTCGTCCCGATACACGCCCACACCCAAGTCCACCTTGCGCTCGTCCGCATCCGCACGAAAGGCGGCCATCAGACCCAGAATCGGATCGGTTTGAAGGCGGTGCAGGCGCTCGAACATCACTGGCCTCGCGGCTCGGCAGGCAGGAGGTCCAGTTTACCCGGTTGGACCGGGCCGCAGCTCGAACTGGTAGGCGCCCGTGACGCCCGGGGTCACGGGTCGGGGCCGGTCGGCCGCGGGTCGGAACGGCCCCGCGTGCGTCGTGCGGTCAGGGCACCCGGTGCTGAATCAACCGAGCAGTCTGTTTCCGTCGTCGGGCGGGTGAGGCTCGGAGAGGCCGGCCAGCAGCAACTCCACGAGCTCGCCGTCCCACATTCTCTGCTCGGGCGCGTCCGTCACCACGGTGGGTATCTGGAGGCACGCGAGCAGCAGCTCCACGGCTGTATCGAGGTTGCGAAGTGCCAGAGAGCGGTCACGATGACCCTGCTGTAACAGCCGCTTCAGCCTCGTGCGTGTCATCGCGTCGTACTCATGTGCGCGCCTCTGCAGCGACTCAGGCAAATCAGCGCAACGCCTGAAGGACAGGAGTGTGCCTCTTGCCCGACGGATCTCGAGCGCCGACACGAGGAAGGCGGCGACCTTGTCCAGCGTCGTGCCGGGGGCGGTCTCGGCTCTGAGCAGGCTTTCGCCCAGACCCTGTGCCGTGCGGGCGTAACAGGCATCGATGAGCGATGCCGGCCCGTCGAAGCAGCTCGCGATATCCGCCCGCGGATCACCTGCTTCACAGGCAATCGCCGACCAGCCCGGTCGGTGATCACAGCGGCGCGTGATCAGTCGCGCAGCCGCATCGATGATCTGCGACAGACCGGCCCGTCGTGATACATCCGGTTCGTCAACTCCGGTCTCGGCTGATTCGGCAGCAGGCAGGACGCATGCGCTCATCATCGGCTCTCCGGGACTTCGAGAGATCTGTAGGCGATGCCGAGAGCAACCACCGTGCCAATCTCACGGCTGCGCGTGATGGGGCATTTTTTCCGCAGCGGGACGGCGAGTGGCGTCCGCGCCATGTTGGGCGTTGGTCCATATCGCGCGCATCGGCGGTGCACGCACCGCGCCTGTGCACATATCGGGTGCGGCGGCACCGGCCCGTGCTGCAGTGCAGCAGGACGTTCGAATATCGAAACCCGCGACCTGCGCGCCGCGCGAACCCGTGCAAGCCGCATTGCCGGCCGCCGTGCCGCGCGCCGGCGCTGAGAGTTGCGTCACGACGCTCGCCCGCCACTGCGGCAATGATGCCCCCGCAGCCTGCCTGACTGGTAAAGGTCAGCGGGAATCCGCCGATACAGGGTTCACCCGGTGCGACGGATCGCACCTTCACAACCAGCAGTACGGCCAGCCATCACGTGATTCAGATAGTCGGATCAATCGTCGTCGTAGGTTGCGTGGTCGCCGGCTTCGTGCTCGAAGGTGGCAAGCTTCTGGCCCTGTGGCATCCCACCGAGATCCTGATCATCGTCGGATCCGCCTTCGGCGCCTTCCTCACCAGCAATCCTCCCAAGGTCACCAAAGCGGCCTTCCTGGGCGCGCTCGGCCTGGTCAAAGGTCCGCGCTACAAGCGCGATGACTACGTCGAGCTGCTGAAGTGTCTGTACGACGTGCTGGTGAAGATCCGCAAGGAAGGCCTCATGGCGATCGAGGGCGACCTCGAGGCCGAGGACGGCGGCGCCCTGTTTCGCAACTACCCGAAGATTGTCGCCGACCATCATCTGATGGACTTCATCCGTGACTGCCTGCGGCTCATGATCGGTGGCAACCTCGACCCCCACGAGCTGGAGAGCCTGCTCGAGCAGGAGCTCGAGTCCCATCACCAGGAGGCTCACGAGCCCGCACAGGCGGTGCAGAAAGTTGCCGACGCCTTGCCCGGCTTCGGCATCGTCGCGGCCGTGCTGGGCATCGTGAACACGATGGCGGCCCTGGATGGCGCCGACACTGCCTCGATCGGACACAAGGTGGGTGCGGCCCTGGTCGGCACGTTCCTGGGCATTCTCGTCTCCTACGGCCTGGTGGGACCGATCGCAGCCGCGATGGAGCATGCGGCCAATGAGGAGGGCAAGGCGTTCACGGTGGTCAAGATGGTCCTGGTAGCCGCTGTGCGCGGTTACGTTCCGGCCGTCGCGATCGAGTTCGCGCGCAAGCTCCTGTCCCAGGACATCCGGCCGAAGTTCAGCGACCTCGAGACACAGCTCAAGGCGAAGAAAGCCGCCTAGCGCGGGATCACGCCAATGGCTGCGCCCAAATCGAAGGCCGAGCGGCCGCTCATCATCGTCAAACGCAAGCGCCGCGGAGGCCACGGCCACCACGGCGGCGCCTGGAAAGTTGCCTACGCAGACTTCGTGACGGCCATGATGGCGTTCTTCCTGGTCATGTGGCTGGTGACCGCCGTGTCGAAAGACCAGCGCGCCGCCATCTTCGACTACTTCAAGAACCCGAGCATGCAGCCGGGCAAGAGCCCCAAGCCGTCGCCGGGACAGATGGGCCCCGGCGGGGCGAGCACGAGCCCGATCGATCTGCACGGCGGACTCGATGCCGTCCGCGCACGCGCCGCGCCGGTGGTGGACTTTGGCGCGACCGCCGCTCCAACTCCCGCTCGACGCGAGGAGACGGCGGACGGCGCCGCCCCGGGCGGCAACCAGGAAGCCCGCCAGGCGGAGGATGCGAAGCGAGCCAGCGAGCGGCAGCAGATGCTCGAGCACAAGCAGCTCGAGTCACTCATGGCGGAGTTGCGTCAGGCCGTCGACAAGAGCCAGGCGCTGCAGCCCTTCAAGGACCAGCTCCTTCTGGACATCACTCCGGAGGGTGTGCGCATCCAGATCGTCGATGCGCAGAATCGCCCGATGTTCGATGTCGGCAGCGCACGGTTGCGCGACTACACCATCGCCATCCTGCGCGAGCTCGCGCCCTATCTCGACTCCGTTCCGAACCGGGTCAGTCTGACCGGACACACCGACATCCGTCCGTATCCGAGCTCCAACGGCTACACCAACTGGGAGCTCTCGGCCGACCGCGCGAACGCCGCCCGCCGTGCGCTCACCGCGGCGGGTCTGCCCGACAGCAAGATCTCACGGGTGGTCGGCCTGTCCTCCTCGGTGCTGTTCGACAAGGCCGATCCACAGAATCCGATCAACCGCCGTATCAGTATCGTCGTCATGACGAAACAGGCGGAGGAAGACGCGCTGAAGACCGACGTGGCGAACCAGACCCCACCGGGTCCGGCTGCGGGAGCCGCCCCGCCGGCGCCAGGATCCGTGCCCGAGTCCAACTCGCCGGCTGACCCTTCCGCCGCCCCCGCCGCACAATCCGCGCCCGCGCCACCAGCTGCTGTCGCGCCGGCGGCACGATAGATCTCCGCGTGTCAGGCAAGCAGGCTCCGCCACACACTGCGCGGGGCTTCGGCCAGGTATCGCGAATGCTTCGAGCTACAGGGACGTGCCGCCGGTCCAGCCGCCGCTGAACAGGCGCTGCAGGCCTGTCAGGGCGTCGCGCGGTCGCAGATACACGAGCGAGGCCGCCTGCATCTGCAGTGGCACCCTCTCCGGCAGGCGGGTGAGTGGCAGGATTCCGCGAATGTCGCGCTGACGAGCCGCACCGAGACCCGCCTCGGGCGCCGACGCGGCGGCGAGCCTGTCTTGCCCGCTCAGGATCAACGGGTGCAGACCCGAGCCGTTGGTATCCGAGCCGTTCGTGTCAGAACCGTGGGCGTGCGATCCGTTGGCGTGCGACCCGTTCGCACCGGACCCATTCGTATCCGTGCCGTTCTCGCTGCCGCCGTTGGCAAATGCCGCCACCCCGGCGCCTGCCGGATCGGCAGGTGCATCCGCGCCGGCAGGCCGGGCGCCTGGCAGCGCGCGAGCGGGCTTGCGGCGCTCGCTGTCCGGCACGGGATGTGCGCTGGCGGCGCCGGCGGCAAGGCAGTCCTGCAAGGCTCTGAGCTCGACGGGAGTGTTGGTCTCCTCCGGAGTGAGCAGCAATCCCCTGCGCCGCATCCAGCGGCCGACGCTCGCGCGGCTCGTCAGCATGGTCAGCGGCACGGACAGGATCAGCCCCGCCAGGATCGGCACCATCCAGTAGAAATAGCGCGGCGTGATCGCCAGCAGTATGGCGCCCCAGGCCACCCCCAGCAGGATCTGCCACTTGTGCCGGTTGAGCGCTTCGAGAAACCGGATGCCGCGATCGCCGCGCTCCTGGGTGTTCCAGGACACGGGACGGCCGGCCAGGATGCTGACGACGAAGGAGGTATGGAACAGCATCATTGCCGGTGCCAGCAGCGTGCTGAACACCTGCTCGACCAGCACGCTGCTGATGAGCTTGAAAGCGCCCCCATACCCGCGACGCAGATCCGGCTTCACGAGCGCCAGGGTTGCGCCGAGAACCTTGGGCATCAGCAACACACCCAGCGTGATGGTGAGCAGGGCAACGATCTCGGTCGCCCGCGACTCCGGCCAGCTCGGAAACAGGGTGTACGAGCCTGGCTCGAAATACTGGAAGCCATGCAATGCGTCCAGGCAAACGATGATCGAGCTCAGCGTGAGCACGATGAGCCAGACCGGAGAGGTCACATACGACAGCACCCCGGTGATCAGGTGGATGCGGCTCAACCAATGCAGGCCGCGCGTCGGGAGCAGGCCCAGATGCTGCAGGTTACCCTGTGCCCAGCGACGGTCGCGGGCCGCGTAATCGATGACGTTGGAAGGAACTTCCTCCCAGCTTCCGCCCAGATCGGCCAGCAGCCACACCTCGAAGCCCGCGCGGCGCATGAAGGCCGCCTCCACGAAGTCATGACTGAGAATCTCCCCACCGAGCGGCGGTGAGCCCGGCAGGCGCGGCAGGTCGCAGAACTCGGCGAACTGGCGCAGCCGCAGGATGGCATTGTGGCCCCAGTAGTTGCCTTCCCCGAGCTGCCAGTAAGCGAGCCCGCTCGCCAGCATGAGACTGTTGAGGCGCGCGGCAAACTGTACCAGTCGCGCGAACAGCGTGTCCCGTCCCGCTGGCAGCGGCAGCGCCTGAATGATCCCGGCCTCGGGGTGGGCGTCCATCATGAGGGCGAGCGTGACGAGCGCCTCGCCGGACATGATGCTGTCGGCATCGAGCACTATCGCGTAATCATAGGCTCCGCCCCAGGAGCGCACGAAGTCCGCGATGTTGCCGGCCTTGCGGCCGATGTTCTCCTCGCGGCGACGATAGAAAATGCGCCCCTGTGCGCCGTGGCGTTCGACCAGCGAGCGCCAGGCCGCCTCCTCGGCGGCGGCAATGTCCGCCTTGCGCGTGTCGGACAGGATGAACAGATCGAACGCGCCGTGCTGCGGCTGGCGCAGCAATGAAGACCAGATGACGTCCAGCCCGGCGATCACCCGCTCGGTGTCCTCGTTGTAAATCGGCATGATGACGGCGGTGCGGCTGGCGAGGGTACGCCCGGTCACCTCGTTGGCGTGGATCACGGCACGGTCGCGGCCGCGCAGGCGGATCACGAAACCGAACAGCGCCGTCCAGAATGCGCCGGTGATCCAGGTGAACAACACGAAGAACAGCGCGAGGCCGGCCTTCTCCAGAGGGGTGAAGCCGTTGGCACGCAGGATGTCGTACATCAGCCAGCTGGCAAACGCCGACGTGAGAAACGTCAGACCGAAGAACAGGGCACGGCGCCGCCGCGCCGCGCTGCGCAGCCGCTCAGGCGTCATGCTACGCACCCCCGGTTGGCTTCCATAGGTAGGTCCATGTCTCGGTCAGGGCCTCACCGTAGAGAGTGAGATAGCAACGCAGATCGACCGGCTTCTCGCCGCTGGGCTTCAACTTGAAGGACACCCGCCAGATTGCCGATTGTGGCAGGCGCTCCACCGTCAAGTCATCTACATCCCCGCCATTTGCCGTAATGTGGGCCTGGACGGGCTGGGTGGCGTAGAGATCGTCCAGGTCGCCCCCGGCGAAATCGACCATCATCCAGCGCGAGCCGGGCGCGGACTGGCCGTTGGCGGCCGAGCCCACCGCACCCGTCCGGGTCGAGATCGTCCGGCCGCCGGGCGGCCACTGGTTGGAACGGGAGAAGGCATACAGGACGTAGCCGAACAAGATCGGCTTGTGGGCCTGCACCGGGGCGTCCGGGACCCAGTAGGCCACTATGTTGTCGTGGATCTCCTCGTCGGTGGGAATCTCGACCAGCTCCACGCCGCCCTTGCCCCAGTCGCCGACCGGCTCGATCCAGTAGCTCGGCCGGGTCTGGAACTGCGCCTGGGCATCCTGGTAATGCGAGAACTCCCGGTCGCGCTGGATCAGGCCGAAGCCGCGAGGATGCTCGTCCATGAAGCGGTTGACCCGCAGCGAGCGCGGATTCACCAGCGGCCGCCACGCCCATTCGCCCACGCCGGTCTGAGTCATCAGGCCGTCGCTCTCGTGCACCTCGGGGCGGTAATCGTCGAAATGCCGGCCGGTATAGTTCTCGCCGTACAGAAACATCGATGTCAGGGCGCCGATGCCGATCTTCTCGATCGCCTTGCGCGGGTAGAGCACGCCGGTGACCTGGAGCTGGCTGATCGAACCGGGCCGCAGCTCGAACTGGTAGGCGCCCGTGACGCTCGGGCTGTCGAGCAGCGCATAGATCGTGAGGGAGTGCTGGTCGGGATCGGGGCGAACCAGCCAGAAATCGGTGAAATAGGGGAATTCCTCGCCGCCCTCGGTCGCGGTGTTCACGGCCAGGCCGCGCGCGGAGAGTCCGTAGGACTGGTTGCGGCCGAGGACACGGAAATAGGACGCGCCGAGGAACACGAGCACCTCATCTTTGTAGTTCGGAACATTCAACGGATAGTGGACCCGGAAACCCGCAAAACCCAGCTCGGCGGGCAGCTTGACCGGAGGAACGAGCTTGCCGAATTCGAACATCGCGGGGTTGTAAGGGACGGCGCGCACGGCGGTTCCGACGATCTCGTTGATATTCACCCGCCGGTCGTAGGTGAACCCGCGGTGAAAGAACTGCACTTCAAACATGGCATGGTCGTACCAGAGAGCGCTGGTACGCCGAAAGCGGATGTCGCGGTACTGGTCGTAATTGAGCTTGGCCAGCACGGCGGGCAGCCTCGTCGAGCGATCTCGATAGGGCTTGGATGCCCGGTCCTCGGCCAGATGCTGGACCGTCTCGAAGGTAAAAGGTTCACGTGGTGGGGCCGGCCGGGGCGCCACGCGCTGCGGCGCCGGGCGCTCGGCGGCGGCGGCAGGGGCTGCGGCGCGCGGGTTGCCGGCGGCGCGTGATGGCTGATTCGCCGGCCGCGCCGGCACCTTCCGCGGGTGTTCGGGTGGAGTGGCCGCGGGCTCCGGCTGATTGTCGGCAGGCGTGCCCTCGTGCGTGGGAGCCGCCGGCGGCTCGCCCGCGGCACAGCACAAGAACACCAGCGCGAAGGCCGCGAGAACATTCAGAGCACCTCTAGCCACCAGCCCCTCCGGGCACGCAACCGGCAGGCTGACGGCCCCTCATGAACGATGATTCCTGTCGCCATCCGACGACAACTCTGCCGCAGCGCACCGCCGCGCGATCTGTCGCTGCGCGCCCGCGATCGGGCAGACCGGGAGGCAAGCCAGGGAGCGCTTTCACGCCCTATTCCGACCCGCGCCGCAGGGTTCATGCCCGACCCGCCGCAGCGGTCCGGGCAGCCCAGGCTCCGCGTGCGCAGCTTGCGCTGACGGTCGCACGGGAGGATGTCCGGCACGGGCATGACCTCGGTTCCGCCTTTCGCGGCGCTGGGCAGTTCGTATTCGCTTGATGGCCGGCGTGCAGCGGCGCGTTCGAAAGCAATTATCTTAGTTATTGACTGAAATTCAGCTTAACACGGGCCGGGTCCCCGGAGCAGCGCCCCGGGGGCGCCGGAGCTGCCGTTCGCTCAGAGCTCGCCCCGGATGCACCTGAGGTACAGGCGCTCGAAGTCATCGCGCGTCATCGGCACCGGGTTGGTTGGCGTGGACGGATCGGCAAGCGCCTGCGCGGCAAACTGCACGGCGTGCTCGGGCCGGACACCGATATCCGCCAGGGTGTTGGGAATTGCGATCCGGCGGCGCAGGGCCAGCACCCACTCGAGGACGGCGTCGAAGCCCCGTCCCGGAAGTTCGAGGTACGCCGCCAGGCGTTGCATCTTCCCCTCGATGGCCGCGCGATTCCACACCAGCACATAGGGCATGACCACCGCGTTGGTCAGGCCATGATGCGTGTTGAGATTGGCGCCGCACGGATGGCTGAGACTGTGCATCGCGCCCAGTCCCTTCTGGAAGGCCGTCGCTCCCATTGACGAGGCGATCAACATGTGTGCCCGGGCTGTCACGTTGCGTCCGTCCTCGACGGCTGCAGGCAACCACTGCTTAACCAGTCGCATGCCCTCGACTGCGACGCCTTCAGCCAGCGGGTGATACAGCGGCGAGCAATAGGCTTCGAGGCTGTGCGAGAGGGCATCCATGCCCGTGGCCGCCGTGACCTGCGGGGGCAACCCGAAGGTCAGCTCCGGATCGGCGACGACCGTCCCCGGCATCATGCGCGGATGGAAGATGATCTTCTTGGTATGTTCCGTTGGATCGACGATCACGGCGGCGCGTCCCACCTCGGAGCCGGTGCCGGCCGTGGTCGGCACCGCGACCACCGGCGCCATCCCGGACACGTTGACGCGGAGATACCAGTCCTCGCGGTCTTCGAAATCAAACAGCGGCCGGGACTGTCCGACCATCAGGCCGACTGCCTTGCCCACGTCCAGGCCGCTGCCGCCGCCGAACGCAATCACCCCGTCATGCCCACCGGCCTGATACGTCGCCACTCCGTACATCACGTTATCCGCGACGGGGTTGGGCTGCACGTTCGAGTACACGGCGCACTCGAGTCCAGACTCCGTGCAGAGGTTCACGGCCGTCGCGACCAGTGGCAGCCGCGCCAGCGCCGCGTCGGTCACGAGCAGCGGGCGGCGCATCCCCAGCGCGCGGCACACCTCGGGCAGCTCGCGCAGACGCCCGGCGCCGAAACGGATCGAGGTCGGAAAATTCCAGTTGCCCTTGAGTTCCACGCACTTCTCCGCGGCTTGCCTCACAGATGACGCAGGTGAAACGACTTGGGCCGCGTCAGATGCTCATAGCCTACCCGCGAGAGCGTACAGCCGCGCCCCGAATCCTTCACGCCGGTCCAGGCGAGAGCGGGATCGAGGTAATCGCAGCGATTCATGAACCAGGTGCCGGTCTCGATCCGCTCGCCGAGAGCGAGCGCCGCCTGCGGATCCTGTGTCCAGACCGCGGCGGTCAGGCCGAATGCGCTGTCGTTCATCAGCGTGACCGCCTCCTCATCGCTGCTCACGCGCATGAGACCCGCCACCGGCCCGAAGATCTCCTCGCGCATGACGGTCATCGTATGATCGACATCGAGCAGCAGCTGCGGCGCAAGGTATGCCGTCCCGGTTTGGCTCGCCGGAAACTGCCGCTCATCGATGCCGCGCCGGGCGCCACGCCTGATGCTGGCGGCGACCTGCGCACGGATCTGCTCGGCCGCGCCGACGCGTACCACGGGTCCCAGTGTGCTCGCCGGATCGGTCGGCACCCCCAGCACATACTTGCCCGTCAGGTCGATCGCTCCGGCTACGAATTCATCGTAGACACGCTCGTGCACGTAGATGCGCTGAATGCCGCAGCAGGACTGGCCGCTGTTGAAAAACGCGCCGTCCACCAGATTCTCGATCGCGTGCGCCAGGTGGGCATCGTGGCGAACGTACGCCGGATCACAGCCGCCGAGCTCGAGACCGACGCCCGCAAAGCGCGCGGAAGCCACGCGCTGGATGGCGCGGCCTCCCGCGACGGAACCGGTGAACGCCACGAAGTTGATGCGCGAGTCGCCGACGATCCGCTCGGTGTCCGGGTGACTCAGATGCAGGAACTGGAACAGACCTTCGGGCAACCCCGCCGCGCGAAAGCATTCCGCAAAGCGCTCGGCGCACAACGGCGTCTGCGCGGAGTGCTTCAGCAGGACGGCATTGCCGGCCATGATGGCCGGGATGACGCTGTTGACTGCGATCAGGTAGGGGTAATTCCACGCGGCGATGGTAAACACGACGCCGAGGGGCTCGCGCCGCACGAAGCGATCGAAACCCGTCTTCGGACCGGGCTGTACATCGGCGAGCGCTTCGGCGGCAATCTCGATCATGTAACGCGCGCGATCCACAGTCCCGCCGATCTCTCCCGGCGCCTGGCGCAGCGGCCGGCCCATCTGCCATGTCAGCTCGAGCGCCAGCGCTTCGCGCCGCGCTTCGAACTGTTCGCAGAAGCGCCGGCAGAGCGCGGCACGCTCCGCGATGGGAGTGCTGCGCCAGGCGCGCTGCGCGCGCACGGCTCGATTCAGGGCTGACTCGATTTCCGGCGGACCTGCCAGGGTGCGCTCGCAATACACCGAGCCATCCACGGGGCTGACGGTCTTCTGCACAGTCATGCCGGACCGCGCGGGGCTCAGATTATCTCGAAGTAGCGTGCGAGCTCCCAATCGGTCACGTGCCGACGGAACTCACGCTCTTCCCACTCGCGGCTGGCCGCGAAGTGCTCGACGAACTCCTCGCCGAACCAGTCGCGCGCCGCGGCGGATGCCTTGAGACGCTGAGCGGATTCCCAGAGCGTGCGCGGCAGCTGCAGGGCCGCCGGGTGCTGCCGATCGTAAGCATTCCCCTCGATCATCGGCTCGGGCTCGATCCTGTGCTCGATGCCCCACAGACCCGATGCGATCGCCGCGGCAAGGCTGACATAGGGGTTGGCATCGGCCGCGGCGACGCGATACTCGACACGCTGCGACTTCGCGCTTCCGGAAATGACACGCAATGCGCACGTTCGGTTGTCGACGCTCCAGGCGGAGTCGGTTGGCGCCCAGAAACCCGGAATCAGCCTCGTATAGGAGTTGACAGTGGGGGCAATCATCGCCAGCAGCTCCGGCATCAGCCGCTGCTGGCCCCCCACGAACCAGCGCATCGCCTCGCTCATGCCGTGGGGGCCCTTTGGATCGTGGAACACGGGCTTGCCCGTCGCATCGCGCAGCGACATGTGGATGTGCCCGCTCTGGCCCGGCCAGTCCATCGACCATTTCGCCATGAAGGTGGCCATCAGCCCGCGTCTCTGTGCCACCACCTTGGCGAAGGTCTTGAACAGCGCGGCCTTGTCGGCGGCGGCCAGCGCGGAGTCCACGCCGATCGCCGCCTCGATCACTCCCGGCCCGGTCTCCTCGTGCAGGCTCTCCAGCGGAAGATCCATGCGCTCGCAGGTATCGAGCAACGCGCGATAGAAGTCGCTCCAGACACTGTTGCGGATGACGCTGTAGCCGAAGTTGTCAGGAGCAATCGGCTTGAGGCTCCGATAGTGCTTCTCGCGTACCGAATCCGGAGTCTCGCTGAATACGAAGAACTCGTACTCGAATCCGGCGAGCGCCTCGAAGCCCAGCGTCCGCGCCCGATCCAACACGCGGCGCAGCAGCCCGCGCGGACAGACACTGTGTGCCGGGCCGCTGAACTCGCCCAGGAAGAACACGACCGGCTCCTCCCAGGGCAGCTCGCGGCAGCTCTCGGGTATCAACCGCACCGGAGCGTCGGGATAGCCGGTATGCCAGCCCGTGTAACGGACATTGTCGTAAAGCTGGTCGCGGCTGTCCCAACCCAGCACGACGTCGCAGAAGCCAAAGCCGCCCTCGAGCGCCGCATCGAACTTGGCGCGTGACATGTACTTGCCGCGCAGGATGCCGTCGTTGTCGAACACCCCGACCTTGACATGCGTCAGCCCGCGCTCGGCAACGATCGCGCGCGCATCGGCAACGCTCCGAACCTGCCGCGGATTCAGGACGGCTTGTGCAGGCATATCCGTGTGTGCGGGTGGAGGGTCAGGCTCGGCAGTATAGACACTGGCAGCCGGGCCACGCGAATCGACCGGGGCAGCGGGCCTCGCTCAGCTGGCCGGCGCGTCCGGGGTGGTCGGCAGCAGGGGAATGTGATAGCTGGTCAGGATGGCATCGATCTGCGGTTGGTGCGTGCCGATCCACTGGTCGAGCGTGTCCTTCCATTTCTTCTCGCCGAAGCGCACGCCCATGGAGATCTCGTAGTCGAACTTGACCTTCTGGGCCGACTTGAACGGCACTGCCACCCAGTCCTTGTGCTCGGCAAGCATCGCCCCCGCGAACGGACCCCACACCACGGCCGCATCGATCTTGTCCGCGCTCAGGTCCCGCGCAACGACCGACCCCGGGGTCTCCTTGGGATCACCGCTTTGGGGCGGGTAGACCTGCGCCCGCTCGATGAGTCCGTTGTCCAGCAGCCAGTTGACCGCCGGCGAGTAGCCGAAGATCCCGATGTGCAGGGACTGAAGCTTCGTGCGCGGCAGCGCCAGGAAATCCTGCGGGCTCTTGACGCTCTTCAGGTCCGGCCGGTCCTTGAAGACCAGAGCGTACGTCGAATGCATGTAGGGCTTCGTCGTGGCGGTCAGCTCGTAGCCCTTCGGCACTCCGATGATCACATCGCACTTGTACTTGAGTGTCGTCTCATCGCGTGAACGCAGCGTGTTGCGCACAAAGCCCATGCGCTGCGGGAAATAGGTGTAGTCGATCTTCTTGCCGAGATCGTGCGCGAGCGCCTGCGCGATCTTGTTCTCGTACCCCTCGCCGCGGTCATTCGACTGAGGCAGGCCGCTCGGATCCGCGCACACGTGCAGGGTGTCGAATGTCTCCGGACCGGGCTCGTTTTCCGCCTGAGGCGGTGGCTCCGCGCCCGTGACGGTGGCGCCGCCCTTCTCGGCCTGCGCATAGGCACACTGAAGGAAACCGCACAGCGCGATCGCACCCGCGGTTCTGAAGAAGGCTCTGCCTGCTGCGGGCCGGCTCGCGGCGAGGCGAGTTACTCCCGCGACGCGGGCGGCCTGACTTCTCACGGTGAGCTCTTCCACCCCTCCGGGGGTGGCGGCGCATCGGCCTGGTTCAGTGGATAGAGATGTCCGGGAGCGATCTTCCCGTCGGAGCGGCCCTTCAGGTACGCGTACAGGTTCTCCCAGTTCTTCTGTACGAGCGCCACGCCGCCGAAATTGGGCATGCCTTTCTGCACGCGGCCCTCGGTGATGATCGTGTGGAACTCGTCCTTCGAGAGAGTCTTGAACGCATCGACCAGCGAGGGCCCGACGAGGCCCTGCTGCTCCGGTCCGTGGCAGCGCTCACAGGCCATCGCACGCCAGGTCTTCCAGCCTTCGAGGGTCTTGTCATCCACCTTGTCCCCGTCCTTGACCGTATACAAGGGAGTTGAACCGGAGGAGCTCGCGGCTGGTGCCGGATTGTCGGCCCAGGCCAGCCCGCATACCAACACCACCACGCCCAGCGCCGCCGCTGGAATGCTCTTCCGCATGTCTTTCCCTCGGTTAGAGACGACCGCGCCACGCCGCCTGGGGCGGCGTGGCGCGATCCCTTGGCTCTATCTGACTAGACGCTCAAACCGAACCCGAGTTCCTCAGGTTTCCGGCAGTGAGAACACGAACAGCGAGCCGCCGAGTGTCGTGTACTTGGCCAGATCCTTGTAACCACCGACCGCGCCCAGCCCGGCGGTGGACTCGGTGAGCCCGGCCGCCATGCCGATGCCCGCCCAGCCGCCGATGCCGGAATACACGCCGACATACTGCTTGCCGCCGTACTCGTACGTGAAGACGTTGCCGATGATTCCCGAGGGCGTCTTGAACTTCCACAGCTCCTTGCCATCCTTGGGGCTCACGGCCTTCACGTAGCCTTCAAGTGTGCCGTAGAAGATCACATCGCCAGCGGTGGTGAGCGCACCCGACCATACGGAGAAGCGCTCGGGCTTGGACCATACGATCTTGCCCGCACCCGGATCCCACGCGATGAAGTTGCCCATGCCGCCATGGCTGTTCGGCGTGGGGAACATCGTGAGAGTCGCGCCGACGTACGGCTGACCCGCGGTGTACTCCACCTTGAACGGCTCATAGGTCATGCAAACATGGTTGGTCGGTACGAAGAACAGCCCGCTCTTCGGGTCGTAGCTCGAGGGCTGCTCGTCCTTCGAGCCCAGCGCCGCCGGGCAGATGTCCTTCACGTTGACATCGGGACCGGTCGTGCCCGGCGAGTACCGCTTGTCAACCAGCGGGCGTCCGGTCTTCATGTCGACCTTCGTCGCCCAGTTCACCTGCGGGTCATACTTCTCGGCCACCAGCAGCTCGCCGGTCTCGCGGTTCAGCGTGTAGCCGAAACCGTTGCGATCGAAGTGCGCCAGCGCCGGAATGTCCTTGCCGCCCTTCTTCAGGTCGAACAGCGGGACCTCGTTGACGCCGTCAAAGTCCCACTCGTCGTGGGGCGTCATCTGATACACCCACTTCGCCTTGCCCGTATCCAGGTCGCGCGCCCAGATGGTCATCGACCACTTGTTGTCGCCGGGACGCTGCGAAGGATTCCACGTCCCCGGGTTGCCGCTTCCGTAGTAGATCAGGTTCAGCTTCGGATCGTAGGAGTACCAGCCCCAGGTGGTGCCGCCTCCGAGCTTGTACTGGTCGCCCTGCCAGGTCTTCAACGAGGAGTCCTTGCCCACCGGCGCCATCTTGCCGTTGGTCCAGGTCATCGTCTTCTGCGGGTCCATGATCATCTCGGCATCGGTGCCCTCGCTGTATCCCTTCCACACGAGCTTGCCGGTCTTGATGTCATAGGCGTGCATGCGGCCGCGCACACCGAATTCCCCGCCAGAGATTCCGGTGAGCACCTTGTCCTTGAAGACGTGCGGTGCATTCGTGTTGGTTTCGCCGATCTTCGGGTTGCCGTTCTTCGCGGTCCAGACCACCTTGCCGGTCTTCGCATCGAGCGCCACCAGCGTCGTGTCCGCCTGCTGCAGGAAGATCTTGCCGTCGCCATAGGCAAGGCCGCGATTGACGGTATCGCAGCACATCACCGGGACCACGTCCGCGTCCTGCTTCGGCTCGTACTTCCAGCGGAAGGTCTGATCCTTCAGGTTGATGGCGTAGACGTTGTTCGGGAATGGCGAGTGAACGTACATCGTGTCGCCGATCACCAGCGGCGAGCCCTCATGGCCGCGCAGCACGCCGGTGGACATCGTCCACGCGACCTGCAGCTTGCCGACGTTGCCCGCGTTGATCTGGCTGAGCTGGCTGTAGCGATGGTTGGAATAGTCGCCGGCCGCCGCGGCCCAGTTGGCCGGATCCGCGATCCTCTGGTCGAGATCGGCATCGGCGAGGGCTGAAGTCGATGTTGCCGCGGCTGCGGCGAGCACGGCGGCCCTCAGTAGCATGGAACGGTACTCGTATCTCATATCTCCTCCAGCTTATGGTTCTCGAGCAATACGATCGCTTCCCCGCATGCAATCTTGGACGGGTGACGTGCAGGTGAAGCCATCCGTGGCACGCATGCTGGCGGGCGCATGTGTGACACGCTCTGTTTTCGGGGCATATCAATACACCCGCCGTAACCGCGCTGCAACCGCAAACATTGGAGGAACCAGGGGGTGCGGCGTAGGATCCAAGCATCCACCGGCGGTTACTGTGTCAGGAATGGGAAGGTCATGGCTGAACGAACCCGAACATCAGGCTCCCGGACCGTGTTTACGGCTCTCCTGGCCACTCTGTGTTGGTGCGCTATTCCGGCACACAGTGATCCATTGGCGAACGATTACCCGACGTCCGCCCGAGTGGAGTTCGTTCAGGATTGCATGGGCCGCAGCGGCGGCAAGCTCGAGGACCTCTACAAGTGCTCATGCGTGATCGACCGCATCGCGCAGCACCTGAGCTACGACGATTACGTCGAGGCGGCGACCTTCGCGCACTATTCGACGCTCGGTGGCGAGGGTGGCGGCGAGTTCCGGGATCCGGATCGCGCCAAGAAGCAAGCCAGGCTGTTCCGCGCCCTCGAAGCGGACTCTTACCGCGCCTGCGGCCTGAAGCCGCTGGTTACCGACCGCCGCTAGGGGCGGGCAACGCGGAGCCGGCAGCCGGGTGATCGGCTTACGCGGTCGTACCGGCGCGAATCAACCACCACCCGTAGCTGGAACTGGACGGTTAGGGCGAAAGGACGATGCCCCAGGGTGAGCTTCCCACCTTGATCTTGCGCGTCACCTTCAGAGTTCCGGTATCGATCACGCTGACATCGTTGGAAGGTCCATTGGCGGTGTAGAGCCTGCGTCCGTCGTGGGAAAGCGCAATGCCCCAGGGGCGGGCGCCGACCGGGATTTCCTCGAGCAGCTTGGCGCCTTGCAGATCGACCACCGCCACGGTGCCTCCCCGTCCGGTACTGACGTAGACGCGGTTGCGATGAGAGTCGAGGACCACCCCCATTGGCCGGTCCTCCGTGCGGAACTGCATCAGGCGGGTTGCCGGGGCCTCCCCCTGGAGGGTGACCCGATACAGCGAGGCATCGGCTTCCCCTGAGACGTAGGCCGTGCTGCTGTCGGGCGTGATCGCCGTGTCCCGGGGCCGCTTGCCTACCGGCACCGACCTGAGCAGCTTGAGCGTGCCCCCATCGATGACCGCGATCGAGTTGGCGGACTCGCTGGTGGCCAGCACCCATTTCCCATTGGGAGCGACGCGGACGCCCTCCGGCTCCGACCCGACGGGGATGGTCCCGACGAGCGCACCGGTCTTCACGTCCAGGACGGATACCGTGCCCGTGTCCTCGTTGGAGATGAACAGCCGCTGGCCGTCCTTGCTCAGGTCAAACTGCTCGGGATCGGAACCCGCCTTGAGGAGGCCGGTGAGTTTCAAGGTCGTCGTGTCGATGACGGCGATCCCATCGGCAGCGAAGTCGTGTTTGAGCTTGGCGCACTCCTCATCGGACTGCGAAGGCGGGCACTTCGGCAGGCCGCTCACCGCCACGTACAGGCGCTTGCCATCGTGACTGAGCTTCAGGCCACGAGGTCTCTTTCCTACGTTGACGGTATCGGTCACGTCGCCTTTGGCCGTGTCGATCACGCTGACGCTCTGGCCATCCTCGTTCGAGACGTAGGCCCGCCCAGCCAGGGCCGACACCGGGATCATGAGCAGCAGCGTGCCCGCAATGCCCGGAAATCCAAGCAGACGATGACGCGGCCTGAACGTTGCACTGAGGTTCATGAACATTTCCTGGATGGCTATGCGCTGCAGCGCGCAAGGGTGGGTATTCTGCAGCCCTCGCGAAATGCGTTCCTGCCCGGACTTTGTAGCTGTTCCATTCAGGATGCAAACTGTTCCACGCACGGGCAGCGCAGCTCCGCCCGACGCTCCCACTGCGTGCCCTGCCCGCCCGCGCTCACCAGCGCGCCATCCTCGGGCCTCACCGGGTGCGCCATCCTCGCACTCCACCTGGCGCCATCCTCGGGCCTCACCAGCGCGCCATCCTCGCACTCCACCTGCGCGACATCCTCGCACTCCACCTGGCGCCATCCTCGTACTCCACCTGCGCGCCCCTTTCAGTTCCGCTCCCGATGTAGCCCTGCAGGCTGCGGCTCCCTCTTCCCGGCCGGATCCGGTCGCCCCGGCCCGCGCCCCGACGTTTGCTCAACTCGCTGAGGCGCTGTTGAATCAAACTCCGCTGCGCGGTGCTCGATCCAACTACGCCCGCAGTGAAGCGAACCCGGCTGCATGCGACGAGGTAAGCGCGCTCTGTGACGAGCCCGGCACACACTGCGTCCGGCCCGGCTCGAATCCAACTTCGCGTCTCGAAGTTGAATTCAACATCGCTCTCCGCATTGTGTATTTCGCTTTCGCACCCGCATCCGACGCAACGTCGATTGAGCCGCAGCTCAGCGGGCTGCGGCCTGCGCCAAGCAACGGTTGCGCAGGCCAACGACACGCAACTTGTTTGCTGCGTCACGCCCCGAGGCGCGCGCCGCGCACCGAGCGCGCCGAAAACTGCCGCTCCCGCACTGCGGTGCAGCTTCGCGAGTGAAATACAACATCTTGATTCCCGTACTGTGACGCGAGTCGTTCGCGCAACCGTGCGATGAGCGCATCCTGTGCAATAGCGGAGCTCATGCTCGACAGTGGTGCACGTAGACCGTGCGCTGCCGCTCACGGACTGTGATGCACGCACGCAGGGCCTGACATTGCGTGGCACCCGTCTTGCTGGAGCTCGCAGGACATTTCGTGCGCTGAGGATCCTCAGATGTATCGGATGATTTCACTTGGGGCGGCTATCGCCCTGGCAACGTTGCAAGGTTGTGCAACGACACGCGGCCCTGCGCCAACGGCGCAGGCAGACCCGGCCGTAACAGGCTCGCAGGCGGACCAGCATCCAGCGGGCGTGGCTCCGAACGGGTCCAGTCCCGAAAGCGCGGTGCGCGTGGCAAACGTGACCGAAGTTCCCGTGGAGCCGAATGCGCCTGACGTGACCGGCCACCCTTTGACCTCGGTGGTCGTGACGCAATGCAACCTCATCGTCGCGGTGTACATGACGATGCCGGACGGACGGCTGCTGCGGTTCGATCACAACGCGAACGTGCCGCCCGAGCAGCTCATGACCATGGCTTACTCCGCGACCCGCAGTGAGCGCGTCGAGGTGTCCTGCAACGGCGCCGGCCCGGAAGGCTACGAGAAGCACGACCCCGTCTGAGGCTCAGGACACGCCGTGGGCCGCTAGCCTGGCGACGTCCCTCGCTTCCCAGCGGTTCGGCTTGAGCCCCACCCCGGCGGTCGCCTGGCCTGGCCGCGGCAGTTGGCGGTCCCTCTCCCCGCAGCAGGCCTCCGCGTGAGGGCCGGTTGTAGCGAACTGGCCGACTCGCAACAGGGAACGACCCACGATGGCGCCGGGGAAGGTGTCGGGCCATTCCGGATTGATGCAAGTCGCCGCAAAACGACGCCGGACGTGCTACGTTACGCCGCGTTCCGCACCCACACAGGTAGACCATGCCGAATCCGAGCTCCGCCCAGCCCCTGCCACCGGGCCCGCAGGCAGAGGCACCCCGCATCTGGTCGACCACGTTGATGTTTTTGCTGACGTTTCTTGCGGCGGTGACCCTCGTGCCCTGGTACGGAATCAGGCACGGATATTCGGCGGGCGCATGGGGCTTTTTTGTCTTCTTTCTCTATGCCAATGGCATGTCGATCACGGGCGGATACCACCGCCTCTGGGCGCACCGGACCTACGAGGCCCATTGGAGCCTGCGCCTCTTCTATCTGGTGTTCGGGACGATGGCTCTGCAGAACAGCGTGCTCGTGTGGTCCAGCGGCCATCGGACGCACCATCTGAACGTCGATGATGAAGAGCGCGATCCTTACTCGATACGGCGCGGCTTCTGGTTCGCCCACCTGGGCTGGATGATCAGAGAGTATCCAAGCGGTGTGCCGGACTTCGTCAACGTGCCGGATCTGCGTCGCGACCGGATGCTCGCCTTCCAGCACCGCTTCTATCTTCCCCTGGCGATCGCCATCAACTTCGGACTGCCGTTGCTCGCCGGCTGGCTCATCGGAGACCTCTGGGGCACGTTCATGCTCGCGGGCATCCTGCGTCTGGTCGTGAGCCATCACGTTACGTTCTTCATCAATTCCCTCGCTCATATGTGGGGGAGCCGCCCCTACACCGACCAGAACACGGCGCGCGACAATGGCGTGCTCGCGTTTTTCACCTACGGCGAGGGCTACCACAATTTCCACCACAACTTCGCACACGACTACCGCAATGGGGTGCGCTGGTGGCAATGGGATCCCACGAAGTGGCTCATCTCGGGCCTGCAGTGGATAGGCCTGACGCGGCGCCTGAAGCGCACACCGGTTTTCCAGATTCAGCGTGCGCTGCTGGCGATGCAGTTCACCCGGGCGCAGGAAAAGCTCGCGCGGCTTCCCGCAGCCGCCGGGCATTCGCACATCGAGCAGCTGCGACAGCGCATCGCTCACGAGTACGACAGCTTCCTCGCGGCGGTGTCCGACTGGGCACGGGTCAAGGAGCAGTGGCTCGAGGAAAAGAAGCGAGCGGTCGCCGAGCACTGGGAGCACGCGAGCTTCCAGAAGCGTCTGAAGGAGATCGAGCGCCGCCTGAGAGTGCAGCGTCGCCGCATGCGGATGCTTCACGCGCAGCTGGCGTAAAAGTCTGCGCAACTGGCATGCTCTTCGCGAATCGAACCTGTACCGCGAGCACATCGCTTGGGTTTTTCTTCCGGGCTGAAACGGGGCCACGCTGCCTCCAGCGCCGCAGCCTGCAAAGCCGCCCCTGATTGATGCATGGGCCGCATATTCGAAGTCCGCAAGCACACGATGTTCGCGCGGTGGAACCGCATGGCGAAGCAGTTTGCGCGCATCGCCAAGGACATCACCATCGCCGTCAAGTCCGGCGGCCCTGATCCCGCATCGAATCCGGCCCTGCGCCGGGTGATCCAGAACGCCCGTGCGGTCAACATGCCGAAGGACAAAGTCGAGGCGGCCATCAAGCGTGCCTCGGGCCGTGACGCCACGAGCTATCACCAGGTGCTGTATGAGGGATATGCTCCGCACGGCGTTGCGCTGCTCGTGGAGACGGCAACCGACAATCCGACGCGGACCGTCGCCGGAGTGCGCAACATCATCACCAAGAATGGTGGCAATCTGGCGACCAACGGCAGCGTCAGCTTTCTGTTCCGGAAGATGGGCGTATTCCGTCTGAGCCCGGAGGGAATCGACCAGGATGACCTGGAGCTGTATCTCATTGACCACGGCCTCGAGGAGATGGGCGAGAGCAGTGGCGAGAAAGGCGAGCCGCAGCTCGTGATACGCTGTGCCTTCGCAGACTTCGGCAAGCTGCAGGAAGCCCTCGAGGCGCGCGGCATCTCACCACTGTCCGCCGAGCACGAGTACATCTGCACCGTACCGACGGAGCTGCCGGAGGTGCAGGCGACGGAGGTGCTGACGCTGATCGACAAGTTGGAGCAGGATGAGGACGTGCAGAGGGTCTTTCACACACTCGCCTGAATGAGCAACTCGCACCTGCGATGGGACCGGTACCTCTGAACGAGTACAGGCTGCAACCTGCCCGCACCGCGGACGCCCGCCGCATCGCGGCGATGTCACAGGAGCAGATCGAGGCCGGACTGAGACCCGCCTGGACCGCAGCACGAATCATCTGGCATATCCGGCACGCCGATAGCGTGGTACTCGTCGCTCGCAGCGGCGCCGAGACCGCGGGATTCGCCATCATGCGGTACGGTGACGATGTATCTCATCTGAATCTGCTGGCGGTCGACCCCGCCCACCGGCGACGGGGCGTCGCCCGCCGGATGATGGCCTGGCTGGAAGCGACGGCCATGACCGCCGGTACTTTCGTCATCGGACTGGAGCTGCGCGCCTCCAATCAGGTCGCCCACGCCTTCTATGCGGCACTGGGATATCGCGAGGTGGGCCGTATCGACGGCTACTATCAGGGAGTCGAGCCGGCCGTCCGGATGGAGCACGACCTGCGGATCGGCATCGACATCGTCCCGAACTGACGCCTCCCCCTGGCCGAACGCCAATAGACTAATCCCCCATGGGCGTCATCTGTCCCGCCAGTGCGTCCTCGAAGCCAAAGTTGCGCAGGTCCTGCACGCGCTGCGGGTAAAGGATGCCGTC